>NZ_CP107982.1:2207500-2522857 GCF_036104975.1 Amycolatopsis sp. NBC_00355 | reverse complement strand
TGACGCTCGGCTGCCCGGTCGTCGGCATCAACGACTCCGGCGGCGCGCGGATCCAGGAGGGCGTCGTCTCGCTGGCCTACTACGCGGAACTGGGCCGCCGCAACGCCCACGCGTCCGGCGTGATCCCGCAGATCTCGATGATCATGGGCCCGTGCGCCGGCGGCGCGGTCTACTCGCCCGCCATCACCGATTTCACCGTGATGGTCGACGAGACGTCGCACATGTTCGTCACCGGCCCGGACGTCGTGCACGCCGTGACCGGGCAACGCGTGACCTCGCAACAGCTCGGCGGCGCGGCGACCAACAGCGAGGTCGCCGGCAACGCCCACCACCGGGCCGTCGACGAGCACGACGCGATCGAGTGGGTGCAGACCCTGCTCGGCTACCTGCCTTCGAACAACCTCGACCTCGCCCCGGAGTACGCCGACGACACCGATCCCGGGCTGACGGCGGCGGACCTGGAGCTCGACCGGCTCGTGCCGGATTCGCTCAACCAGGCCTACGACATGACCGAGGTGCTCGCGCGGCTCGTCGACGACGGCGACTACACCGAGATCCACAGCGCCTTCGCGCCCAACATGATCTGCGCGTTCGCCCGGATCCAGGGCCGCTCGGTCGGCGTGGTCGCCAACCAGCCCCGCCACCAGGCCGGCGTGATCGACATCGACGCGTCGGAGAAGGCCGCGCGGTTCGTGCGGTTCTGCGACGCGTTCGGCATCCCGCTGCTGACCCTCGCCGACGTCCCCGGCTACCTGCCCGGCGTGGACCAGGAGCGCGGCGGGATCATCCGGCGCGGCGCCAAGCTGATCTACGCCTACGCCGAGGCGACCGTGCCGAAGGTGACCGTGGTGACGCGCAAGGCGTACGGCGGTGGCTACGCGGTGATGGGCTCCAAGCACCTCGGCGCCGACGTCAACCTGGCCTGGCCGACCGCGGAGATCGCGGTGATGGGCGCCGAAGGCGCGGTGCAGGTGCTGCACCGGCGGGAGCTCGCCGGGCTGTCCCCGGACGAGGTCGCCGTCACCCGGCGCCGCCTCACCGAGGAGTACCGCGAGCGCCACGCGAGTCCTTACCTGGCCGCCGAACGCGGCTACGTCGACCAGGTCGTCGCACCGTCGCAGACCCGCCTGCAGGTGGCCCGCGCGCTGCGCGCGCTGCGGACCAAGCGGCAGACCCTGCCGGCCAAGAAGCACGGGAACATCCCGCTGTGAGAACGGAGAACAGATGAACCTCGAGCGGGCCGGGCGCCGACGTCGTCGCCGGGTGGGACTGGCAGTGCTCTTCGCGGCGGTGCTCCTCGGCACGGGGGCCGGCCCGGTGGCCGCGGTGACGCCGGTGACCGCCGACGACGGCGCGAAGGTGACCCAGGAGACCTGGCTGGACGCGCGCACCGTCGACCTCAAGATCAGCTCGCCCGCCCTCGGCACGACCGGGATGGTCCGGCTGATCGTGCCGACCGGCTGGCAGGCGCAGCCGACGCGCACCTGGCCGACGCTGTACCTGCTGCACGGCTGCTGCGAACCGGTGGACTACAAGTCCTGGGACCAGTTCACCGACGTCAAGGCGTTCACCGCGACCAAGGACGCGATCCTGGTCATGCCGACCGACGGCGCGGCCGGGATGTACACGAAGTGGTGGAACTTCAGCCTGAAGAACACCCCCGACTGGGACACCTTCCACACCGCCGAGGTCCGCCAGATCGTCGAGCGCGGGTACCACGGCAACACGCGCCGGGCGGTGGCCGGTGTGTCGATCGGCGGGTACGGCGCGCTCGCGTACGCCTTCCAGCACAAGGGGATGTTCGGCGCCGCGGCCTCCTACAGCGGCGTGCCCAACACCCTGTTCCCGGGCACCGCCGGCGTCATCAAGGGAATCCTGGCGCGCGCCGGGTTCTACAACTTCTTCGACCTCTGGGGTGACGAGGTGGCGACCTGGCCGATCTGGTCGGCGCACAACCCCTACGACCACACCGACGCACTGCGCGGCACCGCGCTCTACCTCTCGTGCGGCAACGGCCAGACCGGCCCGCTCGACCCGCCGGGGCAGTCCGACCCGCTGGAACCGTCGGCCCTGCTGACGTCCCGGAGCTTCACGGACAAGCTGCAGTCGCAGGGGATCCCGGCGACCGTCGACTACTACGGCCCCGGCACGCACAGCTGGCCGTACTGGCAGCGCGCCCTGCACAACTCCTGGCCGATCCTCGCGAACGCGCTCGGCCTGCCCGCGTGAAATTCCTTTCCCCGATGGAGGTTCCGGTGAAACGCAAGGTACTCCTCGCTCTGGTGAGCTTGTCGACGCTGGCGGCTGGAGTGGCCGTCGTCAGCTCCCCGGCGGCCGCCGCTCCGGCCGCGCCCGTGACGACGGCGGCCGCGGCGGCCGTGGGCCTGCCCGGGCCGTTCGACGACTCGTTCTACAAGGCCCCGGCGCCGTTGCCGGCCGGGCAGCCCGGTGACGTCCTCCGCTGGCGCCCGTCGGTGCCGCTGATGAACGCCGCCAACGCCGACGCGTGGGAGGTCATGTACCTCTCGACCAACGGGCAGGGCAAGCCGGACGCGGTGACCGGCACGATCCTCGTCCCGAAGGGCGTCGACCCGGCGAAGGCGCCGATCATCGGTTACGGCGTCGGCACGCAGGGCCCGGCGTTCAAGTGCACGCCGTCCAAGGCGATCGAGCGCGGCACGCTCTACGACCAGCCGGCGATCAACGACTCGCTCTCCAGCGGGTACGCCGTCGCGGTCACCGACTACGAGGGCTACTCGCCGACGACCGTGCCGACCTACATCACCGGGCAGTCGATGGGCCCGGCCGTGATCGACTCGGTCCGCGCGGCGCAGCGGTTCTCCCCGGCGAAGCTGTCGAAGACCGCCAAGGTGATCTTCCAGGGCTACTCCCAAGGCGGCGGCGGAGCCATGTGGGCGGGGGAGAAGCAGCCTGCCTACGCCCCCGAGCTGAACCTGGTCGGCGTCGCGGCGGGCGGTGTCCCGGCCGACCTGACCGCGGTCGCCAAGGGCCTCGACGGCTACATCGGCTTCGGCTTCCTCGCCTTCGCCGCGGTCGGGCTCGACGCCGCGTACCCGGACCTGAAGCTGGACTCCTACCTCAACGACACCGGGCGTCAGCAGCTGAACGACGCCAAGCAGAACGCCTGCGTCGTCGAGCTGCTGACCAACTACCCGTTCAAGAAGATCAGCGACTACACGACGTCCAACCCGCTGGACACCCCGCAGTGGAAGGCGCGGCTCGCGCAGAACAAGCTCGGCGCGAACCCGCCGCGCGTGCCGGTCTTCCAGTACCACGCGAGCACCGACGAGATCGTGAACACGCCGCAGGCCGACGCGCTGCACAAGACGTACTGCGCCGCCGGGGTCCGCGAGCAGTGGAACACCTACGTCTCCGACCACCTCTCCGGCATCTTCGCCGGCAACGGGGACGCGCACCAGTGGATCGTCAAGCGGTTCGCCGGTGACCAGGCGCCGTCCAACTGCTGATCGGCGTGCATGACCGTGAATGACGAGGAGCAGGAGTGCCTGGCCGCGCGGCTGCGCGGGTGCAGGGAACGCCTCGGGCTGACCCAGCGGGCGGTCGCCGACCGGCTCGGCGTGCCGCGGTCGGCGATCTCCGGGATCGAGGCGGGCACGCGCAAGGTCGACAGCCTGGAGCTCAAGGCCCTCGCCGGGCTCTACCGGCGGCCGGTCGGCTACTTCCTGGAGGAGCCGGCCGGCCACCCGTCCGAGCCGGCCCGGCTGCTGCGGCTCTACCAGTGCCTCGCCGCGGCGGACCGCACCCGGCTCGTCGAGTACGCCGAACTGCTCGAAATCGCGCGCACCGCACGGCGAGCTCGGACCGCTACCCCCTTCACCGGCCGCTAGCCGCCCGGCCCGGCTGGGCCCGGCCCCGAACGCCCCGATGTGGCGTTGGACGCCCCCAACGCCACATCGGGTGCATCGCCACCTGCCCACCGCGGTTCATTCGACCGCACTTGTCCACAAAGGAGTGGTTCCCATGTCCCACGGCATCCGTCCCCTCAGCGTGCTGGCGGTCGCGGGCGCGGCCGCGGTGGCCCTCGCGGCCCCGGCGTCCGCGGCGGTGGTCCCGGTCAACCTGGACTGCCAGGCCAACGCGCCGATCGTCGGCCCGCAGCAGGCGAACCTGGTGCAGGGCACCGACGTCACGGCGCCGGCCACGGTCGCCCCGGGCGCGGCGTTCGACATCATCGTCGACCCGGCGCCGAACACCGTGCCGGCCACGGTCGCGGGCTTCAAGCTCAAGCAGGTCAAGAACTTCGCGCTGAAGCTGCCGGTCCCGGCGAACTCGACGTACGTGGGTTCGGCCCTCTCGGGCGGCTCCGGCCTGGGCTCGGCCCCGCCGACGATCGCGGTCTCCGGCGGAGTGGCGACGCTGAGCTTCGCCGGCCCGATCGCCGGCGGCGCGGCGTTCGAGCTGCCGACCATCACGTTCCACCTGAAGGCCGGGACGTCGGGCACGATCCAGACGAAGCTGGCGGGCACGAGCTACAGCAACCCGGGACTGACGTTCACGTCGGTGGTCAACCAGATCTTCGACATCTCCGCCCCGACAGCGTGTTTCCCCAACCCGAGCCCGATCTTCACCACCACGACGATCGCCTGACCCAGGTACGGGGCCGTGGCGGCCGGGTGACCCTCCCCGGCCGCCACGGCCCGTTCACACCCGGCGTCGAGGGCCGGGCTTACGGTCACGTGTGGGCGGTGCCGGCCACGTCGATCGGCCGGGTCCCGCGCAACCGGTGCGCGTGCAGGGCGAGCTGCATGTCCAGCCGCTGCGCCGGGTCGTTCAGGCTGTCGCCGAACAGCTCCGTCAGCTGGTTGAGGCGGTATCGCACCGTCTGCGGGTGGATCTTCAGCACCTCCGCGATCTCCGGGGTGCTGCCCCGCGATTCCAGCCACGCCATCAGCGTCTCGCCGAGGCGCTCCTGCTGCTTCGCGGTCAGGCCGACGAGCGGGCCGAGGACCTTGCGGCTCAGCTCGGCGAGCAGGAAGTCGTCGTGCATCAGCCACACCGTGCTCAGGTGATCCGTGCTGTGCACGACCGGGCGCGGGTCGATGATCCGCTGGCGCATCAACTGCAACGTCCGGCACGCCCAGCTCAACGACGTCGCCGCGTCGGCCAGCGGTACCCGCGGCCCGACCGCCAGGTGCCAGCCGCGCAACGCGGGCTGCAGCAGCCGCAGGTCGCGCTCCAGGTTCGCGGACACCAGGCACGGCTGGGTGCTCTCCAGGTCGACCAGGACGTCCGCGTGCACCGGCAGGCCCTGCAGGTCGCCGTGCTGGTCGTCGGGGGGCTCCAGCGCCACGGCGTTGACCTGCTCCGGGAGCTTCCAATCGGCCGCTTTCGCGGTGGTGGCGATGCTCTGCGGGGACGACGGCGGCGTGGCCAGGATCAGTTCCAGCAGGCGCCGCCGACGCCGCTCGAGCGTGCCCGCGGCCTTCGTCTGGGCCACCGTGTAACCCTCGACCGAGTACGACGAGATCTCCTCGATCACGGCGAAGATCGCCTCGGCGCAGACGCACAGCATCGGCGTCGGCATGCCGGTGCGCTGGCCCCACGCCGCGATGTAGCGCCAGGCGGCCTGGCCGCCGACGCGGTAGGACGCCTGCAGCGAGTCGAGGCTGCCGCCGCCCTTGTGGACCCCGCGGCCCACCTCGCGGAACAGCTCGACCCACTTGTCCTGGGTGGACGGCTTCCCGCCGATGCTGTCGATCGAGCCGATGACGGCTTCTTCGATGGCCTTGATGATGACCGTGCCGAACCCGCCCTCCAGCGGCTTGGCGTACTCGGGCACCTCGCGCTGGATCGCTTCGAGGATCTTCTTGCCCAGGTTGTCCGCGTGCGGCCGGAACCGCCGCGCGACCTCGCCGGGCAGGGACACCCACAGCGTCCGGGCCTGGCTGCCCGTCTCCGGCGCCGGGCGTCCGCGCTCCGCCCGCTCGTTCATGTCGAAGCTCCTTCGCTCCACCGCCCCGTTTGCCATGCACTCACGCGCCGGGCGAGGACGCAAAACGGCCCGGACCGGCTGAGCCGCGGTGATGATTCCGGGGGACGCGGTTGTGCGCAGCTGCTAAAGACGCCACGATCGGCGGATGAGCGCACAGCGGTTCCGTGCCGTCATCACCGCAGGTCGCCGGGGTGCCGGCGTCATCGTGGTGCCGTTCGACCCGGACGAGACGTGGGGCGAGAAGGCCGATCACCCGGTCGGCGGCACGATCGGCGACCGGCACGTCCGCGGGAGGCTGTCGCCCGGCGACGGCGGGTGGGTCCTGACCGTGACGCCGTTGTGGCTGCGCGACACGGCCGCCGCGGTCGGCGACGAGGTGACCGTCGTGCTCGCCCCGGAGGGTCCGCAGCGCGGTGACCTCGCCGAAGACGTCGCCGCGGCGCTGGCGGCCGACCCGGCCGCCGCCGCGTTCTTCGACACGCTGGCGCAGTTCTACCGCAAGGCCTACCTGCGCTGGATCGACGGGACCAAGGGCAGACCGGACGTTCGCGCGGCCCGGATCGCCGAAGTGGCCGGCCTGCTCGCCGCCGGCGTCAAGCAGCGGCCGCGGCCCTAGCGTCGCCGCATGCGAAGAACGACAGGACCGGCGGTGGTCGGCGCCGCGATCCTGGCCTGGGGCGAGTGGGTGAACTGGCGCTGGTCTCGCGCCCTTGTCGGAAGTGGTGCGGGCGGGTCCGAAGCCGTGGTCGTGCTGGGCTACCGGAATCCGCGGCCGACGGCGAACTTCGTCAACCGCCGGCGCGTTCGTGCCGGAATCCGCTCCGCCGCCGCCGACACCCGCGTGATCTTCAGCGGTGGTCCCACGGGCGGTGGAGCCGCGGAGGCCCAGCTGATGGCCGATTACGCGAAGTCGGTGCTCGGGTTCGACGGCCCGGTGCTTCTCGAAGACCGGAGCGCGACGACGTGGGAGAACATCACGAACGTGATCCCGCTCCTCGAGGACGTCGACCGCGTCAAGATCGTCTCCCAGCCGGCGCACGCGCTCAAGGCCCGGGCGTACTTGCGGCGGCAGCGCCCTGATCTCGCCGAGCGGCTCGTGCGAGCGGACGACTACCGCCTCGGTGAGTGGATGGTCGGTAAACCCCTGCTGGCGCTGTACGGGCTGTGGACGCTCCGCAACCTCACGGCCGAAGAACGCCAGGTCGGGCCCGGGCCGGAAATCCGGCCCGGGCCCCCTCGGTGATCACCGGCAGAACGCGGTGTCCACAGTGGCCACGACGGCTTTCGCAGCCTGGTCCGCGTCGCCGAAGGTGCCCGGCAACGCCGTCACCGCGAGCCCGACGGACCGGCCGTCGTCCGTGGTGCCACCGCGGGTTTCGTACCCTTCGATGTCACCGCCGTGGCCCCAGTACGCGCCGCCGCAGCTGAGCGGGACGCGGAACAGCCCGAGGCCGTAACGCCACCCGGGCAGCAGCGGCGCGTCGACCGTCTTGCGCATCTCGGCGAGCTGCGCGGGCGGGAGCAGCCTGCCGTCGAGCAGCGCGCGGGAGACCTGCGCGAGGTCGCTCGGCGTCGAGATCAGCTGACCGGCCGCGCCGCCCCAGGACGGGTCCATCTCGGTGGCGTCGACGATCGTGGGATCGGTGAACGTGCGGGTCGCGTAGCCCTGCGGGTGCGGCCCGTGGATGGTCTGGTCCCCGGGCTGCGGCCAGTAGGTGTGGCGCAACCCCGCCTTCTTGATCACGCGTTCGGTGATCTGCTCCTGCACCGGACGCTCGGTCACGCGCTCGATGAGCAGGCCCGCCAGGAGGTAGTTGGTGTTGCTGTACTCCCACTGGGTACCGGGCGCGAACTTCGCCGGGTGGGCGAGGGCCGCAGCGAGCAGGTCGTGCGGCTGGAAGAACTTGTGCTGGATCTTCCCGAAGTCCTCCAACCCGATGTACTCGGTGTAGTTCGGGAGCCCGCTGGTGTGCTGCAGCAGCTGCCGGACGGTGATCTTCGTCCCGTCGATGCCTTCGCCGCGCACCACGCCGGGCAGGTACTTCTCGATGGGCGCGTCCAGCTCGACCTTGCCCTCGGCCACCAGCTGCAAGACGACGGTCGCGGTGAACGTCTTCGTGTTGCTGCCCGCCCGGACCTCGCCGTCCCGCGGCACCGGGACCTGGCCGCCGAGCCGGGCGGACCCGGAGACCAGCGACGTCGTCCGGCCGTCCTTGGTCACGGAGGCGAGCGCGGCCGGGAACTTCTCCTGGCTCACCAACGAGTCCAGGCTCTGCTGGACCGCCGACCTCGGGGGCGGGCCCGCCGCGGCCGCCGTCGTCAGGGCGGCCCCCAGCACCCCCGCCGCGGCCAGCACCACCACGCCCTTGCGCACCGTCGTCTGCATCAGCTCTCCTTCGCCGAACCGGATTCGATGGCTCAAGGCTGGTCGAATCCGGCACGAAGATCAGTAGCGCTGCCTACCGGACCCCGGGTAGTGCAGGCGCTACCTCGGCGAGCTGGACCAAGGCCCCGGCGTCCGAAGTGCTGTGCTGGGCCAGTTCGGTGAAGAAGTGCGCGACGTGCCCGGTGGCCAGGTGCACGCGGAACGCGTCGGTGTCTTCGTAGATCTCGTAGAGGTAGAAGACGCCGGGGTTCGCGACGTCCTGGAACGCCCGGAACTCCCGGCACCCCGGCTCGGTCCGCACCGCGGCCGTGAGGATCGCGATGGCGGCGGCGAGCCGGTCTTCGTGACCGGGCACCGCCCGGACGACGGCGACCATGGGCCGTTCGCCGGGCGGGAGGTCGTCGCCGACCTCGGGCCGGAACTCCCTCACGGGACCAGCACCGGGGTGCCGGGCAGGACCAGGCGGACGTCGACCTCCGGCGCGAGCCGCGCGACGGCGTCGGCGTAGTGGCGCGGGTCCTGGTCGCCCTTGGTGATCATCCTGTCGCCCAGCCGTCCACTGTGGAACGCGTAGTGGTGCGGCACGGCCATGGTCGGCTTCAGCGCGGCCGTCAGCCCGGCGGCTTCTTCGGCGTCCATGACGACCTGCTGGAGGTTCATCGGCCGGATGCACAGGCCGTTGGTCGGCAGGATGGCCAGGTCGACGTGGCCGAAGCGCTCCGGGATGGTGTCCAGCTCGGGCACGCGCAGCGAGTCGCCGCCGAAGAACACCGTGCGGCCGCCCGCCTGGATCACGAAGGTGACCTCGTGGACGCCGTGCTTGCCCGGCGCCGCGGTCACCGTCAGCTCGCCGACCGTGGTGGCTTCCCACGCTTCGACGACGCGGACGTCGCGGAAACCCTTGTCCCGCGCGATGGCCGCGACCGTGCCCGGCCCGATCAGCGGCGTGTCGAGGTCGAAGCCGCCGGCGACCAACGCGTCGAGATCGCAGTGGTCGTAGTGCTCGTGGGTGACGACGACGGCGTCGAGCCGGCCGAGGTTTCCGACGCTCGAGAAGACCGGTTCGCCCTGGTAGTAGGTGGCGGTCTGGGTGAACCACGGGTCCGTGAGAACGCGGAGCCCGCCGATGTCGATCACTTGGCAGGCGTGCCCGATCCGGGTCACGCTCAATGAGGTGGGCATGGTTTCTCCTTGAGGTCAGTTGCCGAGGTCGAGCAGGGCACCGAGCAGTTCTTCGGGCGTCTCGAGCTGGGGGAGGTGGCCACTGCGGGGGAGCAGGGTGAACGTCGACAGCGGGATCGCGGCGGCGAAGGCGCGGCCGTAGTCCGGGGTGACGATGCCGTCGCTCTCGCCCCAGATCACGTGGACCGGGATGTCGAGCCCGCCGAGCCGCTTGGCCAGCGTCGGGTCGGCCATCGCCGCGCCGGTGTAGCCGAGGAGGGCGACGACGTCCGGGCTCGGACCGGTGCCCCCGGCCGGCGGCACCGGCGCCTTGCTCGCGTCGTGCCAGGAAATGGCCCGCAGCTCCTGCGGGGTCAGGCCGCGGACGTCGGTCACCGGGTGGCCGTCGACCTCGACGCCGACGCCGTCGACGATCACCGCGCCGCTGACCCGCGGGCTCTCGAGCAGGGCGATCTCGGCGGCCAGCCAGCCGCCGAAGGAGTTGCCGAGCACGGTGACGTCGGTGAGGTCGAGCTCGTCGAGCATCGTGACGTAGGCCTTGGCCAGCTCGGCGACGTTCGTCAGGCCGTCGGCCTTCGGGGTGCCGCCGAAGCCGGGGTGGGTGGGCAGCAGCACGCGGGAGTGGGTGCGCTCGGCGAGCAGGTCGGCGAAGCCGGCCATCGTCGCGACGCCGCCACCGCCGTGCAGCAGCAGGAACGGCCGGGTGCGGTCGCGGTCCTGGAAGGTGATCCCGACCGAGCCGAACGTGCGGGTTTCGGTGCGGGTGGGCCGGAGCGAACCGGCCTGGGGAAGCGTGGTCATGAGTCCTTCTTCGGTGTCGGCGGGGCCTTACCTAAGGAACCTTAGATCAGCTTCCTTAGATAAGCAAGCTGTCCTCGATGGGTTAGGGTGAGCGCATGACGTACCGCCCGGCAGAGGTCGCCCTGGCCGTGAAGCGCCTGCAGTACCGCCACCACCGCGCGCTGAGCCGCGCACTGGCGCCGCTGGGGCTTTCGCTCGTGCAGTGGGACACGCTGCGCCACCTGCACCGCGAGCCGGAGGCGTCGCTGCACGACCTCGCCGTGCTGACCTTCCAGACCGATCAGTCCTTCGGCTCGCTGGCCACCCGGATGGCCGACCGCGGGCTGATCGAGCGCGTCCCGGGCCCGGGACGCGCGGTGCGGCACCGGCTCACCGAGGAAGGCGAGCGGCTGCGCGCGGACGGCCAGGACCTCGTGGACGGCATCGTCGAGTCCTCGTTCGAGGACCTGTCGGCCGCCCAGGTCGACCAGCTGGGCGCGCTCCTGGACCGCGCCCTCGGCCCCGACCCCACTGCGTAGCCATCCGAGGACGTCCGGCCGCCTCGCCCGAGAAGGAGTACGCATGAGGATCCTGGTCACCAACGACGACGGCGTCGAATCGCCGGGGCTGCACGCACTGGCCCGCGGCGCGCGGGCGCACGGCTGGGACGTCGTCGTCGCGGCGCCGGCCCAGGAGGCGAGCGGCACCAGCGCGGGCCTCACCGCCGCCGCGGGGGACACCCGCCGGGTCGCCGTCGAGCGGCGGGACGTGCCGGGCCTGGACGGCGTCCCCGTGCACGCCGTCGCCGCGCACCCGGGACTCATCGCCCTGCTGGCGGCGCAGGGGGCGTTCGGCGATCCGCCGGACGTGGTGCTGTCCGGGATCAACCTCGGCGCGAACACCGGCCGCGCGGTGCTGCACTCGGGCACGGTGGGGGCGGCACTGACCGCGTCGCTGCACGGCGCCCGCGCGCTGGCGGTGTCGCTCGACGTCGAGCTGGGCGACGAAACCGACCCTCACTGGGACACCGCGGTCGCGGTCGCGGCGGGTTTGTTCGACCGGCTGGCGGCGCTGCCGGCCGGGTCGGTGCTGAACCTCAACGTGCCGAACCGCCCCGAGGCCGGTCCGCCGAAACGGGCCGGCCTGGCCGAGTTCGGCGCCGTGCAGGGCCGCATCGAAGACACTGGCGACGGCACGATCGCGCTGTCCGCCGTGCTGGTCGAGGGCGCGCTACCGCCCGGCAGCGACGCCGCGCTGCTGGCCGAGGGCCACGCGACGGTCACCGCGCTGCGGTCGGTCACCGAGGATCCCGACCTGGTCTGGTGACGGTGGGTCAGGCGGTGGCCGCCGACCGGTGGGCCGCGGTGGTCACCGCGCTGTGGTCGGTGTCGGAGGATCCTGACCTGGTCTGGTGACCGCGGTTCAGGCGGCGGCCGCCGATCGGCGGGCCGCGACGGACCAGATCAGGCCCTTCCGCAAGCCCGGCAGCACCGTGTCGACGTGGTCGGCGATCGCCCGGAACGCCTTCCGGTGCGTGCGCCGCTCCTTGGGGGTGAAGACGGTGTGGACGTCGCCGTTGGCGGCGAACAGGGCCAGGCTCGTGTCCTCGATGGCGACGCCGGCCGGGTCGTGACCGCCGAGCGCCGCGTTCCGCACGCGCTCTCGCAGCTCCCGGGCCCGGCCGGAGTCGGTCACCGTGACCCGGCGGACGGGGAACAGCCCCAGCGCCCGGCGGCGGTCGAGGGAGAGGACGCCGGCCGCGGCGAGCTGGTCGCGGACCTCGGCCTCGGCCCGGTGCCAGTCGCGGTCCAGGACGCTGGACCAGCGCCGCGGCCGGTCCGGGGGGACGCCGTCGAGGACCTGGGCGAGAAAGGGATCGTCCGGGGTGCGCACGGCCTGCGGGGTGCGTCCGGCCTTGCCGTCGAGGTCTTGCAGGAGGCCGCCGAGGGTCAGCTCGGCCACGGCGGCGGCCCGCAGCAGCGGCCCCCGGACCAGGACACTGGCCGGGTCGAGCCGGCGCTTGTCGCCGTCCCAGCAAAGCAGGTACATCCGCTGGGGCAGGGGCTGCTTCATGACGCTCCTCGCGGGTCGGCGCGCACTCCTCGACCGAACAGGAATACCCCGGCGGCCACGGTTCCGACCGTGTCGGGGCGATTCGTCACCGGAATGCGCGGCCGCGGGGTCGGCGTGTCGGGGCCCGTGTGGTCCGACCGGGTGTATCGCCGTGTCAGACTTCGCGGCGATGTACACCCCAGCCGATCTCGCCGACCTGCTCGAGTGCGAACACCGCAGCGTCCTGAACCAGGCGCTGGCCGCGGGCCTGCCGGGCGCGCCACGGCCCGGTCCCGTGCCCGACGAGCCCGGCCGCACGGCGGCGGAGACCATGCTCGCCCGGTTCCGCGCCGAAGGCCGCGCGGCGGTCGAGATCGACGTCCGCGACCTCGCTGCCGCTGCGAAGGCGACCGAAGCGGCATTGCGCGAAGGGGTGCCGGTGATCCACCAGGCCGTCCTTCGCGACGAAGAGTTCTCGGGCCGCGCTGACTTCCTGGTCCAGGACGCCGAAGGCCGCTACGAGGTGTACGACGCGAAGCCGGCCCGCCAGGCGAAGCCCGCTGCCGTGGTGCAGCTGACCGCCTTCGCCGACGCGCTGCGCCGGGCCGGCTGGCCGACCGGGCCGCAGCTGCACCTGCGGCTCGGCGACGGCGGCACCCGGACGTTGCGGGTCGACGACTTCCGGCCCCTGGTCGACCGCCTCGGGGCCCGGCTGCGCGGCCGGTCTCCGAGCCTGCCCGCCCGGCTCTGGGCCGACGAACGCCCGGCTTGCGCGACCTGTGGGTTCGCCCAGCACTGCACGTCCGCCCGCGAAGCCGACCGCGACCTTTCGCTCGTCGCCGGGATGCGCGGCGACCAGCGCCGCAAGCTCGTCGCCGCCGGGCTCGGCTCGATCGACGCGCTGGCCGCGGCCGGCCCGGCCGACCGGCCGCGGGACCTGTCCGTCACGGCGTTCGCGGCCCTGCGGGCCCAGGCCGCGCTCCAGGTCCGGCAGGACAAGACCGGCGACGTCTCCTACGAGATCGTCGAGCCCGGCGCGCTCGCCGAGCTGCCGGCCCCCGCGCCGGGCGACGTCTTCCTCGACCTGGCGGGCGATCCGCACGCGCTGGCGGGCGAGGGCCTGGAGTACCTCTTCGGCGCCGTCACCACGGAAAACGGCCAGGAGTTCACGCCGTTCTGGGCCCACAGCCGCGCGCAGGAGAAGCGGGCGTTCGAGGAGTTCGTCGACTTCGCCGAGGCGCGCGTCGCCGAGCACCCCGGCTCCCACGTCTACCACTACGCGCCCTACGAGGTCACCGCGATCAAGCGGCTCGCGGCGGTGCACGGCACCCGCGAGGAAGCCGTCGACCAGCTGCTGCGCGGCGGTGCGGTCGTGGACCTGCATGCGGTGGTGCGCAAGGCGTTGCGCGTCTCGCAGCGGTCGTACTCGATCCGCTACCTCGAAGCGCTCTACATGCCCGGCGCGCGTGAGGGCGGCGGGAAGACCGCGGTGTCGGACGTCGAGGCGTACGAGGAGTACCTGACCCTGTCCGCCGAACCGGAGCGCGCAGGGGAAATCCTGCGCGGGATCGCGGACACCACCGAGTACGACTGCGTCTCGACGCTGCGGTTGTTCGAGTTCCTCCACCAGGTCCGCGCGGACGCCGGGATCGACCTCCCGGAACCGGTCGAGGAGTCGGCCGAGGACGCGCTGATCCGCCAGGCCGAGGAGGACGTCGCCGCCGAGCGGCGCGCCGAACGGGCCGCGCAGCTGGCCGCGCTGGTCGACCCGCTGATCGAGGGCCTGCCGGACGACCCCGGCGCCTTCACCCCCGACGAACGCGCCCGCGCGCTGCTGGCGGCGTCGGTCGGTTACCACCGCCGCGAGACCAACCCGGCGTGGTGGGAGTACTTCCGCCAGCTGGCCGCGCCGCTCGGCGACCTCGAGGTCGACACCGCCTGCGCGGTGCCGGTGTCGCTGGACGCGGGGGAGTGGGTGCCGCCGGCCGGGCGGGTCCGCAACGCGAAGCGGACGCTGCTGCTGACCTGCGACCCGGACCGGCCGCACCCGTTCGCGCCGGGCGACGACGTCCGGCTGCGCTACGGCGCCACCGCCCGCGACGCCAAGGTCGTCTCGGCGACGGCCGTGGAGCTGACACTCGAAGAGAGCTGCCCGCCCGACGCCATCACCGGTGACCGGCCGACCGCCGTGCTGCCCGGCAGCCCGGTGCGTCCGTCGCCGAAGGACGAGGCCGTCGCCGATCTCGCCCGCCTGGTCGTCGACGCCCTTCCGGTGCTGCCGCGCCACCCCGGCGTCGACCTGCTCCGCCGGACGTCGCCGCGGCTGCTCGGCGGCGCCGCGTTGCCGGAGCCGGGGGACGATCTCGTCCGCACCGTCATCGAAGCCGTCGACGAGCTCGACGGGTCGACGCTCGCGGTGCAGGGTCCGCCGGGCGCGGGCAAGACCTACCTCGCCGGGAAGCTGATCGCCCACCTCGTGCGCGCCGGGCGGACCGTCGCCGTCACGTCCAACAGCCACAAGGCCGTGGAAAATGTGCTGAGCGCGGCGATGAAGAGCGCGCCGGAACTGCCGTGCGCCAAGCGCGCGAAGCGGACGCCGGACCCGGCCGCGCCGTGGGAGCAGCCGAAGAGCAACCCGGCGCTGGTGAACTGGCGCCTGGAGCACGACAACGGGCACCTGGTCGGCGGGACGGCGTGGACGTTCGCCAACGCCGCGATCCGCGAGGAACCGTTCGACCTGCTGATCATCGACGAGGCCGGCCAGTTCGCCCTCGCCGACGCGCTCGCGGTGTCGATGTGCGCCAGGAACGTCCTGCTGCTGGGTGATCCGCAGCAGCTGCCCCAGGTCGTGCAGGGGACGCACCCGGCGGGCGCGGAGGCCTCGGCGCTGGGGCACCTGATCGGCGAGGCCGACATCATGCCGCCGGCGCTGGGCTACTTCCTCGACGAGACCCGGCGGATGCACCCGGCCGTGTGCGAGCCGGTGTCGAACCTGTCCTACGCCGGCCGTCTGCACGCCCACCCCTCGGCCGCGGAACGCGCCATCGAGGGCGTCGAGCCGGGCCTGTACCTGGCCGAGGTCGACCACCACGGCAACACGACCCGCTCGGTGGAGGAAGCCGCCGCCGTCACGGCGATCGTGACCGGCCTCCACGGTCGCCTGTGGACGGACCACGGCACGCCCCGGCCGCTCGGCGACGCGGACATCGTCGTCGTCGCGCCGTACAACCTGCAGGCGCGCACCGTGGCGCGGGCGTTGGAGGAAGCCGGGTTCCCCGGCGTCCGGGTCGGCACGGTCGACCGGTTCCAGGGCCAGGAAGCGCCGGTGGTGATCACCACGATGACGTCGTCGTCGGCGGTCGACCTGCCCCGCGGGCTCGACTTCCTGCTGTCGCGCAACCGGCTCAACGTCGCCCTGTCGCGGGCGCAGGCGCTGGCGATCCTGGTGTGCTCGCCGCGGCTCGTCGAGGCCGACATCCGGACGGTGGACCAGATGCGGCTGGTCGCGGGCATGATCGGCCTGATGACCGGCGCCGCCCCCTGGCCCGTCACGCCAGCAGGTGAAACGCCCCTCGGATGACCGGCTGCGCTTCGGCGATCAAGGGGAGGGTGTCGAGTGTGGACTCCGGATCGGACACCATCAGGCTGACGGCTCGCCGGCCGCCGCCGGCGGTCCGCGCGAGGTAGTGCAGGGTGACGACGCCGGGCTCGCTGCCGCCCTTGTACCAGACTTCCGGGAACGCGGTGGCGTCCAGATCGAGGCCGTCATCGTTGCGGGACAAGGCGTTGCCGACTTCGGGCTGGTCGAACCGGAGCAGCCCGGCGTAGGCGCGGCAGACATCGGCCGGGGACGCGAACCACTCGACCTCGTCGATGTCCACGGGAGCGGGCCAGAGCTGTCCGGACGGAGTCTTGTGCCGGAAGAACGCCTTCGTGGTGCGGAACGGGACGTTCGCTTCGGGCCGCTGATGACCGAACAGCGCCAGCTGCCGCTCCACCGCGTCCCGGCCGAGCCGGTGGATCAGGTGGTCGGTCGCGGTGTTGTCGCTGATCGAGATCATCAGCCGGGCGAACTCGGACAGCGGGAACTCCGTGCCCGCCGGGTGGTTCTGCATCGTGCCGGACGGCAAGCTCTTCCAGTCGTCGCGGATCGCGAGGGGTTCGTCCCACGACGCTCGACCCTCGACGACGGCTTGGGCGAGCGCGCCCAGGACGTACAGCTTGAACGCCGACCCGATCGGCCGCAGCGTGTCGGCGTCGAGGCCGTGCACGATCCGGCTCTGCCCGCCGTCGATCTCCGCCGCGGCGAAGGACACGCGCTTGCCGAGGCCCGCGAGCCGCGCGTCGATTTCGGCCCACGACGCCGGCTTGAGGTCATCGGGCGTCAGCTGCAGGTCGTCGACGAGTCCCGCGTCGTCCACGTGCACGGTCAGGAGGTAGTCCCCGGCCGGGCCGCGGACCGGCACCCGGTTCTCGCTGCCGCCTTTCGCGAGGATCGTGAGCGGTCCCACCGAGGCGAGTGCCGCGTTGATCCCGGCCGGCCCGCCGCTTCCGTCCACAAGGGACGGTGCGAGGCGCGCGCGGATTTCGTCGTCCGGCAGCGGCGCGCGGGCCGACGCGGCCACCAGCCACTCCAGTGGTGTCATGGTTCCCCCAACGTTCGCAAGTTTTGCGAACGGTAGCACGGTATGAGAACGTTGGGGAGTGGACACCTTGGAACTGCTGGCCCACCCGGTGCGGCTGCGGATCGTGCACGCGATGCGCGGGCGGGAGCTGACCACCGCGCAGCTGTGCGCCCGGATCCCCGACGCGTCGAAGGCGATGGTCTACCGGCACGTCGATCTGCTCGCGGCCCACGGCGTCCTGGAGGTCGCCGGTGAGCGCCGGGTGCGCGGCGCGGTCGAACGCCGCTACCGGCTGCACCAGGGCCGGGCGACGGTCGACGCCGAGGAGGTCGCGGCGCTCTCGCCCGAAGACCACCGCCGGGTGTTCGCGACGTCGATGGCGGTCCTGATCGCCGAGTTCGGCGCGTACCTCGACAGCGGGAACGCCGACCCGATGGCGGACCTCATCAGCTACCGGCAGCACGCGGTCTGGCTCAGCCACGACGAGCTGGCGGAGATGATCGGCGAACTGCGTCGCGTGATCCACCCCCGGCTGGCCAACGAACCGGCCCCGGACCGCGCGCAACACCTGCTCAGCCCAATCTTCTTCCCGGTGGAGCAGCTGCCCGCCGACGCCGGGTAGGAAGGTCCGTGAAGGCCTCCTTGAGGGACTCAGAGTCCCTCAAGGAGGCCTTCACGGACCTCTGATCACTGGCCGGCGTCGCGGAGCCCGGCCTCGGCGAAGGCGAGCACCTCGTCGACCAGATCGGACAGCTCGCTCGACGCCGACTGCGCCTTCGCCCGGCCTTCGCGCGTCACGTAGATCTCGCGGAGGCCGGTGACGACCGTGACGGCGGCGAGCCGGGGGAGCAGCGCGTCCGCCGGGCGGCCGATGTCTTCGCCGATTCCCGTGGCCACCAGGACTTCGAGGTCGCGGTAACCGGCGCGGGCGCGGCCGCGCAGGTCGTCGTCCTCCATGAGCAGCCGGGCGCGCAGGGCGCGGCGGCGCCACACCTGCGCCGGGTCCGCCTCCTGCTCGAGGTCGCTCGCGTCGAGCTCGCGCATGGTCGTGTGCATCCAGTCGCGCAGCGTTTCGAGCGTGCTCGCCGACTGCCGCTCGCGCAGGTGCCGGCCGAGCGACTCGGGGGTGAACGGGTCGTCGGCGAACAGCAGGTCGTCCTTGGCGGGGAAGTGGAGGGTGACCGTGCGGGTCGCGACGTCGGCGCTCGACGCGATCTGCGCGATCGTCGTCTCCCGGTAGCCCTGGCTCACGAAGAGCTCCAAGGCCGCTTCCTGGATGCGGGCCCGGGTCTGGGCCTTCTTGCGCTCACGGCGGCTGTCTCCGGCGATCATGCCCGGAGGCTACCATTCGAACTATTAATGCAGTCCATGCTACTGTTATGTCATGACGCAACGAACTGAGACGAAGACCTGGTTGATCACCGGAACGTCGAAGGGCTTCGGCCGCGAATGGGCCGAAGCGGCCCTCGAGCGCGGTGACCGGGTCGCGGCCACCGCGCGGAACGTCGAGAGCCTGCGCCCGCTCGTCGAACGCTTCGGCGACGCCGTGCTGCCCCTGCGGCTGGACATCACCGACCGCGCCGCGGCGATCGCCGCCGTCGAGGCGACGGTGGCGAAGTTCGGGACCCTGGACGTGCTGGTCAACAACGCCGGCTACGGGCACTTCGGCATGGTCGAGGAGCTCACCGAAGAGGAGATCCGCGCGGAGCTGGACACGAACTTCTTCGGCACGCTCTGGCTGACCCAGGCGGCCCTGCCGGTCATGCGCCGGCAAGGGCGCGGCCGGATCATCCAGGTCACCAGCGAAGGCGGTGTCCGCGCGTTCCCCGGCATCGGCGCCTACCACGCGTCGAAGTGGGCGGTGGAAGGGCTTTCGCAGTCCCTGCGGCAGGAGGTCGCGGCGTTCGGGATCGACGTGATCTGCCTGGAGCCCGGCCCGTACCGCACGGACTTCGGCGGTGGCAGCATCCGCACCAGCGCCCCGAACCCGGACTACGACGACGTCCGCGAGGCGGGCCGGATCGAGTGGGACATGGGCGATCCCCGCGCGACCCGCGGCCCGCTGCTGGAACTGGCGGACACCGACAAGCCGCCGCAGCGCGTGTTCTTCGGCAAGTCCTTCGCGGCGGTCGAAGAGGAGTACCGCGAGCGCCTGGAGACGTGGCGCGAGTGGGAACCCCTCGCCCAAGCCGCCTTCGGCTGAGGGTGCGGGAGCGGCCCGGCCGCCGGATCCCGCCCGGATCCCGCGTGCCACCCCGGATTCGTGGTTCGCTGGGGGTATGACGAAGGCGGAGCGGTGGCGTCGGTACTGGGACCGCAAGTCCGCGACCTACGACGCGGAGATGAGCGTCTGGGACCGCCGCCTCTTCGGTGACTCGCGGGAGTGGGCGTGCGGGCAGGCCGTGGGCGAGGTGCTCGAGGTCGCCGTCGGGACCGGGCTGAACCTTCCGGCCTATCCCGCCGACGTCACCCTGACCGGCCTCGACCTCAGCGCCGGGATGCTGGACCTCGCCCGGGACCGCGCGCGGAAGCTCGGGCGCGAGGTGACCCTCCGGCAGGGCAGCGCGCACGAACTGCCGTTCGGCGACGCGTCCTTCGACACGGTCGTGTGCACCTTCGGCCTCTGCGCGATCCCGGACCACGCGGCGGCCGTGGGGGAGATGGCGCGGGTGCTGCGGCCCGCCGGACGGCTGATCCTGGTCGACCACGTGGCGAGTTCGGTGTGGCCGGTGCGGGGGATGCAGTGGCTGGTCGAGCTGGCCAGCGTGCCCCTGGCCGGCGAGCACTTCCGGCGCCGGCCGCTGAAGGACGTCGAGGCGCTGGGGCTGGTCGTCGAACGGCGGGAGCGGTTCAAGCTCGGGCTGGTCGAGCGGCTGGTCGCCCGTCATGGATGAGCGCGTCGCGATGGAGCTGATCGAGCGGGCCCGGGCCGAGACCGAGCGGCTGGCCGCCTCGCTCGCGCGGCAGCGGGACGGCATCGTCGAAGCCTCGGAGTTCACCAGCAACGACGACGAGCACGACCCGGAAGGCGCCACGATCGCATTCGAACGGGCGCAGGTCCAGGCGATGCTGCGGCAGGCTCAGGACGACCTCGCGGACCTCGGCCGCGCCGCCGAGCGGGTTCGTGCCGGCACCTACGAAACCTGCGAACGCTGCGGCGGCCCGATCGCGGAAGAGCGGCTCGCCGCCCTCCCCGCGACGCGGATCTGCATCGCCTGCGCGAACAGGGCGCGCTGAGCTGATCGAGTGTCTTCTTCGCCATCATCCGGACAGGAATGACGCCGTTTCTTGTTTCGCCGCGAGGATGGTTGTAGACAGTCCCTCGGCTGATTGAAACGTTTTTATGGCGTCAGGAGACGTTCATGCGCCGGCTGGGAACCTCAATGACGAGACGTGCTGTCGTCGTCGCGCTCGCGCTCGCCACGGCGGTCGTACCCGCCACGACGGCGAGTGCGCAACCGGCGCACGGCGGCCCCCTGCCGCCGACCGCGCTGCGGGCCGACGGCCAGGCGGCGAACGTCCTGGTCGGCAGTCCACGGCCGACCCTGGCGTGGACGGTGAACGACGCCGGCCGCGCGGAAACCCAGACGGCGTACGAGATCCGCGTCGACGGCCCCCGGTCCCATTGGGACTCCGGGCGGGTGGTTTCGGGCAAATCGGTCGATGTCGCCTATGCCGGACCGGCCCTCGACAGCGACCGCACCTACGAGTGGTCGGTGCGGACGTGGAACAGCGAAGGGCGGCAGTCGCCGTGGTCGGCGCCCGCCCGCTTCGACACCGGCCTGCTGCAGCCGGCCGACTGGTCCGCCTGGTGGCTGCAGGTCGACGACGGCGCGCTCGTCCGGGGCGGCTTCGACGTCACCAAGCCCGTCGCCCGCGCCCGGCTGTACTTCGGCGCGCAGGGGGTGGCCGAGCCGCACCTCAACGGCGCCCGCGTCCAGCCCCAGCAGGTGCTCGACTCCGCCGTCACCGACTACGCGGCTCGCGTGCTCTACCGCGACCTCGACGTCACGAAGCTGCTCAAGCCCGGCCGCAACGCGCTCGCGTTCATGGCCGGGAAGGGCCAGTACACCGGCCGCCCGGCGCTCGTCGCGCAGGTCGACGTCACCTACACCGACGGCTCGACCGCGCGGTTCGGCACCGGCACCGACTGGAAGGCCCACGCCGGCCCGGTGACCGGCGACGACTTCTACTACGGCGAGACCTACGACGCCCGCAAGGAGATCGCGGGCTGGGACACCGCCGGCTTCGACGCCGGTGCCTGGCCCGCCGCGCACGCCGTCGCCCCGGCGTCCCACCGCCAGAGCCTGGCGCAGGGCAAACCGGTCACCGCGTCGGATACGACCACCTGCTGCGGCTGGTCCCCGGCGGCCGCCACCGACGGCATCGACGGCTCGATCGACGCGTCCGAGGGCTACCACTCCGCCATCGAATCCAGTGCCGACGCCGCGAAGTGGGTGCAGGTCGACCTCGGCTCGGCGCAGCGGATCGGCTCGGTGGCGCTGTTCCCGGCGCGCCCGACCAACGACACCTCGGGTGACGTCGTCGGCGCCGGCTTCCCGGTGCGCTACCGGGTCGAGGTCGGCGACGACCCGGCGTTCGCCACCGCGACGACCGTCGCCGACCGCACGGACACCGACCAGCCCAACCCGGGCACCGCGGCCGTCACGCTGCCCGCGAACGTCACCGGCCGGTACGTCCGGGTGACCGCGACGAAACTCGCCTGCGCCGGCACCAGCTGCACCTTCCGGCTGGCCGAGATCGGCGTCCACGGCCCGAATCCCGCCGTCGTCAGCAGCGGCGTCACGCAGCTGCAGGCCGACATCACCCCGCCGACCCGGATCGTCGCGAACCACGACCCGGTCAAGGAAACCCGGCCCGCGCCGGGGGTGCGCGTCTACGACTTCGGCCAGAACCGCACCGGCCAGGCGACGCTGCGGGCCGCGCAGCCCGCCGGGACGACGGCGTCGCTGAAGAAGGGCGAGATCCTCGACGCGAACGGCCGCGTCTCGACCGCGAACATCAGCTTCAACGGCTCCGAACCGGCCCGCCAGACCGACCACTACACGTTCAGCGGCACCGGCACCGAGACGTACCTGCCGCACTTCAACTACGCCGGTTTCCGCTACGCCGAGCTGACCGGCGTGCCCGACGACGCCGTCGTCACCGTGACCGCGCAGGAGATCCACACCGATGTCGCTTCGACGGGCCGGTTCGGCACCTCGGACCCGGGGCTCGACCGGATCCAGGCCGCCGTCACGCAGACGCAGCTGAACAACCTCGAGTCGATCCAGATGGACTGCCCGACCCGGGAACGCCACGGCTGGCTCGGCGACGCCGCCGACTCCGACCAGGAGGCGATGGCCAACTTCGACATGCAGGCGTTCTACACGAAGTGGCTCGGCGACATGGTCACCAGCGCCGGCGCCGACGGCAGCCTGCCGTCGGTCGCGCCGGTCAACGGCCGCACCGACTGGCTCACCGACCCCGCGTGGGGCACCGCCTACCCGCAGATCATCTGGGACTCCTACACCCAGTACGGGAATTCGCAGCTGCTCGCCACGCACTATGACCACGTCAAGGCGTGGGTCGACTACCTCGGCACCATCAGCGACGCCGACCACGTCGTCGTCAACCCGCCGACGTCCTGGGGTGACGACTGGCTCTCGACGGTCAGCACCCCGCACGGCTACTTCCAGACCGGCTTCTCCTACCTCGACGCGCAGCTGCTCGCGAAGATGGCCGGCGTCCTGGGCAAGCAGGCCGACGCCACGAAGTACAACGCGCTCGCCGGGCAGATCGCGTCGGGCTTCCTCAAGCGCTTCTACTCCGCCGAGACCGGCGTCTTCGGCACCGGGACGCAGCTGTCCTACGCGCTGCCGCTGGTGTTCGGGCTCGTCCCGGCCCGCCGGGAGCAGTCCACAGTGGACCGCCTGGTCGCCGACGTCGCCGCGCACCAGAACCACGTCACGACCGGGTTCGTCGGCACCACCCTCGTGTTCCAGGCGCTCGGCAAGTACCAGCGCAACGACGTCGCGCTGGCGATCGCCCAGCGCACCGACTACCCGAGCTTCGGCTACATGGTGAACCAGGGCCCGGGGACGATCTGGGAGAAGTGGGACAACTCCTCGGCCCCGGACGGCACGTCGTCGAAGGACCACATCGGCCTCGGCGGCGCGATCGGCCAGTGGTTCCAGCAGCAGCTCGCCGGGATCCAGCCCGGCACGCCCGGCTGGCGCGAGTTCACCCTCGCGCCCGCCGTCGCCGGGAACCTCACCCACGTGACGGCGCAGCAGCAGACCGTGCGGGGGACCGTGGTGAGTTCGTGGCAGCGCGACGGCAGCACGCTGACCTACCACGCCACGATCCCGGTCGGCGCGAAGGCGACGATCCGGCTGCCCCTGCTGGGCGGCAAGCAGTCGTCGGTGCGGGAGAACGGGCGGACGATCTTCGCCGACGGCCACGCCGCCCAGCCCGACCCCGGGCTGAGCGTCGGCCGGGCCGACGACGAGACGCTCACCCTGACCGCCGGCTCGGGCGACTACACGTTCACCGTGACGCCGCCGCACACGCCGTTCACCCGGCTCGCGCTCACCACGGGCACGCCCGCCGCGATCACCGCGGGCGGCAGCGGTGACGTCCCGGTCGTCGTCGAAGGACGGTCCACTGTGGCCGGTCAGGCGACGCTCGGCGCGCAGGTGCCGGCGGGCTGGACCGTGACGGCCACTCCGGCTGGGATCCCGTTGACCCCGGCCACCTCCGAGACGCCGGCGACCGTGCGGCTCACCGTGCCCGCCGACGCCAAGAGCGGGCTGTACCCGGTGACGCTGACCGTGAAGCCACCTCGTGGTGAGGCGGTGAAGACGACCGTGAACGTGCCGGTGTTCGGCAGCTGGGCGAGCGGCACGACGGCCACGGCGTCCAGCGAGCACGCACCGAACGTCGTCAACGGCGCCACCCGCACCTATGTCGCGTCGAACGCGATCGACCACGACCTCGCGACGTTCTGGAACGACGACACCGACAGCCGGTACCCGGACACGCTCACCGTCACGGCACCCGCCGCGACCACGCTGACCGGCGTCGGCTTCGCGTCCCACCCGGACGGCGTCCCGACCGACTTCACCGTGCAGACCTGGGACGGCGCGCAGTGGGCCGACCAGGTCCACGTCACCGGCAACACCGCCGTGGACCGGTGGATCCCGTTCCCGGCGCCGGTGACCACGACCCAGGTGCGGATCGTCGTCGCGGCCGCGCAGAACAGTTTCACGAGGATCGCGGAGGTGACGCCGTGAAACGGCGTGGAGCAGCCCTGATCGCGGCCGTGCTGATCACCGGCACGACCGTCCCCGCCGCGGCCGAGGCCGCGCCCGCGTCGCCTTCCGCTTGTCCCTGGGTGGGATCCCATGCGCCCGTGGAGAAACGGGTCGCGCAGGTGCTCGGGCAGATGACCCTGGACGAGAAGATCACGATGGTGCACGGCACCGCGGCGGGCGGTTACACCGGCCGCGTCGCGGGCAACGACCGGCTGTGCGTCCCGTCGCTGAAGATGGAGGACGGCCCGCTGGGCGTGAACCTGGGCAACACCACCCAGCTGCCCGCCGCGTCCGCCGTGGCCGCGTCGTTCGACGCCTCGCTGGCCAAGACCTATGGGTCGGTGATCGGCGCCGAGGACAAGACAAAGGGGGTCGACGTCGACCTCGGCCCGACGATCAACATCGTCCGCGATCCGCGCTGGGGGCGGGCGTTCGAGTCCTACAGCGAAGATCCCTACCTGGCCGGGCAGATGGGCGCGGCCGACATCGACGGCGTCCAGTCCCAGGGGGTGATGGCGCAGGTGAAGCACTGGGCCGTCTACAACCAGGAGGAGAACCGCAACACCACGGCCGACAACGCGGTGATCGACGACCGGACCGTGCACGAGATCTACGCCAGCGCGTTCGGGAACGTCGTCGCGAAGGCCAAGCCGTCGTCGGCGATGTGCTCGTACTCCTCGATCAACGGCACCTACGCGTGTGAGAACCCGTATCTGAACGACATCCTGAAGCAGGACTTCGGCTTCGACGGCTTCATCACGTCGGACTGGGGCGCCACGCACAGCGCGGCGCCGTCGGCGAACGCCGGGATGGACATGGAGATGCCCGGCCAGGACTTCTTCGGCGCCACACTGAAGACAGCCGTCCAAAGTGGACAGGTGCCGCAGTCCCGGCTGGACGACATGGTCACCCGCATCCTGCGCGAGGAGTTCCGCTTCGGGCTGTTCGACCACCCGTCCGCCGACACGCCGGACGCGGCGGCGTCGACCGCTTCGCACCTCTCAGTGGCGAAGAAGGCCGCCGAGGACGGCACGGTCCTGCTCAAGAACGACAACCTGCTGCCGCTGGACAGCCGTAAGCTGCACTCGGTCGCGGTGATCGGCGACGGCGCGGGCAAGAACACGCTCAGCTCCGGCGGCGGCAGCGCGCACATCGCGGGCACCGGCACGGTCACGCCGTTCGACGGAATCAAGGCGCGGGCGGGCTCGGGCATCGACGTCGAGTACGCGCAGGGCAACCTCGGCACCGGCAGCGCGCTGCCCCCGATCGAGAGCAGTGCGCTCAAGCCGCCGTCGGGCACCGGCACCGGCCTGCAGGGGGACTACTACGCGAACACCGACTCGTCCGGGACGCCGGTGGTGACCCGCACCGACCCGCAAGTGGCGTTCACGTTCAGCGGGGCGCCCGCGCCCGGCGTGCCCGCGACGAACTTCTCGGCCAAGTGGACCGGCACGCTCACCGCGCCCGCGACCGGCACGTACACCCTCGGCCTGACCAGCGACGACGGCAGCCGGCTCCTCGTCGGCGGTCAGCAGGTGATCGACAACTGGGGCGACCACGGCGCGCAGACCAAGACCGCGCAGGTCCCGCTGACCGCGGGCCAGCCGGTCCAGGTCGAGGTCGACTACTACCAGGGCGGCGGCGACGCCTCGGTCAGCCTCGGCTGGCTGCCGCCGGGGGAGGACCTCGTCGGGCAGGCGGCCGCGCTCGCCGCGAAGTCCGACGTCGCGGTCGTCTACGCCAACGACTACGAGTCCGAAGGCGGCGACCTCGCCGACATCGACCTGCCCGCCGACCAGAACAAGCTGATCGACGCCGTCGCGGCGGCCAACCCGAACACCGTCGTCGTGCTCAACACCGGCTCCGCGGTGACGATGCCGTGGCTGGCGAAGGTCAAGGGTGTCTTCGAGGCGTGGTACCCGGGCCAGGAGGCGGGCCACGCGATCGCGTCGCTGCTCTTCGGCGACGTCGCGCCGTCGGGCAAGCTGCCGGTGACGTTCCCGACGTCCCTGGATCAGGTTCCGGCGTCCACTCCGGAGCAGTGGCCGGGTGTCGCCGGCAAGGTCCAGTACTCCGAAGGCCTCGACGTCGGCTACCGCTGGTACGACCGGAAGAACCTGACCCCGTTGTACCCCTTCGGTTTCGGGCTCTCGTACACGAACTTCCGGTTCTCGAACCTGAAGGTGGACGGCGACACGATGCGGGAGAACGGCCGGCTCTCGATCAGCGCCGACGTCACGAACACGGGCGCGCGGCGCGGTGCCGAGGTCGCCCAGCTGTACCTGAGCGATCCGGCGTCCACCGGGGAGCCGGTCAACCAGCTCAAGGGCTTCCAGAAGGTGGATCTCCAGCCGCACCAGACGCAACGGGTCCGGTTCGAGCTGACCGCGCAGGACGCGTCGTACTGGAGCACCGACGCGCACGCGTGGGAACTCGGCGTCGGCCGGTACACCGTCCGCGTCGGCGACTCGTCCCGGAACCTCCCGCTGTCGGGCGGGTTCCGTGTCGACCGGACGACCGGGCCGCGGTTCACCAAGGTGGCCGCACCCGCGATCGCGGCGCCCGGAAAGACCCTCTCGGTGACGACCACCTTCACCAACGGCGCCACGGAAGCCGTGCACGACGCTTCGACCAGCCTGGCCGTCCCGGCGGGCTGGAAGGCGACCCCGCGGACCCCGGCCGTCGCCCGGACGGTCCGGCCGGGTGAGTCGGTGCCGACCACCTGGGCGGTGACGGTCGGCGCGTCGGCGGCGCCCGGCCCGGTCCCGTTGTCCGCCACCACCCGGTACGCGGGTGGCTCGGTCCGGGGCACGGCGAGCACGCAGGTCGCCTACCCGAACCTGGCCGCTGCCTACACGGACGTCGGCGTCACCGACGACGCGAACCCGGCGCCGGGCAACCTCGACGGCGCGGGCTTCAGCTTCTCCGCCCAGGCCCTGGACTCGGTGGGCGTCCACCCCGGCGGCCCGGTCACGAGCGGCACGGCGACGTTCACCTGGCCCGACGTCCCCGCTGGGCAGCCGGACACGGTGACCACGGCCGGCCAGAGCGTCACCCTGACCGGCTCGGGGACGGCGCTGAACCTGCTGACCACCGGCACGAACGGCACGCAGAGCGGCCCGGTCACCGTGACCTACGCCGATGGCACGACGTCCACCTCGACGCTGACCGTCGCGGACTGGTACGCCAACCAGGCCGTGGCCGGCTGTGTGCTCGTGGCGACGACGCCGTACTGGAACCGCCCCGCGGGGAGTACGTACCCGCACGACCAGAAGGTGAGTCTCTACGCGGCTTCCGTGCCGCTGACGGCGTCGAAGCAGGTCGCGTACCTGACGCTGCCGGCGAACAAGCAGCTGCACGTCTTCGCGACGGCGTTCACCGCGTGAAGCCGTAGCGCAGGAACCGCATGGCGTCGCGGACCGGCGGCACGTGGGCGAACGCCCGCGTGACCGTCCGGGCTGCGGCGCCGCTCTGGTGCCCGCCGATGAGGTCGACGGCGGAGCGCTCGTCGAGCAGCCGCAGCGGCGGGTGCTCGGTGGCGAAGGCCTCCGGCGCGGGCATCGCCCAGCGGAAGCCGGTGTCCGCGCGGCGCATCGAGGGCTGCAGGCCCGCGATCGTCTTGACCCACGGCGCGACGCCGTCGAAAACGAGACGGCCGGTGGGGAAGTGCCGCAGCGCCCGGTCGACCAGCCGGTCCACGTCGTCCGGGGCCAGGTACATCAGCAGCCCTTCGGCCAGCACCAGAGCCGGCCGATCCGCCGGGACCTCGTCCCACCACGCGGCCTCGGTGACCGACGAGCCCACCGTGCGGACGCCGTCGATCGGTCCGTAGAGGCGTTCGCGGAGTTCGATGACGTCGGGGTAGTCGACGTCGATCCACTGGGCCGTCGCCGGGCGGGTGATGCGCAGCGGCCGGCTGTCCAGGCCGCACGCCAGATGCAGGACCAGGCCGTCGGGGTGGCCGGTGAGGAAGTCGCGGGTCCAGGCGTCGAACTGGCGGGCGCGGGTCGCGATCAGGGGCGCGTTGCCCTTGAGGTTGCCGAGCCGGCCGAAGTCGTAGCCGATCCGGTCGACGACGTCCTGCGCGAACGGGTCACCGAGGATCGGCTTCGGGCGGCGGTTGTCGAGGGCGCGCAGGTACAGCGCCATCAACAGGGTTTCCTTCTCCTGGCTCAGGCGGACCTGTTCGGTCATCGGGGGTCTCCGTTCTCCGGCTGTCGCAGGAGCGAGCCGACCCAGTGGTAGACCGATTGCGCGGCGCGCAGCCGGGACGCGCGTTCGGCGTCCGGGCCGACGAGGTCGAGGCCCTGGTGGAGGACGTCCTCGAAGGCGCTCATCCCTTCGATGCGCCGGCGGACCGCGGTTTCCCAGCCCTGGTCGTCGAGCCGGTAGTAGGCGGTGCGGTCGCCCGCCCGGGTGTAGCGGCGGACCAGCCCGGTGGCGGTCAGGGAGCGGATGTTCGCCGTCATCGACGCGCGGCTCGCCTTGATCCCGGCGGCGATATCGGCCGCGGACTGCTCGGCGGGCTGGCAGATCATCAGCCAGCCCAGGATGCGCCCGGTGATCGGCGGCAGCCCTTCCTGGCGCGCGAAGAAGGCCGAGACCTGCTCGATCCAGGCTTCCTCGTCCACCCGCGTCTCCCTCCAGCCATTACAGTCGCGACTGTAACATGCGCCGAATGTGACCCGGCTCACTCGCGAGCGAAGTTTCTGTGATCCAGGATGGTCGGGCCCGGTCTCCTGGTCGTACGGGAATTCGTCGGCGGAGTGAGGGTGTGGACGTGATCGGTCAGAAGCGGCTCGAGCAGGTGGACGTGTCGCAGGTGGTCGCCGCGCGGGCCGGCGACCGGGCGGCGCTCGACGCCCTGGTGGCCGCCTACCTGCCGCTGGTCTACAGCATCGCCGGCCGCGCGCTCTCGTCCGACGCCGACGTCGACGACGTCGTGCAGGAGACGATGCTGCGCGTCCTGCGGGGCATCGAGACCCTGCGGGAGCCGGCCCGGTTCCGGTCGTGGCTGGTCGCCGTGACGATCAACCAGCTCCGCGAGCACCACCGCCGCCGGAGCGCGGCCCCGGACCCGCTGGCCGAGTACGACGAGCGCCCGGACCCGGGCGCCGAGTTCGCGGAGATCGCCCTGGCCCGGCTGCACATCGCCGAGCAGCGCCGCGAGGTCGACGAGGCGGCCCGCTGGCTCGACCCGGCGGACCGCGAACTGCTGGCCCTGTGGACGCTCGAGCGTGCGGGGCACCTGACCCGCACGGAGGTGGCGGAGGCCCTGCGCCTGGACGCCCACCTGGTGACGGTCCGCGTGAGCCGGCTGAAGACCCGCTTGGAGACGATCCGCCCGCTGGTGCGCGCGTTGGCCGCCGAGCCGCGGTGCGCGCGCCTGGATCAGGCGTCGGCGGGCTGGTCCGGACGCCCGGGACCGTTGTGGCGCAAGCGTTTCCTGCGGCACGTGGAAGAGTGCGCGCACTGTCGCCGCGAGACGGACGACGCGGTCCCGGTGGACCGGATCCTCACGGGCGCGGCCCTGCTGGCGCTCCCGTTCGGGTACCTGCCGCAGCTGCTGGCGAACCTGGGGGACGTGGTTTCGGGACCGGCCGCAGTCGGCCCGCTCGCGGCCGGGGGAGGTCTCGCCGGGGGCAGTGCTGCGGGCGGTGGTGCCGGGGGTGGCGCGATTGGTGCCGCGGGGAGTGGTGGTGCCGGGAGTGGTGCTGCCACCGGAGGTGGGATGGCTGCGGGTACTGGTGCCGGGGGTGGCGCGATTGGCGCCGCGGGGAGTGGTGGTGCCGCCACCGGAGGTGGGATGGCTGCGGGTGCTGGTGCCGGGAGCGCTGCGGGTGGCGCCGCAAGTGGTGCGGCCGCGGGTGCGGGTGCCGCGGCCGGGGTGGGCACGGCGGCGGGTGCCGGTGCTGCCGCGGCGGGCACTGCTGTGGCGGCGGGTGCCCTCGCTCGATTCCTGGCCACAAAACCCTTCCTCGCGGCCGCCGGCGCGGCCATCGTCTGTGCTCTCGGCGTGGCCGGGGCCGTGGCGCTTTCCCAGCCCGGCCAGCCGGTCCAGCCGCCGGCCGCGTTGTCCGGGGGCACGTCCGAGCCCGCTCCGGCGCCCGTGACCGAACCCGGCACGACCGCCGCCCCGACCTCCGCGCCGGTGGCGAGCACCTCGGCAGCGGCGTCCACGCAAGCGAGTCCGACGCCGACGGCCGCCGCACCGCCGGCGCCCACCTCGGCGAAGCCGCGGGTCCTGACTCCCGAGGAACGGGTCCTCGCGCTGATCAACGACCAGCGCGCCGCCGCCGGATTGGCCGCGCTGCGGATGGATCCCGCGCTGGTCACCGGCGCCGCGGCGCACAACCGGACGATGGCCGGCGGGTGCGGCCTGTCGCACCAGTGCCCCGGCGAGGCCCCGCTCGGCGACCGCGAGCACGCGGCGGGCGCGCAGTGGAACTCGGCCGGCGAGAACATCGGCACCGGCGGCCCGGTCGCCGACGCGACCGACCCGATCGCGCGGATGGCTCTCGGCCTGACCCAGAGCATGATCGACGAGAAGCCCCCGAATGACGGCCACCGCCGCAACATCCTGAGCACCTCGTTCACCCGCATCGGCATCGTCGTCACCCGAGACTCCCACGGTTCGGTCTGGCTGACCCAGGACTTCGCCGGCAGCTGACGCGGCCTTCGGGCAGGCGAAGGCCCCACATTCCCCGGCGAACCCAGCGGCCTCGCGGCGACCCCCGACCGGCCGTAACCCGGTGACCCGGCGACTCCACCAACCCGGCCGGGCGCGACCCGGCGAATCCGGCGACCCGGCGAATCCGGCGCTCAGCGACCCGGTGATCAGCTGCTCGGCGACCCCGCCAGCTCAGCCGGGCGAGACCCGGCGAACCCGAGCGATCCGGCGAACCTCAGCGGTCCGGCGGCTCAGCGAATCCGGCGAACCCCAGCGATCCGGCGAACCTCAGCGGCCCTGCGAACCTCAGCGGTCCGGCGGCTCAGCGAATCCGGCGAACCTCAGCGGTCCGGCGCCTCAGCGAACCCAGCGACCCCGGCCGGCCCCCGCCGTCGCGACCTCCGTCCTTTGTAGACCGACAAACGCGCGCGACCAAGTGGCGTCCTCCTGATGGAGCAACGCCGCTTAGTCGTAAATTTACTCATCCATGTCAAGTTCTTGCAGATCGTCTCCCGGTTGTTGCATGCTCGTACGACTCTGGCTCCCCTCCTGCTGTCTCGAAGAAGAGAAGACGCCATGACACGTATGCGCCTGTCCCGGCTCGTCGCAGGTCTCCTCGCTGCGGGGCTCACCTTCACCGGGCTCGCCTCCGCGGCCGGTGCGCCACCACCGCCACCTCCGGAAACCGCCCAAGTCCGGCCGGCCGCGCTCGCCGAAGTGCCGCTGACCCGCACCGTGTCGGCCAGCAGCGCGCTGCCCGGCTACCCCGTCGCCAACACCGTCGACGGCAACCAGGACACCTACTGGGAGTCCGCGAACAACGCCTTCCCGCAGTGGCTCCAGGCCGACCTCGGCTCGGCCAAGGCCCTCTCGCGGGTCGTGCTGAAGCTGCCCGCGGCCTGGGAGTCCCGCACCCAGACGCTCGCCGTGCGCGGCAGCACCGACGGCACCTCGTTCACCGACCTCGTCGCGTCGAAGGGGTACGCGTTCGCCCCCTCTGGCAACACCGTCACGATCCCGGTGACGGCGTCGACCCGGTACGTGCGGCTGAACATCACGGCCAACACGCAGTGGCCCGCCGCGCAGCTCTCGGAGTTCGAGCTCTACGGCGCGGACACCGGCGACACGCAGGCGCCGTCCGCGCCCGCGAACCTCGCGCTGACCGAGCCCGGCTCCGGCCAGATCGGGCTGAGCTGGTCGGCTTCGACGGACAACGTCGGCGTCACCGGCTACACCGTCTACCGCGACAACGCGCCCGTCACGACGGTCACCGGCACCACGTTCGGCGAGACGCGGCCCGCGGGCACCCGCGTCGAGTACTTCGTGCGGGCCAGGGACGCCGCCGGCAACGAGTCCGCCGACAGCAACCACGTGGTGCGCCAAGGCACCCAAGTCGGCCAGAACCTCGCTGTGGGCAAGCCGATCGAAGCGTCTTCGACGGTCAACAACTTCGTCGCGACCAACGCGAACGACGGCAACACCGCCACGTACTGGGAGTCCGCCGCGGGCTACCCGAACACGCTGACGGTGAAGCTCGGCGCCAACGCCGACCTCGACTCGGTCGTCGTCAAGCTCAACCCGGACGCGGCCTGGGGCGCGCGGACGCAGAACTTCGAGGTCCTCGGCCGTGACCAGGGCGCGACCGCGTTCACGTCGCTGAAGGCCCGCGCCGACTACCGCTTCGACCCGGCCGGCAACCAGAACTCGGTGACCATCCCGGTCAGCGGCCGGGCCGCGGACCTGCGGCTGCAGTTCTCCGCCAACTCCGGCGCGCCCGGCGGGCAGGTCGCCGAATTCCAGGTGCTCGGCACGCCGGCGCCGAACCCGGACCTGGTCGTCACCGGCACGTCCTGGACCCCGGCGAACCCGACCGAGACCAGCCAGGTCGCGGTGTCCGCGACCGTGAAGAACGCGGGTACCGCGAACGCCGCGGCGACGACCGTGAACGTCAGCCTCGGCGGCACCGTCGTCGGCAACGCGGCCGTCGGCGCGCTCGCCGCGGGCGCGTCCACCACGGTGACCGTGAACGCGGGCACCCGGCCGCAGGGCACCTACAGCGTGTCCGCGACCGTCGACCCCACCAACACCGTGGTCGAGCAGAACGACACCAACAACACCTACACGTCACCGACGTCGCTGGTGATCGCGCAGGCGCCGGGGCCGGACCTCGAGGTCACCGGCATCACGTCGAACCCGCCGAACCCGGCGGTCGGCGCGGCGGTGTCGTTCACCGTCGCGGTGCACAACCGCGGCACGAGCAGCGCGGGCGCGTCCGTCACCCGGGTGACCGTCGGTGCCACCACCCTCGACGCCGCCACGGCCGCGATCGCGGCCGGTGCCACGGCGAACGTCGCGGTGCCGGGCACCTGGACCGCCACCAACGGCGGCGCCACCCTGACGGCGACGGCCGACGCGACCAACACCGTCGCGGAGACCAGCGAGTCCAACAACGCGCTCTCGCGGGCCATCGTCGTGGGCCGCGGCGCGGCGGTGCCGTACACCGAGTACGAGGCGGAAGCCGCGCAGTACCAAGGCGAACTGCTGACGGCCGACCCGCTGCGCACGTTCGGGCACACGAACTTCGCGACGGAGTCCTCGGGCCGCCAGTCCGTGCGGCTGGCGAGCCAGGGCCAGTACGTGGAGGTCACCTCCACGAACCAGTCGAACTCGATCGTGGTGCGCAACTCGGTGCCCGACGCCGCGGCCGGTGGCGGCCAGGACTACACCCTCAGCCTGTACGTCAACGGCGCGTTCGCCCAGAAGCTGACGCTCTCTTCGACGCACAGCTGGCTCTACGGCACCACCGACGACCCCGAGGGCCTCACCAACCGGCCCGGGGGAGACGCGCGGCGCCTGTTCGACGAGTCGCACGCGCTGCTCGCGCAGTCGTACCCGCCGGGCACGAAGTTCAAGCTGCAGCGGGACAGCGGCGACAACGCGGCGTTCTACGTCCTCGACCTGGTCGACCTGGAGCAGGTCGCCCCGGCGACGGCGAAGCCGGTGGAGTGCACCTCGATCACGGAGTACGGCGCGGTGCCGAACGACGGCGTCGACGACTCGACGGCGATCCAGCGCGCGGTCACCGACGACCAGAACGGCGTCATCGCCTGCGTGTGGATCCCGGAAGGGCAGTGGCGGCAGGAGAAGAAGATCCTGACCGACGACCCGAACGTGCCCAACGGCGGCGGCCAGTACAACCAGATCGGCATCTCCAACGTGACGGTCAAGGGTGCCGGCATGTGGCGCTCGCAGCTGTACTCGCTGATCCAGCCGCAGGACGCGGGCACCATCAACCACCCGCACGAGGGCAACTTCGGGTTCGACATCGACAAGAACGTCCAGATCTCCGACATCGCCATCTTCGGCTCCGGCCGGATCCGCGGCGGCGACGGCAACGCCGAAGGCGGCGTCGGCCTCAACGGTCGCTTCGGCACCGGCACGAAGATCTCGAACGTCTGGATCGAGCACGCTAACGTCGGTGTGTGGGTCGGCCGGGACTACGGCAACATCCCGGCGCTGTGGGGTCCGGCCGACGGCCTGGAGTTCAGCGGCATGCGGATCCGCGACACCTACGCCGACGGCATCAACCTCACGAACGGCAGCCGGAACTCGCGGGTGTTCAACTCGTCGTTCCGCACCACCGGTGACGACTCGCTCGCGGTGTGGGCTAGCCAGTACGTGAAGGACCCGTCGGTGGACATCGGGCACGACAACGTGTTCACCAACAACACGATCCAGCTTCCGTGGCGTGCCAACGGGATCGCGATCTACGGTGGCTACGGCAACAAGATCGAGAACAACCTCGTCTACGACACGATGAACTACCCGGGCATCATGCTGGCGACCGACCACGACCCGCTGCCGTTCTCCGGGCAGACGACGATCGCCAACAACGCCCTCTACCGCTGCGGCGGCGTGTTCTGGGGCGAGCAGCAGAAGTTCGGCGCGATCACGTTCTTCGCGCAGAGCAAGGACATCCCGGGGGTGACGTTGCGGGACACCGAGATCCACGACTCGACCTACGACGGCATCCAGTTCAAGACGGGTGGCGGCGTGGTGACCGCGGCCGTCACGAACGTCAAGATCGACAAGTCGGACAACGGCGCGGGCATCCTCGCGATGAGCGGCGCCCGCGGCAGCGCGACGCTGACGAACGTGGCGATCACGAACTCGTCGACGGGCAACGTCGTCGTCGAGCCGGGTTCGCAGTTCGTGATCAACGGTGCGCCGATCCCGGCAGTGGTCGCTTCGGGCCGTCGCGAGACGCGGTAGCCGAGTCTGCCGCAGCCGGTCGTGAGTGGTTAGGGCGGTTCTAACCGCCCTAACCACTCACGACCACGGCGGGCCTTCGGATCCGTAGCGGGGGACCACCGAGAACACTTCGAGGTCGGTGGGCGCGCCCTTCGCGCGGAACTTGCGGCGACGGCGGACGGTGAACCGGTCGCGGTCGAGGTTCGCTAGGACGTCGCCGGTGATCAGGACCTCGCCGCCGCCGGCCGCGTCCATGATCCGGGCCGCGATGTTGACGTCGACGCCGAAGTAGTCGCGCCCGACCCGGCGTGGGCGGCCCGTGTGCAGCCCCGCCCGCAGCTGGGGGCGGTAGCCGTCGAGGTCGATCGCGCTGACCGCGCCGCACGTCTCGTACGCGGCCTCGACCGCGGCCGCGGGGTCGGCGAAGGCGGCCATCAAGCCGTCGCCGAGGCCTTTCACGACGCGGCCGCGGTGGCGGGCGATCGTCGCCTCGCTCGCGGTCGACACCGCGCGCAGCAGGTCCAGGGCCCGCGCGTCGCCGACGTCGAGGGCCCAGCTGGAGAAGCCGACCAGGTCGGTGAACACGATCGTCGTCTCGCCGGTGTCGCTTTCGCGGCCCTGGGCGACGGCCTGCCACACCTGCACCGCGGCCAGGCCGAGCTCGCGCATCGCGCTGGGCTGCTCGGCTTTCGCCTCGGCCAGCAGCCGCGCCACCCGGTCGGACGGGTGGCCCGCGGTCGTCGACAGCGCGTCGCCGAGGTCGCGGTCGCCGGGGACCAGCCGCCGCACGACGCGGGCGGATCGCACGAGGCCCGGGCGCCGGTCGGCCGCCCGCAGCAGGTCGACGAAGCGGGACACCTTGCGCGTCCGGTCCGGCTGTCCGTCGTGGCTGTCCGTCACCAGCCGCATGCTACCGGGAAGTAGCCTCGCGCGCGGCCACGTCCCGCTTACCTCGAAGGGGCGTCGACAGGACAAGTCTGCAAAGACCACTCAGCCGGGTGTGCTACGCCACAACGGGCGGACGGGAGGGCGGGATCAGAGCGTCGCGGGAGGCCGGGTGAGGTCGATCTCCGCCCACACGGTCTTCCCGGTGCTGCGCTGCCGCTGGCCCCAGGAGACCGAGATCGCGACGACGATCTCGAGGCCGTGCCCGCCGCTGTCCGACGGGGGACGGCGGCACGCGGGGTCGAGGCAGGCGTCGTCGACTTCGAGGCAGATCCAGCCGCGCTTGCGCAGCAGTCGGACCTGACGCGGGGGTTCGCCGTGCCGGAGGGCGTTCGAGGTCAGCTCGTCGAGCACCAGGACCACGTCGAGCCGCTGCCGTTCGGGCAGGTCCCGCAGCACCCGGTGGGCCCACGCCCGGACCGCGGGCAGCTCGCCGAAGTCGTCGGCGACCTCCAGGGCGACCACCCGCGGCTCGTTGTGGGTGCGTGTCGGCTGCATCGCAGGCCGTCCTCCTTGATCACGGTGCCACGGGAGTGACGGCCGGTCCCGGCGCCGGGTCGTGGGCGCGGATCCGCGCCCACGACCCGGTGTGCGGTCCCGGTGCCGCCGTGCCGAGGGGGGAGTGAACGCGGCGGAACCCGGGACCTCGGCCCGCTCGCGAGGGGAAAAACCGAGCGGGTCGCGCTAGAGGCATTCCCGCGCCGCCCGCGGTGCGAAACCTGGCATTCCGGTGAATGCCCGCCGGCCGGGGTCGCCCGTTCGCCGGAGGGCGGCGTCACCGATCGTCATGGTGTCCTCAATGGACGGTGTGGCCCGGGCACGCCGATGCCGGTGCCCGCACAACCCGGGACGGTCGGGGGGAAGCCGTCCTGGGCCGCGGGCACCGGCACCGGTGGTCGACGACGACCGCGCCTGTGGTCTCCGTCTGAGAAGGAAGACGCGATTCGCTGCATGATCGTTACAGCCGTCGTGCCGAACGGCCGGCCCCCGGATGGATCTCACGGAGGGAGCCGGCCGTCCGGTGACGCGATGGGCCCCTCGGCAGAGCCCACCGCGGTCCGTGCGCGTCCTGTCCGACGCGGCGGGGGTTACTTCGGGTGCTGGCCGGGACGGTCGACGTCGCCGCGCCAGGCGCCGGTCTCGTGACCGTCGCGGGTTTCGATGAACTTCTTGAAGCGGTCGAGGTCACCCTGGACGCGGTGGTCGAGGATGCCGGTCTTGTCGGCGACGTTCTCCACGAAGCCCTCGGGGTCGATGTCCATCTGGACGGTGACCCGGGTGTGGGCGTCGTCGAGGCGGTGCACGGTCACGACACCGGCGTGGTTCGGGCCGGAGTCGGACTTCCAGGCGATCCGCTCGTCGCGGTTCTGCTCGGTGATCGTCGCGTCGAACTGCTTGGTGACGCCGGCGACGCTGATGGTCCAGTGGGTGTGGGTGTCGTCCACCTGGTCGATGCGGTCGACGCCGTCCATGAACCGGGGGAAGTCGGTGAACTGGGTCCACTGGTTGTAGACGGTGCTCACGTCGGCTTCGACATCGACGGACTTGGTGATCGTGCTCATGCCGCGGTCAGCTCCTTTTCGTGGTCTCGGGTACCGCACCTGCAGTGCACGGCCACCCCACGGCTACCCGCTCGGCGCGAGAACAAACCGATCCGAATTCGATGCACTCGCGCGTCCGTCCACTGTGGAGCACCGGTCACGAGCGCGCGGGCGCCCGCCGGCCGACCGCCAGGTCGCCCAGCCGCGCCAGCGACTCGGTGTTGCGGGGTCGCAGGAACAGTCCCTGCACGGCCTCCGGCAGCACCTTGGCCGGCCCGCGCACGACGTGCTCGGTCATCCGGACCAGCGTCCGCGCGCCGCCGTCGTGCGGGACCAGCGTGATGCCGACCGCGGCGGCGCCGGACGGCCACGCCTTCGCCTCCAGCGACAGCGAGCGGCCGGTCTCCACCGCCACGACCGTGGTCTCGTCCTGCAGCTGCAGCGGCCAGGAGCCGACGCTGTGGTGGATCCGGCTGCCGACGGCGGGCCAGCCCGGGTCGACGGCCCGGATGTGCGAGCTGCCCACCACCCACCCGCCGTAGGACCAGCCGTCGGCGAGTACGGCGAAAACGGTCTGCGGCGGCGCGTCGACCACCCGGCTGACCTCGGTCATGGGGTTCTCCGTTTCATTCTGTGGGAAGCCCGCCGGGTACCCCGCGCGGGGCCGTCCCACGCGCCGGGTCCGCGTGGTACCGATCGGCGCGACCGGAGGCGGACGGCTAACGTGACGCTTATGGAGTCCTCGGAACCGGACCTGATCCGGGCGCTGGAGCGCGGGCTCGGTGCGTACGTCCAAGCCGTCGCCGCCGCGATCGGAGTGCCTGCGGAGGGGACGACGATCGAGATCAGCGACACGGCCACGGCCTACCTCGGGCTGTCCCGTCCCTGGCCGGGCCGCCCGCGCCACGACGTGATGCTGGTGTGGAGCGAACGCCGCGGCTGGACGGTCGCGGTGGAGACCGCGCCCAGTGAAGACACGGTCGTCCTCGCGCGCTGGCCGGGCGAGGAGCTCGTCCCGCCACCGGACGAGGTGGCCCGCTTCGTGGACGACGCCGCCGCCGGGCGAGTCGCGGAGAAGCACCGGATCACCGCCGTTCCCGGCACCCGCCGGGAACTGGCTCGGCGCCTCGAGGAGTACGTCTTCCAGCAGTCCGACCAGGTGTAGGTCCGACCAGATGTAGGTCCGATCGGCGTGCGAGTGCTGCTCGTCGAGTCCGACGACGACCTGCGCGCGGCGTACGACGCGACCCTGCGCGGCGCCGGCTTCGACGTCGACGCCCGTTCGTGACCTCGGCGGAGGCGATCGGGCACCGCCCTCACCCGGCGTATGGCCGCCTCGGAACAAGGCGACGGAACACCGCGACGGCCCTGACGAGGCACGGCGAGGACGTCCGGCCAGGGGCAGCCCGGGATTTCTGTCCGCTCAAGTCTCGCGAAACCCCCCGATCCGCCGTTGTGGCCGGCGTCTCACCTGTGCCATCGTCGATGCTGACAACGTTGTCTCCGAAGAGGGTGGGCCTCGTGGTCCGGATCGCCCGTGTGTCGCTCGTAGTTCTCCTCGCCGCCCTGGCGGTCCTCGTGCCCGTGAGCCCCGCCAGCGCGGGCACCGTGGCCGGCTACCCGGAGTTCCCGTACCCGGCGACCACCTACCAGGAGCCGTTCCGGGGGCAGTTCCACTTCAGCTCGCAGGCCGGGTGGATGAACGATCCCAACGGCCTGGTCTACGCCAACGGCCTCTACCACTTCTTCTACCAGCACAACCCGCACGGCCTCGAATGGGACACGATGCACTGGGGCCACGCCACCAGCCCGGACCTGGTGCACTGGACGCAGAAGCCGATCGCGCTGGAGCCGGACGTGCACCCCGGCATCCTGTTCTCCGGCGGCGGCGTCGTCGACCGGGACAACACGTCGGGGCTGAAGACCGGCCCGCTCGACCCGATCATCGTGTTCACCAACACGAACGGCGTCGGCGTCTACTACAGCAACGACAACGGCCGCAGCTTCCAGCCGTACGACAAGGGGCGCAAGCAGATCGAGATCCCGGAGGAGAGCCGGGACCCGAAGGTGGTCTGGGACGCCGCGCGCCGGCAGTGGGCGATGGTCGTGTGGTCCGATCGCGGCGGCCGGGGCGTCGACGTCTACACCTCACCCGACCTGCTGCACTGGAGTTTCGCCAGCCGGTACGCGGCGGACTGGCTCTTCGAATGCCCCGACCTGTTCCCGATGACGCTGAACGGCACGCAGCAGTGGGTGCTGACGTCGGCGACGAGCGAGTACGTCGTCGGTTCGTTCGACGGCAGGACGTTCCGCACCGACCGGCCGCAGCCGAAGAAGATGAACCAGGGCACCACGTTCGCCGGCGGCACGTTCTACGCCGCCGAGACGTTCTCGAACGCGCCGGGCGGCCGCGTCGTGCAGATGGCCTGGCAAGGCGGCAACCGCGGCAGCACCTGGACCGGCGACGCCACCTTCCCGGCGGAGCTGAAGCTCGTCGGCTCACCCGACGGGCCCCAGATCACGCGGACGCCGGTCGCCGAGCTGGATTCACTGCGGGCCGACAGCCGGAGCTGGCAGAACCAGACCGTGAGCCCCGGGAGCAACCTCTTCGGCGGGATCCTCGCCGACACCTACGAGATCACCGCGACCTTCGACGTCGCGAGCGCGACCGCCGCGCAGTTCGGCTTCGCGCTGCACAGCCGTTCCGACGGCAGCGCCGACCGGACCGTCGTCTACGACCGCGCGGCGGGCACGCTCTACGGGAAGCCCTTGGCGCCCACGAACGGCGAGGTCACCCTGCGGCTGCTGGTCGACCGCGGCCAGCTCGAGGTCTTCGGCGGCGACGGCCGGTTCTCCGTGGCCGACAACGTGAACTTCGACTCCGCCGCGGTCAGCCAGGGCATCCGGCTGTTCGCGACGGGCGGCCAGGTGCGGTTGAAGAGCGCGAAGTTCACCCGGCTCAGCACGAGCTGGGGCACCGCGCAGTCGACGCTGGAGAGCAACCTCGCCGGCCCGTGGCACGCGGCCGGCGGCTCGTGGACCGACACCAGCGGCGGGAAGCAGGCGCGGGCCACCGGCGACGCCTTCTACCTCGCCGCGAGCACCGCGGGCGACGCCGTCTACCAGGGCGACGTCCGGCTGGACACCGCGCAGGCGGCCGGGCTGACGTTCCGGGCGACCGACGACGGCGCCGGTTACACGGCCAACATCGACACAAGCGGCGTGGTGAAGCTGTGGCGGCCCGGCCGCGACATCGCGACGTACGCCACACCCATCGCGGCCGGCAGCACCCACCACCTGGAGGTGCGCACGACCGGCTCCCGCATCCAGGTCCTGCTCGACCACGGCAGCACGCCGGTCATCGACGCCACCGACGACGTCTACGCGTCGGGCCGGTTCGGCGCGAACGCCTACCATGGGACGGCGACCGTGCAGAACCTGAACACCGGCGCCGGCGGCCTGGACGCGTTCACCTCCGGCGCCTGGACCGCCCGGGGTGGCACCTGGACCACCACCCCGGACGGCCTCCGCGGCCGCTCGCCCGACGACGGCTTCTACCTCAGCGACCGCACCGGAACGGACTTCACCTACGACGGCGACGTGTCGGTCACCAACGGCACGGCGGCCGGCCTGACCTTCCGCGCGGCCGCCGACGGCACCGGCTACACCGCGAACGTCGACAGCGGCGGGCTGGTCAAGCTGTGGCGCCCCGGCCGCGACATCGCGACGTACGCGACGCCGATCATCGAGGGCCGCACGTATCACCTGACCGTGCGGACGACGGGCGCCCGCATCCAGGTCTGGCTCGACCACGGTGCCGCTCCGGTCATCGACGCCACGGACACCGCGTACGCGTCGGGGCGGTTCGGGGTGAACGGCTACGCGGGGAACACCCTCACCCAGCACCTGGCGATCAGCTGAGTCACCAGCCGAGCTCGGCGTCGTCCTCCTGGAAGGTGCCCGTCGGCCCGTCCTCGCCGATGACGGCCATCCGGACGACGGTCCGGGCGCTGACCTCGACCGGGCGGCCGTGCGGGTTCTCGACGCCGCCGAGCAGGGTCGCGGTGTAACCCGGCTCGACGGCGTTGAACTTCACCTCAGGCACCGCCCGCGCGTACTGGACCGTGAGCATCGAGACGGCCGCCTTGCTCGCGCCGTAGACGATCGCCGACACCTGCGACGCGGGCCGGGCGGGGTCGTGGTTGGCCGAGAACGAGCCCAGCGCGCTGGAGATGTTCACGACGACCGGGTTGGCGGACTTCCGCAGCAGCGGCAGCGCCGCCTCGGTGACGCGGACGATCCCGACCGCGTTCGTGTCGAACACCGCCAGCGCCTCCGGGCCGTTGAGGGCGAGCAGGGCGATGCCCGCGTTGTTGACGAGCACGTCGAGCCCGCCTTCGAGCTGGTCGAAGGCCGCGGCGACGGACGCGTCGTCGGTGACGTCGAGCGGGACGAACCGGGCGCCGACCTCGTCGGCGGCCGCGCGGCCGCGGTCGACGTCACGGGCGCCGAGGTAGACGGTGTGCCCGGCGGCGACGAGCTGGCGGGCGGTTTCCTTGCCGAGGCCCCGGTTGGCCCCGGTGATCAATGTGGTGGTCATGACCCGAGCTTCCGGCGCCGCCCGAGGGTTAGGCAGTCGTGCCGTTTTCGTAGGACCGCCAGGGCCAGGACAAGGCCACCGCGGGCGCGCACACTGGAGGCGTGGAGACGTGGGAGTTCGGCCGGATGGTGCGCCGCTGGCGCGACCGCGTCGCGCCCGAGACGGCCGGGGTGCCGGTGGGCCGGCGCCGCCGCGCGACGGGCCTGCGCCGCGAGGAACTCGCCGGTCTCGCGGGGATCTCCGCCGACTACCTGACCCGCCTGGAACAGGGGCGCGCGACCTCGCCGTCGGTGCAGGTCGTGGAGGCGCTGGCGCGTGCCCTGCGCCTGGCCGACGGGGAGCGCGACCTGCTGTTCCGGCTGGCCGGGCACGCCGCGCCCGGGCTCGACGTCGTCCCGTCGCGGATCACCCCGAGCGTCCAGCGCCTGCTCGACCGGCTGGCGCACACGCCGGTCGCCGTCTACGACGCGACCTGGACGCTCGTCGTCGCCAACGCGGCCTACGACGCGCTGATGGGGGAGACGACGGCCTGGCGCGGGATCGAACGCAACGCCGTCTGGCGCCACCTCGCCGGCCCCGGCACGCGCGCGGTCCACACCCCGGCGGAACACGCCGAATTCGTGGCGCAGCTGGTCGCCGACCTGCGGCTGAACGTGGCGCGGTACCCCGCCGACCGGAGCGTCACCCGGCTCGTCGAGCAGCTGTCGCGGACGCCGCGGTTCGTCGAACTCTGGGACGCCGGCGCGCCCGGGCCGGCCCAGGAGACGTCGAGGCACAAGGTCGTCGACCACCCGCTGGTCGGCCGCATCACCCTCGACTGCGACACGCTCATCGTGGCCGCGGACGACCTGCGCATCATGGTCTACACGGCCGAACCGGGCACCGAGGACGCCGAGCGCCTCGACCTGGCGATCGTGCTCGGTACGCAGACGCTCGTCTGAACGAGCCGTTGATCCGGGCTTCACCCCGTGTTCCCCCGCAGCGGTGGTGATTTCCCGCCGCAGCGGGCGATACTGGCGCGGTTCCCGGCCACCACACCCTCCGGAGCCCTGATGACGGACGTCAACCGCAGGCGGTTCTTGCAGCTCACCGGCGGCACCGCTGCCCTTTCGGTCATTTCGGGCAGTATCGCCCGCGCGGCGGAGATCCCCGCCCACCACCGCACGGGCACCCTGCGCGACGTCGAGCACATCGTGGTCCTGATGCAGGAGAACCGGTCGTTCGACCACTACTTCGGCACGATGCGCGGCGTCCGCGGCTTCGGCGACCCGCGGCCGGCGACGCTGTCCTCGGGCAAGCCCGTCTGGGCGCAGCCGGACGGCGATCGCGACATCCTGCCCTTCCACCCCGACGCGGACAACCTGGGCCTGCAGTTCATCCAGGACCTCCCGCACAGCTGGAACGACACGCACACGGCGTGGAACCAGGGCAGGTACGACAAGTGGGTGCCCGCCAAGGGCTCGACCACGATGGCCTACCTGACCCGCGAGGACATCCCGTTCCACTACGCGCTGGCCGACGCGTTCACGATCTGCGACAGCTACCACTGCTCGTTCATGGGCTCCACCGACCCGAACCGCTACTACATGTGGACCGGCTTCACCGGCAACGACGGCACCGGCGGCGGGCCGGTCCTGGGCAACGACGAAAAGGGCTACTCCTGGACGACCTACCCCGAGCGCCTGGAGAAGGCCGGCGTGTCGTGGAAGATCTACCAGGACGTCGGTGACGGTCTCGACGCCGCCGGGGGCTGGGGCTGGATCGACGACGCCTACCGCGGCAACTACGGCGACAACTCGTTGCTGTACTTCAACTCCTACCGCAACGCGAAGCCCGGCGACCCGCTGTACGACAAGGCCCGCACCGGCACGAACGCGAAGGCCGGCGACGGGTACTTCGACCGGTTGCGCGCCGACGTCAAGGCCGGGACGCTGCCCCAGGTCTCGTGGATCACCGCGCCGGAGGCGTTCTGCGAACACCCGAACTGGCCGGTGAACTACGGCGCCTGGTACCTCGCGCAGGTGCTCGACGCGCTCACCGCGAACCCGGAGGTCTGGAGCAAGACGGCGCTGCTGGTCACCTACGACGAGAACGACGGCTTCTTCGACCACGTGCTCCCGCCGTACGCGACGGCCGGCCAGTCCACTGTGGACACGACGGGGGAGATCTTCGCGGGCTCGGCGTCGAACCCGGGTGGCCCGTACGGCCTCGGCCAGCGCGTGCCGATGATGGTCGTGTCGCCGTGGAGCAAGGGCGGCTGGGTGTGCTCCGAGACGTTCGACCACACGTCGATCATCCGGTTCATCGAACGGCGCTTCGGGGTGGCCGAACCGAACATCACGCCGTGGCGGCGGTCGGTGTGCGGTGACCTGACGTCGGCGTTCGACTTCGCGCGCACGGACGTCCACGTGCCGAGGCTGCCGGACACGGCCGCCTACGCGCCGCCGGACCGCGAGCGGCACCCGGACTACGTGCCCGCCGTGCCCGCGAAAGGCGTGTTGCCGAAGCAGGAACGCGGGTCGCGCCCGGCGCGGGCCCTGCCGTACGACCTGGCCGCTGACGCGCGTGTGCACGGCGACCAGCTGACGCTGAGTTTCGCCAACCACGGCCGGGCGGGCGCGGCGTTCGTCGTGACGTCGCCGGCGGCGGACCCGCGGACGTACACCGTGGGCGCCGGACGCTCGCTGTCCGGCGCGGTGCCCGCCGCCGGCGGGTACGACTTCACCGCCCACGGCCCGAACAGCTTCCTGCGGCAGTTCCGGGGCGCCGTCGCCGGGCCCGAGGTGAGCGCCCGCCAGGACGGCGGCTGCGTCGAGCTGACCCTGACCAACCCCGGGTCCGCCACGGTCCGGCTGACGATCACGGACGCGTACGGCCGCCGCTCGACGACCCGGCAGCTGCGGCCGGGCGCGCGGGCTGTCGAGAGGGTGGACACCGGGCGGAGCGGCAACTGGTACGACGTCTCCGTGACGTCGGACAAGGACGCGAAGTTCCTGCGCCGCCTGGCCGGTCACCTCGAGAACGGCCGTCCCAGCACCAGCGACCCGGCGATCCTCACGCGGTGAGCCGATAGGGCTGTCCCGTCGGACAGGATGCCGGTCATGCCTTGACGGGTATGACCGGCGTCACGTACGTTCCGCCGTGTCTTGAATCGTTTCAATCCACGGCGGGGGATCAACGGTGATCGAGAACGACCCTGTACGCACCACGGCGATCGGCGACTTCAGGCTCTCCCGGCGGCGGATGCTCGCGCTCGCTTCGGCCGCGGCCGTCGCCGGGACGGCCGGTGGCTGGGAGTTCGCCTACGCCACGCCGGAAACCAGTGCCGCGGCGGGCCGCTTCGCCGACCCGCGCCCGGATTCCCGGCCCACCGTGCTGTGGTTCTGGAACGGCACCGTCACCACCGCCCTGGTCGCCGACGGGCTGGCGGACCTGCGGGACAAGGGCATCCACGAAGTCCTGGTCTTCCCGTTCGACACGGCGGCGCTGAAACCGGCCTTCTTCACCGAAGACTGGTTCACGATCATCGAGTTCACCCTGCGCGAGGCGCAGCGCCGTGGCATGCACCTGTGGCTGTTCAACGACGACTACTTCCCGAGCGGCCGCGCCGCCGGGCTGGTCGTGGACGGCGGCAAGATCGGCGACCGGGTTTACCGGCCGCGTCCGGACCTGCGGCTCAAGGGCGTCGGGCACCAGATCCTGACCGTCCCCGGCGGGGCCCCGGTGCCGCTGATCAGCCGGGGGCTTTCGGTGTCGGGCGGCCGGTTGCTGGTCGACGCCGCCGCCCGCGACGGCGTCACCCTGCTGCGCGACGGCGCCGGGTGGCAGGACTACGACGTCGTGGCGAAGGTCCGCGTGGAAAGCGCGACGGCCGGGCTCATGGTGCGCAGCACCGACGAGGGCAACGGCGTCCTCGCCGACCTGCGCACCGACGGCGCCGTCGACTTCTGGCAGCAGACCGGCGGCGCGTTCACCCAGGTCCGGGGCGGCACCCCGGTCCCCGGCTTCGACCCCGCCGCCGACCACGAACTGGCCGTGCGGGTCCGGGGGACGACCGCGACCGTGACGCTGGACGGCGTCGCGCAGCCCGCGGTGGACGGCCTGAAGTACGCGTCCGGCCGGGTCGGGGTGCGCGCCGTGGCGAGCCAGCGCTCGTCGTGGGACAGCCTGACCGTGCGCGACGCGGCGGGCGCGGCGCTGTACACGGAGACGTTCGACAGCGCCGCCGCCCTGGACGGCTTCGACCTGCCCGCGACCGGCGTCCCGCTGGTCGCCGCGGCCGCGCGGCCGGCGTCCTCGACGGATCCCGCCACGCTGGTGGACCTGACCGCGCAGGCCCGCGCGGGCGGCACGTGGACGCCGCCCGCCGGGACCTGGCAGCTGGACCTGTTCACCGTCCGCGACCTGAGCACCCCCACCGGTACCGGCCGCGCCTACCTCGACCTGCTCGACGACGAGGCGGTGCGCCTGTTCATCGACGCCGTGCCGGGGGAGTACGTGCGCCGGTTCCCGTGGGCGCCGGGCGCGGTGCTGCGCGGCTTCGCCGACGACGAGCCCTACCTCGCCTCGGCCGACGGGCCGTTCAACACGGTTCCGTGGTCGCCCACGCTGGACGCGGAACTGCACGCGCTCGGGACGTCACCGGGCATCGCGCTGACCGCGGTGCACGACGCCGGTCTCGGCAACGCCGGTCTGCGGCTGCGCGGCGTGTTCTGGCGCGCGGTGAGCAACCGGTTCGCGGCGGCGTACTACAAGAGCCAGGGCCAGTGGCTGGCCGGGCACGGCCTGAAGCTGATCTCCAACCCGCTGTGGGACGAGTACGGCCCGGGCGAGCAGCTGCGCAGCTCCGGCAACCTGAACACGAACAACCAGTGGGCACAGGTGCCGGGCACCGACCTGATCTTCGACCACTACCAGCGCGGGTACCACCGCACGCTGTCGCGCTGGCCGGCCAGCACCGCGCACCAGCTCGGGCTGGAGCGCGTCTACCTGGAGGCGATGGGCGGCACCGGCTGGCAGGTCACGCCGTCGTTCGTCCGCGAGGTGGTCGGCGCGTTCGCCGTGCGCGGGGTCAACCACACGCTGCTGCACGCGCGGTTCAGCGACGAGAACCAGATCGTCTACCCGCCGCCGTTCCAGCCGGCCAACCCGTGGTGGGCGGTGTCCGCGCCGCTCAACGACTGGATCGGCCGGCTGATGGAAGCCTGCCGCGCCCCGGCGAAGGCCCGCACCGCGCTGCTGCAGCCGCAGCGCGCCGTCGAGTCCACACAGGACACCCCGGCGATGGCCGACCTCGACACGGCGTTCCTGAGCACCGCCCACGCCCTCGAAGACGTCCAGGTCGACTTCGACTTCCTGGACGAAGGCGCGCTCGACGCCGACCCGGCGCTGCGGACGCACGCCCGGCCCAGCGGCCCGAAGCTGGTCGTGGGGCAGCAGGGGTACGGGATCGTCGTGGTGCCCCGGACGCCGATCCTCGCCGTCGGTTCGGTGCGGACGCTGATCCGGTTCGTCCGCGGCGGCGGCACGGTGGTCGTCGTCGGCGAACCGCCGAGCCGCGAGGCCGGCGGAGACGACGCGGGCCTGCGGGCCGCGCTGGCCGAGCTGTTCCGCGCGCGCACGGCGGTCCGGGTGGCCGACCCGGTGGCGGCCGCGACGGCCGTGGCCACCGCGGGTGGTGCGGCGGCGGTACTGGAACCGCGGCACGCCGACGTCCGGGTGCTGCGCCTCGAAAGCGACGGCCGGCCGATGTTCGTCGTGCTCAGCGAGCGCGCCGACGCCGTCGAGCTGACCGCGACCTTCCCGGCGACCGGCGTGCCCGAGGTGTGGGACCCCGACACCGGCACCACGGCACCCGTCGGCGTCTGGCGGCGGGCGCCGTCCGGGAGCACGGCGACCGTCCTGCGCTTGGAACCGAAAGCCACGCTGCTGGTCGTGTTCCGCGCCGGACCGGAACCCGCGCACGCGGTGAGCGCGTCGGCGCCGGTGGAGCGGGTGCGTGCCGACGGCCGGGCCGCGACCTTGCGCGCGGTCGCCCCGGGACCGGTCAGCGTTACGGTGAATGCGGGCGGCCGGACGCTTTCCGGAACTGCCACGGTTTCCGATCCGCTCACGGCCATTCCGTCCGGCGGGGACTGGGTGTTCCGCTTCGATCGTCCGGACGCGCCGGCGACCACGCGCCCCTTGGGTTCCTGGACCGACCTGGAACCGGCGTACTCCGGATCGGCTTGGTACGAAAAGGACTTCGATGTCACGGCCGCGACGTTGGCCGGTCGCAAGTGGACCCTGGACCTCGGCGAAGTCCACGAAGTGGCCGAGATCGAGGTCAACGGGACCGCACTCGGGTCGCGCTTGTGGGCGCCGTACCGGCTGGACGTCACCGCGGCCCTGAAGCCGGGCCGCAACCGGCTGCGGGTGCGGGTCACCAACACCGGCGCGAACGCGCGCGGCGACGTGCTCGCGTCCGGTTTGCTCGGTCCGGTGAGCCTCCGGCCGTACCGCGTCGTCGACGTCTCACTGTCCCCGGCGGCCGGACCGCGCTAGCTCGCGTCCACATCGGACGGTGTGGTGATACACGCGGGCCGGAAATGTCCCAGAAAGGCGGGCGCGGCATTCAGTCGAATGGAAAAGGCCGTTCGGTCGAGGTCCCTTTTCCGGAGGCCGGGCGCCGAGTCGTGTTACAGTGTCCTTTGGGGACGGTGGGCAGGCGCCCTGCCACAGCAAATGCTCCGGGCGTGGGAAAAAGAGTGGTGCAGACGACTGGCCGCCGGATTGGTTACGGTCCGCGGCGGTGTCGATCAGTTGAGATTGCTCACGCCGGGAATTTCCTGTTTTCGGGTTTCCGGTTCCGCTCACGGTGCACTCCTACGAGGTCGAACCACCCCTCGAAAGGAGCCTTCAGTGAGAATCGGAAAGCTCGGCCGCTCCGCGGTCGTCGCCTTGCTCGTCACCGGCCTCGTAGCCTTCTTCGCCGGTGCGGGAACGGCTTCCGCGGCTCCGGCCCCGGCCGCCCAGGCCGCTTCGGCGCTGACCGCGCCGATCACCGGCACGTTCACCGACGCGTCGGGCGGAACCGGTACGGCGGCGGGTACCTTCACGCCGACCGGCTTCACCACCGACGGCACCAGCACGCTCGCCGACGGTGTCGCCGACCTGACCATGGTCGACTCCGCCGGCCAGCAGGTCGGCACCGTTTCGCAGGCCGTCACCGTGCCGGTCGGCGTCGCGGCGGCGTCCTGCCAGATCCTCGACCTGGTGCTCGGGCCGCTCGATCTCGACCTGCTCGGCCTGGTCGTGCACCTCAACCAGGTGCACCTGAACATCACGGCCGACGCCGGTCCCGGCAACCTGCTGGGCAACCTCCTGTGCGCGATCGCGGGCCTGCTCGACCCGGGCCCCTTGAGCAACCTGCAGGCGCTGGTCAACCTGCTGAACCAGATCCTCGCGATCCTCGGCGGCTGACCATCCACATCGGACACCCCGGTTCGCCGGAGTGACGGAACGGCCCACCCGGAAACCCCGGGTGGGCCGTCGTCGTGTGCGCTACTGCGTCGAGAAGTCCGCCATCATCGCCATGTCCTCGTGTTCGAGGTTGTGGCAGTGCAGCATGTACCGGCCCGCGTAGTCGGTGAACTTCACCGCCACCTCGACCGCCTCCGACGGGCGGACGTCGACCGTGTCCTTCCAGTCCGCGTCGTACGGGCCCGGCGCCAGCGCGAAGAGCATGCCCGACATGCGGTGCGCGGCCAGCATCGAATAGTGGCCCTGCAGGAAGGCGCCGGCCGGCACCGGCTGCAGGCAACCGAGCACAGTCGCCACGACGGCGCTCGCCCGGAGCAGCACGAGCGCGCCGCGGAAAAATTACCGTAGCCGAAAATATCCGGGCGGTGCACTAAGTTGGAGCCCATGAGTCCGCGAACGGTGAACTGGGCGGCCTCGCGCACCCGGCGCAACGGGGAGCCCGAGGTCGAGGGGTTGCGAGAGCGCAAGAAGCGCCTGATGCGCCAGCAGCTCTCGGACACGGCGACGGAGATGTTCGTCGAGCGGGGTTTCGACGCCGTGCGCGTGGCGGAGATCGCCGAGGCGTGCGGGGTGTCGGAGAAGACCGTCTTCAACTACTTCCCGACCAAGGAGTCGCTGATCCTCGACCACCCGGACGCGGCGCTGACCGCGCTGCGGGCCGACTTGGCCGAGCCCGGCGTGTCCCCGGTCGAAGCGGCGCTGCGGATCCTCGCGGAGGAACGCGCCGCCGTCCTGTCCTGGCTCGCCGAGCAGGACGACCCGGCCGAGGCGATCACGAAGTCCCGGCGGTTCGGGCTGCTGATCGCGACCACGCCGGCCCTGCGCGCGCACCGCCTGGAGATGACCGAGCAGCTCGTCGTGGCCGCCGCCGAGGCCTTGGCCGAGCGGGCCGGGACCACGCCGGACGACCCGGAACCGCGGGTGCTGGCGACCGCGCTCGTCGCGCTCTGGCAGATCCAGTTCCGGTCGATGGCCAAGCACCTCGATGTCACCCGCACGGCAGAGCAGGTCGAGGACTTGGTCTCGGCCGACGTCGGGCGGGCGGCGGGACTCGTCGCAGCCGGGCTCGCGGCTCTCCCGGAGTTCGCGGGAGAAGCCTGAGCCCGGCTGGTCCGCTACTTCGTGACCGAACGCCGGCGGGCGATGTGGTGCGCGACGGCGGTCGCGACGCCGACCGCGGTGAACACGCCGGTGGCGACCGGGCTCAGGAACTTCGACAGGCTCGGCGCGTCACTCGGGCCGAGCAGCCAGACCGCGAGCGACCCGGCGTAGACGGCGGTCAGGGCGGCCGTCGGCCAGCGGACGGCGTGCAGGCGGGGTTCGCGCAGGGTGCCGGCCAGCACGACGACGATCGGGATCCCGGCGAGCAGGGCGAACTGTCCGGCGACGAAGACCGGGACGGCCCAGGCCGCGATCAGCACGGCGAGCGAGGTCTTGCGGGCTGTGGTGGTGGTCATCGTTCTCTCCTGACGGTTGCGGGGTTTCAGCAGGTTTCGGCGGCGGTCTTGAGCGCGGCCAGCCAGGCGTCGAGGCCCGGGGCGAGGTACCGGATCGCGGTGGCCGGGTCGGTCTCGATCTGCGCGCCGGTCCAGCTCTCCTCGGTGCTGACGAGGACACCGCCCCGGACCGGGGTGAAGGTCCAGACGTGGACGCCGCGGTCGATGCTCAGGCCGTCACCGATCGCCGGCCCGGTCCAGCGGATGCACTGACCCGGCTTGACCTGCTGGACGGTCGAGGTGATGACGAGGGTCGTCGCCGGGGTGGTGGGCGTGGCGGGGGCCGGCGTCGTCCACCGGAACCGCGAGCCCGGCCGCAGCGGGCCCGGATCGAGCCGCTTCATGCTGGTGACGGCGTTCTGCCAGGACGGCCAGCCCTCGACGTCGGTGTGCCGTTTCCAGACGGTGCTCAGCGGCGCCTTGATCAGCGTCTCGGTCCGGTGGTGGAGCTGGGCGGCGGCGTCGATCCCGGCGCCGCGGCAGGTCAGGCTCGTCGCGGCGTCGGCCGGGGCGGCAGCGGTGACGCCGAAGATCCCGGCGGCGGCCAGCGGGATCGCGATCAGAGCGGAACGGAAGCGCATCGGATGCTCCTTGTTAGTGGTCGTTGTGTTGGTTAGAAGCTATAACTCTTCAGCTGTGAGTGTCAATAGGAAAAGTGATAGCCTCTAACTCATGACGGATCCAGCTGGTCAGAGCCCACGTGAGCGCTACCGGGCCCAGGTGCGCGCGGAGATCAAGCAGCACGCGTGGGAGCAGATCGCCGCGGCGGGCGTGCCGGCGCTGTCGCTCAACGCGATCGCCAAGCAGGTGGGCATGAGCGGCCCGGCGCTGTACCGGTACTTCGCGAGCCGCGACGAGCTGATCACCGCCCTGATCCGCGACGCCTACCGAAGCCTCGCCGACACGGTCCGAGAGGCCCGCTCCTCGGGTGCCGGGCTGGCGGAGCTGGCCCACGTCGTGCGGGACTGGGGGCGCAGTGACCCGCAGCGGTACTTCCTCATCTACGGCACCCCGGTCCCCGGCTACCACGCACCGGACGACATCACGGCGATCTCGTTCGAGGTCATGACGGTGCTCCTCGACGCGAGCGACGCGCTACCGGAGGACCGCCAGCAGACCCCGTTCGACACGCACCTCGAGACCCACCGCGACTGGGCCGCGAATCACCCGGCGGACGCCGCGACGTTGCACCGGGCGCTGTCGTTCTGGACGCGCCTGCACGGCGTGCTGTCCCTGGAACTGGCCGGCCACTTCGCGGGCATGAAGTTCGACCCGGACCTGCTGATCGACGAGGAACTCAAGGCCCTGCTGGAAAACTGACCGGCCGCCTTGCGCGCGGCGGGCGCTGTCGTGAGTGTTTAGGGGGGTTCTAACCCTCCTAAACACTCACGACGACCCACGGCAGAACTCGGCGGCGGGATCGGTGCTGGAGGCCTCGGGAACTGAGCGGCGAACATGTCCGCCGGAAGTGGCGAACTTGCGGCCTGGTGAGGTCAACTTGCCGTCGGGGAGCGGCGAGGCGCGCCACTGTATGGGTGCGGGTCTGCCCGCCAGGTCAAAGCCGTGAGGGGCACCCTCATGGCTCTTGTGTCCCTGAGGGTGCCCCTCACGGCAGGCCGGTTCGACGGCCCGCGGCCGACACGCTGCCGGGCGCGGCCAACACGTCCGCCGGGAGCGGCTAACTTGCCGCCGGGGGCGGCTAACACGTCCGCCGGTGCGGCCAACTCGCTGCCGGGAGCGGCGAACTTGCCGCCGGGGGCGGCGAGGCGCGACACCGCACGGGGGCGGGTCGGCCCGCCAGGTCATAGCCGTGAGGGGCACCCCCATGGCTTTTATGTCCCTGAGGGTGCCCCTTACGACAAGCCGGTCCGACGGCCCGCGGCCGACCTGCTGCGGGGGCGGCCAGCGTGCGACCGGAGCGGCCAAGTTGCCGCCGGGAGTGGCCAACACGCCGATCGGAGCGGCGAACTTGCCCCTGGGAACGGCCGACTCGCCGCGCGGGCGGCGAACTTGCCGCCGGACGCGGCCGACTCACCGACCGGTGCGGCCAACTCGCTGCCAGGAGTGGTCAACTCCCCGTCGGGAGCGGCGAACTTGCCGCCGGGAGCGGCGAAGCGCGCCACCGCACGGGAGCGGGTCGGCCCGCCAGGTCAAAGCCGTGAGGGGCACCCTCATGGCTCTTGTGTCCCTGAGGGGTGCCCCTCACAACAAGCAGGTCCGACGGCTCGCGGCCGACGTGCGACCGGAGCGGCCGAGTTGCCGCCGGGAGTGGCCATCATGCTGACCGGGTGACCCGGAGCCGGTGCTCAGACGATGCCCGCCGCGATCAGCATTGGCCAGATTTCGCCCTGGTCGACTACCTCGACGTCGAACTTCTCCGCCTTCGTGAGCTTGGCCGCGCCGACGTCGGTGCCCGTGATGAGCATGTCCGTCGTCGCCGAGACCGAGGACGCCGTGGTGGCGCCCGCCTTTTCGCACAGGCGCTGGAATGTCGGGCGGGGGACCTTCTCGCCCGAGCGCGGGTCGTTGATGCCGCCGGTGATCACCACCGTCTTGCCCGCCAAGGGCGCGCCGGCCGCGACGACCGGGGGCAGGTCTTCCTCGCGGACGTCCAGCGAGACACCGGCTTCGCGCAGCCGCTCGAGTTCGGGGCGCAGCCGGGTGAGGTGCTCGATCAGCGACGTCGCGACCTTCGGGCCGATGTCCTCCACCGCGACCAGGCCGTCGACGCCCGCGTTCAGGACGTCTTCCAGAGAGCCGAACCCCGCTCGGCACAGTCGGGCGGCGGTGCCCTCGGACGCCATCGGGATCGCGAGGCCGATCAGCGCGCGGCGCAGGCCGACCTGGCGGCTCGTGTCGATCGACTCGATCATGCGGGTGGCCGAGACCTCGCCGATGCGGTCGTACTCCAGCAGGGTTTCCTTGGTCAGCCCGTAGAAGTCCGACGGCTGTTCCAGGATCCCCGTCTCGGCCAGCCGTTCGATCCACACGCCGCCGATGGCGTCGATGTCCGCCGCCGCGCGCGAGGCCCAGTGGATCAACCGCCGCACGGTCTGGGCGGGGCAGGACACGTTGGTGCAGAACAGTTCCCGGCTGTTGCCCTGCTCGGTCAGCGGATGCCCGCACGACGGGCACACCGTCGGCGGCACGATCTCCTGCTCCGCGCCCGTGCGCTTCGACGCGTCCAGCACCCCGGCGACGAACGGGATCACGTCACCGGCGCGGCGCACCAGCACGGTGTCGCCGATCTTGATGCCGCGGGCGCGGATCACCTCCTGGTTGGCCAGCGTCGCGCGGGTCACCGTGGTGCCGCCCACGAAGACCGGCTCCAGCCAGGCGACCGGGGCGATCTTGCCCGTCTTGCCGACGTCCCAGACCACGTCGGCCAGCACGGTGGTCTTCTCCTCGGCGGCGAACTTGAACGCCAGGGCGCCACGCGGTGAGCTCGACCGGGTGCCGGCGGCGGCGTACGCGTCCCGGTCGGCCAGCCGCAGCACGGCGCCGTCGAGGTCGTAGTCCAGGTCGTTGCGCTGCTGCTCGATCGTGGTGATCACCGCCTGCGCGGCCTCCGCGTCGGTGCAGCGCCGCATGTCGGCCGCGGTGAACCCGAGGGTCTGCAGCGCGCTGCCGAGGTCGGTTTCCGCGCTGTCCGGGTCGGTGTAGAGGTCGAAGGCGAAGAACCGCAGGTTCCGACCGGCGACGGTGGCCGGGTCCTTGGCCCGCAGGGTGCCCGCGGCGGCGTTGCGCGGGTTGATCAGCGGCTTGTCCGGGTGTGCGGTGTTGTAGGCCGCGAAGGTGGACCGCAGCATCACGGCCTCGCCGCGCACCTCGACGCGGCCCGGGGCGTCGAGCCGGTCCGGGATCCCGTCGGTCAGCGCGCGCACCAGCAGCGTCACGTCGTCGCCGGTCGTCCCGTCGCCGCGGGTGACCGCGCGGGCCAGCCGGCCGTTCTCGTAGACCAGCGCCAGCGACAGGCCGTCCAGCTTCGGCATGACGACCACCGGCTGGCCGGGGAAGCGCTCGAAGAACGCCACGACCTGCTCGGGCCGGGTCGCCTTCTCCAGCGACAGCATCGGGCGCGAGTGCCGGATCGGGGCGTGCAGCACCGCGGGCGCGCCCACCTGCTCGAGGGGGTTCGGGTCCGGGGCCAGCTCCGGGTTCGCCTCGACCAGGCCGCGCAGCTCGTCTTCGACGGCGTCGTACTCCGCGTCCGCCACCGTGGGCGAGCCCCGGTAGTAGGCGTCGCGCATGACGACGATCCGATCGGCGAGTTCCTGGATGCGTTCCCGAGCGTTCACGGCCCAGACGTTACCGGGGACCACCGACAGAAAGGACGTCCCGGATCGTGTCGCGCAACCACGTGTGGGCGGTGTCGCGTCCGTGGCGGGTGTGCCAGGCCAGCACCGCGGGGATTTCCGGCGTCGGCACGGGAAGCGGCCACGCGCGCAGCTCCGGCCCGAGCCCGGCGACGGCCATCCCGGGCACGACGGTGAGGAGCCCGGCGGCGGTCACGGCGGCCAGGGCCATCGCCAAAGTGGGCACGGTGAGAGAAACGCGCCGGGCGGTGCCGTGCGCCTCGAGGACGTCGTCGACGCGGTCGCGCCGGCGGCCGCGGCGGGAGACGACCACATGCCCCACCGCGGTGAACCCGGCCGTGGTCGCCGGGTCGGCGGCCAGGTCGTGGCGGCCGACCGCGACCAGGGTGTCGGTCAGGACGGTCGCCGAGCGCACGTCGGCGGGGTGCGTCGTCTCGTCGGTCAGCCGGACGTCGACCGTGCCCCGGCGCAGCCCGTCGAGGTTCGTGTCCGCTTCGCCGAGCACCCGCAGGCAGACGCCCGGCGCGGTCGCCGCGACGCGGGCGGCGAGGCGGGGGACCAGGGCGCTCGCCACGACGTCGTTGCACTGCAAGGTGAACGTGCGCTCCAGAGTGGCCAGGTCGAGCTCGGTCTCGGGGACGAAGATCGTCCGGGCGCGCGCGACCAGCTGGTGCACCTCGCCGCGGATCTGCTCGGCGTAGGGCGTCGGCAGCATCACCCGGCCGGCGCGCACGAGGATCTCGTCGCCGGTCGCGCGCCGGATCCGCCCGAGCGTCCGGCTCATGGCCGGCTGGGAGAGGTGGAGCCGGTCCGCGGCGGCGCCGACGCTGCCCTCGTCGAGCAGGACGTCCAGCGCGACCAGCAGGTTCAGATCAAGATGCACCCAGGTAATGCTACAGATAGCGAGTATGCATTTGTCATTATGACGGCGTCGCCCTTGACTGGAGTCGGGAGCGAACGAAGGAGCGGGAGATGCACACAGTGATCGCGGGTGGCGGCCTCGTCGGGCTCACCACCGCCGCGGCCCTGCGGCGGATCGGGCACGACGTCACCGTCCTCGAGCAGGCGCCGGAAATCCGCGCCGCCGGGGCCGGGATCGGCCTGTGGGCCAACGCCGTGCGGGTGCTCGACGACGTCGGTGTCGACGTCCGCGCGCTGGGGCAGGAGATCACCGCGTGGTTCTTCGACCCGGCCGGAAAACCGTTGCGCGCCAACGGGTACGACGACAGCGACCACCGCTTCCTGCTGGTGCCCCGGCCGGCGCTGAACACGGTGCTCGCCGATGCCGTCGGCCGGGACCGGATCCGGCTTTCCGCCCGGCTGACCGGCTTCGAGGACCACGCGGACGAGGTCGTCGTCCACCTCGACGGCGGCGAGAGCCTGCGCGCCGACCTGCTGATCGGCGCCGACGGCGTCCACTCCCGCGTCCGCGCGCGGCTGCTGCCGGGCAGCGACGCCCAGGAGCACGCCGGGCACTACGCGTGGCGCGCGATCGTCCCGGCCGGGGACGAACGCCCCGAAGGCACCGTGCTGACCATCGGGACCGCCGGTACGCGCGGTGGGTACACCCGCGTCGCCGAGGGGCGGACCATGTGGATGGTCAACCAGTTCGAGACCGGGCCGCTGCCGGGAACCAAACGGGACCGCGCCCTGGCGCGCGCCCGCAACCTCGCCGACGCGGGCCGGCACGACGAGCTCCTGCGGATGATCGCGGCCACCCCCGAGGACACGATCCTGGAGAACCGGATCATGCTCGTCCCGCCGCTGCCGCACTGGACCGGTTCGCGCGTGGCCCTCATCGGCGACGCCGCCCACGGCCTGTCACCGCACATCGCCGCGGGCGGCACGCTCGGGGTCGAGGACGTCGGCGTGCTGCGGACGGCGCTGGCGACGTCGGACCCGACCGGGGCTCTCAAGCGGTACGAAGACTCTCGCAGGGCCCGGTTCGAGCGGGTCCGGGAGTTCTCCGCCGCGGTCGAGAAGGCCGTCGGTCCGGCCGATTTCGCGGAGCGGTACGCCGCTTTCAGCCACTGGATGCTGACCACCGCGCCGGGCTGAAGGAACAGAACGCAGTGGGCACGATCCGAGATGTCCGCCTCACCCGGCCGGCTTTTTCTTGCCAGAATCGGAGATATGGAGATCACGACCAGCAACGCGTCATACGTACTGATCGACGATGCTCGCCACCGGGGTGAGGCGTGAACACGACAGCCGCCACGTCCTACCGCGACGCGAAAGCCCACTACACCTCGCCCAAGCGCCGGGATCCGGTCAAGACCATGCTCGAAGAAGTGGTCTCGCACCAGGTCCTGCGCGACGCCGTCGGCCGGGTCCGGTCCCGGCCGGACCAGCCGCTGCGCGTGCTCGACATCGGGGCCGGCACCGGGGACGGGCTCGCCCTGCTCACCGAGCCGCACGGCGGCCTCGCCCCGGTGACCGACGACGGCCGGCTCGCCTACCTCGGCGTCGACCTCGATCCCGGGATGGTCGAGACGGCGCGCTCGCTGCACGCCGGGCGGCCCGCCGAGTTCGAGGTCGCCGACATGCGCGCCGAGCCCCCGGCGGGCGACTTCGACCTCTACATGTCTTGCGGGGTGCCCTATTCGCACCTCCCGCACGCCGACACGATCGAAGTCCTGACCGGCCTGATGCGGCGGATCGTCGAGACCCGCGACAGTGCGGTGCTGGTCGTCGACGTGCTCGGGCGGTACTCGGTCGAATGGACGCCACGCTGGCCGGAGACGCGGTGGGCGTACAACATGAGCTTCTTCGAGGGCGCGAACGAGACCGTCCACGACCAGATGAGCTTCTACGACCGCGGTTCCCTCGACGACGCCCTCGTCCAGGCCGCGATCGGCGCGGGCGCCCGGCTGGGCGCGGTGACCTTCACCGACCGGTCGATCCTGGCCGGCCGGCACACCGCCACCCGCGCGTTCAACCAGGGGATCCCGCCTTATCGCACGCTGCTCAACGAGCTCGCGCGCGGCGCCACCGACGTCACGGCCGCGCAGCTGCGCTTCAAACCGCCCGCGGGAGACGTCCCGCAGCGGGTCGAGACGTTCTTCGCGACGTTCGCCGAGCGCTGGAACGGCGTCCTCGCGTCGGCGGGGGAGCTGCGCGCACCGGACCAGGCGAAGCGGCTGGCGCAGGCCCTGTTCGCGTGTGAACAGCAGTCCCAGCAGGGCCTGGGGGTCGGCCATTCCCTGATGGCCACGGTGGTCGTCGAGCGTCCGACCGGCGACTGAGCCGTGGGCGCGGGCCGCTCACCGGAGTGGGCGGCCCGCGCTCGTGCTCACTGGCAGGCTTCGCAGTCCGGGTCGTCGATGCGGCAGGCGGCACCGTCGGTGAGCGGGAAGTCGAAGTCGTCGAGCACGGGCACGACCGGCGCGGTGGACGCCTCCTGCGGCGTGGTGGTGGCGGACATGTCACTCCCTCGGATCGGAACGCTTTCTCTCCTGTGTTCAGCGCGGAAGATCGACAGGCATTCCGTGACGCGCGCCACACGGTCCCGCTCATCGAAACACGCGTGCGCGGCCGCTCGCCGGTCTTTGCTAGCTTCCCGGGAATGCGTGCACGGGTTCCGTTTGCAGCTTTCGTCCTGGTGCTGGTGATGTCGCTGCTCGGCACGGCGACGGCGAGCGCGTCGCCCGCCGGCTCGTGCGCGTGCGCGACCCCGTCGATCGACGGCTACCAGCAGTGGCTCGCCAGCGGCGAGGGCACGACGGTGCCGGCGACGGGCAGCCTGCTCGTGCGCGACCACGGCCGGTACGCGGCCGAGGTGAGCTTTCTCGGCGCCGAATGGCACGTGGCCGTCCTCTGGCTCGGCAACCGGTTCGAGGCGCAGGCCGACCTCTCCCGGTCGGCGGGCTTCCGGCTGACCTACAGCGCGACCGACGACCTCTACGTCCAGCTGCGCCCGGCGTCGCACTGGAGCGGCGGCGACAAGTGGCTGACGCTCGTGCCCTCGACGCACGGGAAGGTCGTGACGAAGTTCTTCAGCTTCGCGCCCCGCGCCTGGACGTCGCTGCCCGAACTGGGCACGCCGGCCTACTCGTTCGCTTCGGCGCTGACCGAGGCCCGCGGCCTGGTGGTCGTCGGCAAGACGCCGAACGTGCTGACCTTCCGCGGCCTGCACGTCGACGGTTACCGGCCGCCCTGCCTGTAGGGGCGCGCGGGCTCCGCACCACACGTTCGCCGACCGTGGCCGGACTCAACGGGGTGCGGCGGTCCAGCCGTGGGTGAGGATCGCGAACGCGGCTTCGGCCGTCGCGACCGGATCCGCGGCGCGCATGGCGAGCGCCGACGTCTCCAGGGCGAAGTGGGCCAGCGCGGCGCAGCCGGGATCGTCTTCGGGGACGCCGGTTTCGGTGGCGAGGGCGCCCCTGAGCGCGTCCTCGTGGCGCATCCACATCCGGTGCCAGTAGCTGCTCAGCGCGGGCGTGCGGTGCACGAGTCCGAGGAACGCCGACGCACCTTCGCTCGCGGCGCCCAGCCGGACGCGGGCGAGCGTGTAGTCCCGTAGCGCGTCCAGCACCGAGATGGCGGGCGCGCGGTCGCGCACCGCGGCGATCAGGTCCTCTTCGACGGCGCCGTCGCGGTCGAAGACCAGGGATTCCTTGGTGGGGAAGTGTTTCTGCAGGGTCGTGGTGGACACGTCGGCGGCCTCGGCGATCTCGCGGACGCCGACGTCGTCGAACCCGCGCTCGAGGAACAGGCGCAGGGCCGCGTCGGCCAGCGCCCGGTGGGTGGCCGCCTTCTTGCGCTCGCGTCGGCCCGGCCCGGTCTCCGTGGTCATGGCTTGACGATATCACTAGTTGCACGGTGTACTGAGTTATACCGTGTCACTTTTAGAGGGAGTCTTCCATGATCACACGTGTCCCCGTCCTGATCAGCGGCGGCGGGATCGCCGGCCTGACCGCCGCGTTGCTGCTGCGTCGCGAAGGGGTGTTCCCAGTCCTGGTGGACCGGCGCGACGGTGCGTCGCCGCAGCCGAAGGCGCGCCGGTTCAACCCCCGCAGCACCGAGTTGTTCCGCCTGCTCGGCCTGGCCGACGAGGTCGACGAGGCGAGCGCGCCACTGGCGGCGTTCAGCCAGGTGCTGACCGGCCCGACGCTGGCCGCGGCCCGCCCGCGGGAGCTGACCGACCTGCTGCGCGCCCGGCGGGGGCAGCAGGGACGGATGCCCGAACTGAGCCCGGGGCCGAACGTCCTGTGCCCCCAGGCCGTGCTGGAGCCGCTGCTGCGCCGGGCCGCCCGCGAGCGGGGCGTGTCCGTGCGCCTCGGCACCGAGCTCGTGTCGTTCACCCAGGACGACCACGGAGTGACGGCACGGCTGCGCCCGGCGGACGGCGAGCCGTACGAGCTGGCCGCGGACTACCTGATCGCCGCCGACGGCGCCCACAGCCCGGTCCGCGAGGCGCTGGGCATCACCCGCAGCGGTCACGGCCACCTCGCCGACAACCTCGACCTGCACTTCCGCGCCGATCTCGCGGACCTGGTGCGGGACAAGCCGTTCAACCTCTGCCAGATCGAGAACCCGGTGGCCTCGGGCGCGTTCCTCTCGGTCAACGGCACCGACCGCTGGCTGTTCTCCACCGCCGACTTCCCCGACGCGGGCACCCTCGGCGACGGCGACTGGCAGGACCTCCTGCGGATCGTGGTCGGCGTGCCCGATCTCGACGTCGAGCTGCTCGGACGCTCACCGTGGGAGTCCGCGATGCGCGTGGCCGACCGGTTCGCCGACGGCCGGGTGTTCCTGACGGGCGACGCCGCGCACGTGATGCCGCCGATGGCCGCGGCCGGCGCCAACACGGCCATCGCCGACGCGGCCAACCTCGCCTGGAAGCTCGCCGCCGTGCTCGCCGGAAAGGCCACCCCGGCGCTGCTCGACACGTACGACACCGAACGCCGTCCGGCCGGCTACGCGATCGCCGAGGCGTCCAGCACGGTGATCGGGCACGTGGGCGACATGCTGTCCGCCTTCACCAAGGGCGGTGGGCTGCCGGGCGACCCGATGACCACGATGTTCGGCACCCAGTACGCGGAAGGCGCGTTCGTCCCGGACGGCCGCGACCCCGCTCCCGCCGACCACTACGCCCCGGCGGGCCGGCCGGGCACCCGCGTCCCGCACGCGTGGCTCGACGCGACGACGTCCACTGTGGACTACGCCGGGCCGGGTCTGACGCTGCTCACCGGCCCGGACAACGGCCACTGGATCGCCGAGGCGGACCGGCTCGGGCTGCGGTGGGCCGAGGTAACGCACGAGGGCTGGCTCGCCGAGGTCTGCCTGCCCGCCGACGGTGCTTTGCTGCTGCGGCCCGACGTTGTGGTCGCGTGGCATTCGACGTCCGAGACGTCGCTGGCCGACGCGCTCACGCGGGTGCTCGGGTCCCGCGTGAGCGCCGGTCAGCTCAGCGGGACAGCGCGGTGATCAGCCCCGCGGCGCCGGGCGCGCCGAGGCGCACGAACATCGGGGTGGTGCCGAGCGGCGCCGGGTAGCCGCGCAGGGTGCGGCCGCCGAGTTCGACGCGGTGGGTGTTCGGGTCGAACCACAGACCGGCCGGCAGGACCACGTCTCGCGACGTGCCCGACGTGATCACCGGCGCGGCCAGCAGGGCCGGGCCGAGCAGCCATTCGTCGTCGATCGTGTCGAAGCGGTGGTCGGCGGGGAAGTCGAAGAACACCGGCCGCATGATCGGCGTGCCGTCCGCGACCGCCTGCTTCACCTGCGTCTGCAGGTAACCGGCCAGCTTCGCGTGCGTGCGCACCGCGTCGGCGTAGAGGCGGGCGGTGTCGGCGGGGTAGGTCACCGGCTTGCCCGTGGTGGTGTCGACGGTCGTCACCGGGGACGTCGAGGCGTACATCAGCGGCATCAGGGACGCCGCCTGCGCCCAGCGCACCAGGACTTCCTTCGACGGCGGCGGCATGCTCTCGGAGCCGCCGATCATGTCGGTCTCGACGAACGGGTAGCCGTCGGCAGAGATCGCCGAGGCCCGGCGCAGGGAGGTGCGCAGGCCGTCCCACGTCGTGTCCGCGTCGACCGCGCGGATCACGAAGCCGTAGCGCTGGTTGCCCCAGTGCGTGCGGATGCCGGCACCCTGCTGGTCGAACCGGTCGGTCATGTCCGCGCCGAGCTTCTGGTAGTCCTGCGGGGTCAGGCCGTTCGACGTGGCGCAGCTGTCGTCGAAGAACCGGGTGTCGAACTTGAAGCCGTCGACGCCGTAGTCCGCCATCAGCGTGCGCAGGTTGCCGGTGTACCAGTCGCGGGCCTGGGGGTTGCCGAGGTCGATGATCCCCGCCGTGCCGTTCCACCACTTCACGGTGCACGGCTCGGCGGGGTTCGCCTTGGCGTGCAACAGATAGCCGTGGTCGCGGGCGTACCCGTAGTTCGCCGAGTCGAGGTTGATCCAGAACGTCGTCCACAGCCCGAACTTCTGGCCCATGCCGTGGATGTCGGCGACGAGCTTCTTCGGGTCGGGGAACGTCTTCGCGTCGAAAGTCAGGTTGCCGTAGTTCGACTCCCACTTGTCGTCGAGCTGCACGGTGTGCCCGGCGACGTTCGCGGCCTTCAGGTCGCGCGCCCACGCGACGACCTTGTCCTGGTCGATGTCCCGGTAGTACTGCGCCCACGAGTTCCACAGCGGACTGGCGTACTCGGCGTCGGTGGCGTCGCTCTTCTCGGGTTTGCCGACCTCGCCGACGTAGTCGTCGTAGACCGCGCGGCGGCTCGACTCGACGAACACCGTGCTCGAGTACTCCGCCGACCCGGTCACGGCGAGATCGGCGCGCCCGTTGGCCAGCGCGACCTTCATCGGCTGCGCGGTGCGGACGTACACCCCGACCGACTTCGAAGTGAAGAAGTACGGCTCCTGCATCATGTAGCTGGCCGGGGAGAACTCCGGTTCGTCCACCACGCCCGCCGAGAGCGGGTACGGCTGGACCCGGCCTTCGCTGGTCTCCCCGCCGCCGTACCAGTGCCCGGACGCCGCCAGGTCGAAGTGCGTCGCGCGGTCGCCGGCCGGCTCCCCGGCGACCGACCAGGTCAGGTCGAACCGGTCCGCGCGCGGCGTCAGCCGCAGGGTGACCGTCTTGCCCGCCGTGCTGTCGGCTTCGGCGACCACGGTCACGCCCTGCTTCGAGACGGACCGCACGCGCGTCGCCACCGCGTCGCCGAAGGTGAACGCGTCCGAGGCCGTGCGCAGCAGCGGCTCACCACCTCGCGAAACGGTGACGCCGAGGTGGGCGGTGTCGATCCGCACCTGGTAACCCGGGGCGTCGCCGCTGCGGGGGACCGTGAAGGCCGACGCCGTGAGCCGGTCCGCCGCCGCGGGTGCCGCGAGGGCTCCCGTGAGGGTCAGGGCGACGGCACCGCACAGCAGCCGTCGAGGGGTTCCGCTGAGCCGTCGATGCACCCGAGCCTCCAGAAAGTGCGAGAAACTGCTCGTTTCTACGTCTATTCGTGCAGGAGTAAGCAGACAGGCTGGCGGGGTTGCTTGTCAAGAGTTCGCGAGACCCGCGCCGTTGGGTCATGATCGGGACCCGAGCCCGCGGGGCTCCCGGCGGAGTGGAGTCGTATGTCGTCGCAGCCTGTCAAGGCCGGGAGCCGCGCGCTGCCGGTGTGGGCGTACCTCGCCCTGGTCGTCGGGTACGTGGTGGTGACCGGGCTGATCGGCTGGGCGGCGACGATCGGGATCGACGTCGCGTACGCCAGCCCGACCTCGCTCGACGAGGTCTGGCGCAGCCTCACGCTCCCGGTCGGCATCGGGCTGGTGCTGGTCGCCGTGGCGATCACGGCGCTGCGGTGGTGGCGGCCGGTGCTGACCGACGACCGGCCCGTGCAGCGCTGGGTGCTCGCCGTCCCGGTGATCATGGTCGTGGCGATCCTGCTCGCGACCGACTACGCCGGGCTCGCCGACCGCGGCCTCGGCTTCACGCTGCTGCTCCTGCTGAGCGCGTTGTTCGTCGGCTACGCCGAAGAGGCGCTCTTCCGCGGGATCGGCGTGACGGTCTTCCGCGCCCACGGCTTTTCCGAGGGCAAGGTCGCGCTCTGGTCGTCGGTCGTCTTCGGCCTCGCACACGCCGCGAACCTGTTCTCCACCGGCCCCAAGGCGCTCGTCCAGGTGCTGGTGGTCGCGGTGGCGGGCTACTTCTTCTACCTCGTCCGGCGGCGTTCCGGCGGGTTGCTGCTGCCCGGCCTGCTCCACGGGCTCTGGGACTTCTCGCTCATCTCGTCCGCGGTCGTCCCCGGTCGCGCGTACGCGGGTCCGATCGCGAGTGTGGTCGCCCTGATCGTGCTCGCGGTGCTCGTCCTCGTCCGGCGACGCCACATCGAGGTGTGACCCCTCGGTCGTCGAGGGTGTGCTCGAGCAGGGTCGAGCTGCGCTTGAACTCAATGGTCGGGCGCGTCCGGTTCGCGTCGGCCGGAGTGGACCCGGCCGGCGACCTCCACCACCCGGCCTCCGAAGTGGACGGTCCCCGGACGGCCGTCGTCGTGGCCGGCGCGTACCTGGCTCCGGCGGCGGCGAAGAGGGCGCTCTTCTCGTCGGTCGCGCTGGTGGCCCCCGCACTGCCCAGCCGTGCCACCGTGGTGGCCGCCCTCGGTGGCCTGCAAGGAGTCGCTGCCCTCCGCAGTGCGGCCCGGGAAGCGCGAGAGTGGTACGAGCGGACGGGCGAGGAGCGGCTCGAGCCCGCGGTGCCGCGCGCGGAAGAAAGCCTCCCCGCCGACTACGTCGCCGACCCGGAAGCGGGGCGATCTCCTTGTGGGATAACACGTTCAACCCCGCCTCGTGGGACCGGTGGCTCGACTACGACGCGCAGTACAACTTCTGCGATCAGCCCGGTCCGGTCAAGACCGCCGTCGACGCGGCAACGCGGTTCTTCGTCGCCAGCAGGCGGAGTTTCTCCTCCGACGGCGATCCGGTCGCGGCGGTGTAGACGATCAGCGACAGCTCCGGGTCCGACGGCGGCACCAGCGACTCGTAGTTGATCACCATCTCGCCGACGGCGTCGTGGTGGAACCGCTTGGTGCCGTGGGTGTGCTGGAAGACCTGGTGGTCCGCCCAGAACCCGGCGAACTCCGGTGCCCGCTCGCTCAGCTCGGCCACCAGCGGCGCCGAACCCGGTGCGCGGCGCAGGATCGCGACCATCTGCGCCGCGATCCCGGCCCAGTCCGGGTACACCGCGCGGGCCTTGGGGTCCAGGAACATCCAGCGGACCATGTTGCGCTCCGCCGGGGGCATCGCGTCGAAGTCGTCGATCAGGATCTTGCCCATCCGGTTGATCGCGACCACCTCGAGCCGCGGGCCGTGCAGGACCGCGGGCACCGGGTCCAGCGCGTCCAGCATCATCCGCACCGCGGGCCGGGCCCGGACCACGGCCGGCGGCGGCGTCGCGGGCTTGACCAGGGAGAACAGGTGACGGCGTTCGAGGTCGTCCAGGCGCAGCGCGGTAGCGACGGCGCCTGAGCACCTGCTCGGAGACGTTGCGGGCCCGGCCCTGTTCCAGCCGGGTGTAGTAGTCGGGGCTCACGCCGGCCAGGCGGGCGATCTCCTCGCGGCGCAGGCCGGCCACTCGGCGGCTCCCGGCCCAGGGAAGGCCGACGTCCGGCGGGGTCAGCCGGGCGCGCCGGGATCGCAGGAACTCGCGGAGCTCGTCGGCCTGGGTCATCCCGCCATTCTCGCCGATCCGAAGGTGGTTCTGCTGGACCCAGGCAACCGGTTTCCGCGGGCCCGCCGCGTCGGTTGACTGGAGATCACCAACCGGACCACAGGAGCCGAAATGCCGATGCCCGCCCACCCGCCCAAGAACCCGGCCAGCCCGTTCGCCTCGTTCGGCGGCCACCACGTCGGGATCCGCGTGCCCGACTTCGCCGCCGCCAAGGACTGGTACACCGGGAAGCTCGACTTCCGGGTGCTGCAGGAATGGCCCTACGGCGAGCTGAAGCTCGCCTACCTCAGCCCGGCGAACGACGACGACTTCCACGTCGAGCTGCTGGCCGGTCCGGTCCCGTTCCCGAAGCCGGTGCTCGACGACCTCGGCGTCAGCCTGCAGTACGGCGGTTATCAGCACATCTGCGTGCACGTGGACAGCGTCGACGACGCGCTCGCCGAGCTGACCGGGCGCGGCGTCGACATCGTCGGCGAGCCGTTCGAGATCGAGGACATCAGCCGCCGCCTGGCCTTCATCCGGGACCCGTGGGGCAACATGATCGAGCTGTCCGAGACGCTGCCGGGCGCCGGCGCCTGAGTCTTCAGTGGATCGGCCGCAGCAACGGCCGCGGGTCGGCCAGGACCGTCGTGATCGCGCTGTCCCGCGGTGACGGCGGGGGCAGGCCCGGGCCGGGGGTCATCACCGTGTCGGCGACCGGTACCTGCGCGCCGCAGGTGACGCACGCGCCCGCCGGGGTCACCTCGCCGCCGCAGGACTCGTGCACGAACACCCGCCGGCGGCCTTCGGGTGCGTAGTACTCGTCGCCCCACGCCGACAGTGAGCGGACGACCGGCCACAACGCGAGGCCTTTCGCCGTCAGCTCGTACTCGCTTCGCTTGCCCGGCCCCGGAACGCGGGTCAGGACCTCTTCGCGGACCAGGAACTCCAGCCGTTCGGTCAGCACCGCGCGGGGAGTGCCCAGGTGCTCCAGGAAGTCGCTGAACCGCCGGACGCCGAAGACCGCGTCACGCACGATCAGCAGCGTCCAGCGCTCGCCGACGATTTCCAGGGCGCGCACGATCGAGCAAGCCTGGCCGGTGTACTCGCGGGGGAGTGCCATGCGCCCCAGTGTGCCACAGAAAGGTTCGGTGAACGAACAAACCGTGCTAGCCTCCGGGCAAAGAGTTCGGTCACCGAATCAACTGGAGTCCGCATGGACCGCCGCCCGGCCGCCGTGCTCGTCGCCTCCGGCGGCGGCACGCTGCTCGCCATGTTCGTGTTCACCGCGCCGCTGTCGATCGTCCCGTCGGTGGCCCGCGGGCTCGGGGCCGGCGCGATCGCGACGTCGTGGATCCTCAGCTCGATGAGCCTCGGCCTGGCGGTCGCGCTGCTGCCCGCCGGGGCGATCGGCGACGACTTCGGCCGGCGGCGCGTGTTCGCGGCCGGCGGGGGAGTGCTCGCCGCCGGGTCGCTGCTGTGCGCGGTCGCGCCCGGGCCGGTGACCTTCATCGCCGGCCGGGTCGTCGAAGGGCTCGGGGCGGCCGCGCTGATCGCCTGCGGTCTCGCGGTGCTCGGGCACGCCTTCCCGGACGCCGCCGGCCGCGCCCGTGCCACCGGCGTGTGGGGCGCGTGCCTCGGTGCCGGCATCGCGACCGGTCCGGTGGCCGGCGCGGTCCTCGACCTCGCGGCCGGCTGGCGCACGCTCTACCTCGTCACGACCGTGCTGTCCGCGGGCGTCGCCGTGCTCGGCCGGGTCCTGCTCGAAGAGTCCGTCTCGGGCCGGGCGCGCAAGGTCGACGTCGTCGGGTCGCTGCTGCTCGGCGGCGGTCTCGCGGCGCTGCTCGCCGCGCTGACCGAAGGACGCCAGGGCTGGACGAGCCCGCTGGAAGTGACGCTGCTCGTCGCCGCGGTCGTCCTGCTCGCCGCGTTCTTCGCGCACCAGAACCGCGCCGAGGGCGGGATGCTCGACCTGACGCTGTTCCGCCGTCCGGCGCTGCTTTCGGCGACGACCGGCGCGTTCGTGGCGGGCGGCGGCGTCACGGCGTTGATGGCCTTCCTGTGCACGATGCTGGAGAACGGCCTGGCGTTCACCCCGCTGACGGCGTCGCTCGTGGTGCTGGTCTGGTCGGCGACCAGCGTGGTCTCGGCGCTGCTGACCCGGCGGCTGCCCGCGGCGTTCTCCGGCGGGGCGCGGCTGAGCGCCGGCCTGCTGGTGGTGGCCGCCGGGCTGGTGCCGCTCGCGTTCGTCACCCCGGGCTCCGGCGCGGGCCCGCTGCTCGGCGGATTGCTGCTGGCGGGGATCGGGACCGGCGTGGTGAACGCGTCGCTGGGCCGCGAGGCGGTCGCGAGCGTGCCGCCGCACCGCGCCGGGATGGGCAGCGGCATCAACAACACGAGCCGGTACGTCGGCGCGGCGCTGGGCGTCACCGTGGTGACGGTGCTCGCGGTTCACCCGTCGGCGACCCCGGCAACAGACCTCGTCGCGGGCTGGAACGTCGCCGTACTGGTGGGAATCGCGCTGTCGGTGGCCGGCGCGGCGGTCATCGCCGCCCTGGGTGCGGCGGCGAAACGCGCCGGGGTTCCCGTCGCCCGGTAGCGCCCGCGGTCACCCGTACACGGGAGATGGGGGTCACACGATCGGGTCGTGACGATCTTCCCAGCGCGTTGTCTGTCCTGTGTGGAAGAACAATCAAGGGGCTTCCGCGACAACACAACGCATTCCCGATGTGCGAAGGAGACGTCATGACGAACGCCACCGCCACCAAGGTGCCCGCCCAGCAGGCACCGTCGGACCAGGCCAAGAAGAGCGGCGACGGCGCGCTGGTGACGACCGAGGGCGCCACGTCGATCGCCGACGTCGTCGTCCAGAAGATCGCCGGCCTGGCCACCCGGGAGATCCCCGGCGTGCACGCCCTCGGCGGCGGCGCCGCGCGGGCGTTCTCCGCGATCCGCGAGCGGATCCCGGGCGCGACCGCCTCGGCCGGGCAGGGCGTGTCGGTCGAGGTCGGCGAGAAGCAGGCGGCCGTCGACCTGCAGATCGTCGTCGAGTACGGCGTGTCCATCGCGGACCTGTCGCGTTCGGTGCGCCGCAACGTGATCACCGCCGTCGAGCAGATGACCGGCCTGGAGGTGGTCGAGGTGAACATCAACGTCGGCGACCTGCACCTGCCGTCCGAGGACGAGGGCGAGACCACCGAAACCGGCCGGGTGCAGTGAATCCCGAACCCGACGCCGCGCGGATCGCCGCCGCGGTCCGGATCGCGCCCGGGGTGACCGGGCTGCACGGCGGGCGGTTCGGCGAGATCGCCACGCTCGACCCGCCGCGGCGGATCGCCGGCGTCCGGGTCCGCGACGAGGACGTCACGATCGCGGTCACCACGCGCTACCCGCTGGTGGCCGCGGACGTCGCCGCCGCCGTGCGCACCGCCGCCGCCGTCGCGGGGCGGCCGGTGCACGTCGTGATCGCGGATCTGGCCGAGCCGGCCGGCGCCGCACCGGAGAGCACCGGACCGGCGATCCCTGCACCGGAGGTCCCCGTACAAGTGGTTGCCGCACAAGAGAAGGAGAGGGTCTCGTGAAGTCCACGCAGCTGGGCCTGCTGACCGGCCTCGTCCTGGGGCTGGCCGTCGCGTTCGGCGGCTTCGGCGCGTTCGCCGCGGTCGCCGTGCTGGGGGCGATCGGCTTCCTGGTCGGCCGCTACCTCGACGGCAAGCTCGACCTGTCGCAGCTCGCCGGCCGCGATCGGGGCTGAGCGTGACTGCCACCCTGACCGCGCCGGTCGCCGAGCGCGGCGTGCTGACCATCTCGGCGCAGGCGGTCGAACGGCTGGCCGCCTGCGCCGTGCTCGAGGTCGACGACGTCGGCGGCGCGGCCGGCCGGGTCCTCGGCGTCAGCCTGAGCGGCGAGGACCTCGACCACTCCGCGAAGGTGAGCGCCCACGTCGGCGACGGGACCGTGACGCTCGACGTCCGGATCTCGATCGTCTACCCGGCGTCGGTCGCGCGCACCACCGAGCGGGCGCGCGAACACCTCGTTTCGCGCGTGGAGGCGCTGACCGGGCTCGCGGTGACGCGCGTCGACCTCACGGTCACCGCCCTGCACACCACCGCGGGCCCAGTACGGAGGGTCGAATGAAACGCCGTCCCCGCCGGAGCGTCCCGGCCGTCCTGACCGCGGTGGTGGTGCTGGCCGCGTGCGTGCTCGTCGCCGTCGTGGCGGTCCAGCTGATCCTCGGCGAACGTCCGTGGGTGAGCCCCGACGCGGTCGCGTCCCGGCTGCACGACCTGCGCTGGACGGACGTGCTGCCGGCCGTGGCCGGGGGCGTCGTCGCGCTGCTCGGCCTGGTCCTGGTGCTCGGCGCGATCCTGCCGGGGACCCTGACCGTGCTGCCGCTGGGCGGATCCTTCGACGCGGGCGCCGCTCGCGGCGGCTACCGCTCGACCCTGCGCGCCGCCGCGGCGGGCGTCGACGGCGTGTCCGGTGCTGCGGTCAAGCTCGGCACCCGGCGCGTGAAGGTCCGGGTCGAGACGGCCCGGACCCGGACCGAAGGCCTCGCCGACGCCGTCCGCGAGGCGGTCGGCCACCGGCTCGACCAGGTCGGCCCGGCCACCCGGCCGGCGATCTCGGTGCGAGTCCGCGCTCCCCGGAAGAAGGCGTCATGACGAACCTGAACCGCCCGGCCCGGCTCAACCGCGTCCTGCTCGGCCTGGTCGGGCTGGTGCTGCTGGCCGCGGGCGGGTTCGCGGTCGCGACCCACTTCCGGCGCCTGACCGTCGTCGATCCCGAGGCACCGCTGGTCCCGGGCACGGCCATGCCGCCGACGTGGGTGCTCTACGTCGCCGCCGCAGCGGCCGTGGTGCTCGGGCTGCTGGTGCTGCGCTGGCTGCTCGCCCAGCTGGCGCGTCGCCCGCGGACCCAGACGTGGCGCTTCGAGTCCGACCCGGACGGCGGCCGGACCGAGCTGGCGGCCGACGCCGCGGTGGCGCCGTTCACCGAGGAGCTCCGGACCTACCCGGGTGTGCACCAGGCCCGCGCCACGCTGGCCGGGACCCGCGAGGACCCGACGCTGGCGCTGGTCGTCTCGGTGGAGCAGGACGGCGATCCCACGGAGATCCGCGAACGCCTGGAGACCGAGGGCCTGCCCCGGCTGCGCCAGGCGCTGGATCTCGACACCGTGCCGGTCGCCATCGAGTTCCGCTTCACCACGTCCGCCGGCCCGCGGATCCGCTGACGCGGCTTCCTGAGCCGGGCGGGGCCGCATCCGCGACCTTATCGTGCCTGTTCGGTGGCTGTACGCCGCGGCGGCGGTGACTTAGCGTGGAGGGAAGGAACCGTCGGCAGGCGGGCTCCTGGTCACCGGGGACCGGGTCCACGGCGTGCGCCTCTGCGACGTCCTGCGCGAAGGCCCGTTGCCGGGGGACACGCGGCACAAGATGGCGAGCCTGACGGTCGTCGTGCCGGCGGTGGCCGAGGACGGCTTCCAGGTCGTGCTGTCCCTGGCGGAACTGGACCCGGAGTTCGGCGCGTGCGCGGCCTTGCCGGCGACCCGGTACAACGGCGAGCTGCCGGCCCGGCCGACGCTGGTGCTGCCGAGCGACCAGCGGGCGAGCCGGTACGTGCGGGGACTGGCCCGGCTGCAGCTGATGTGCGTCGGCGGCGATCCGGTCCGGAACGGCACTCGCGGTTCCGGACCGGATCGGGTCAGCGGCGGCCGCTGATCGTCGACGCGCCCGCGTAACGGGCTTCGGCGCCGAGCTCCTCTTCGATGCGGATGAGCTGGTTGTACTTGGCGGTGCGGTCCGACCGCGACAGCGAGCCGGTCTTGATCTGGCCGCAGTTGGTGGCCACGGCGAGATCGGCGATCGTGGTGTCCTCGGTTTCGCCGGACCGGTGCGACATGACGGCCGAGTAGCCCGCCTTGTGCGCGGTCTCGACGGCGTCGAGCGTCTCGGTGAGCGTGCCGATCTGGTTGACCTTGATCAGGATCGAGTTGCCGATCCCGCGCTCGATGCCGTCCTTGAGCAGATTCACGTTGGTGCAGAACAGGTCGTCGCCGACGAGCTGCACGCGGTCGCCGATCCGGTCCGTCAGCTGCTTCCAGCCGGCGAAGTCGTCCTGCGCCAAGCCGTCTTCGATGGAGACGATCGGGTACTTGGCCGTCAGCTCCGCGAGGTAGGCGACGTGCTCCTCGATGCTGCGCTTGCGGCCTTCACCGGTGTAGTCGTAGACCTCGCCGTTGTAGAACTCGGACGCGGCCGGGTCGAGCAGCAGCGCGATGTCCTCACCCGGCTTGTAGCCGGACTGCTCGATCGCGCGCAGGACGAACTCGAGCGCTTCGTCGGCGGAGCTGAGGTTCGGCGCGAAGCCGCCTTCGTCGCCGACGTTGGTGCCGTGCCCGGCTTCGTGGAGCGACTTGCGCAGCGTGTGGAAGACCTCGGAGCCCATCCGGACGGCGTCGGCGAAGGTCTCCGCGCCGATCGGGCCGATCATGAACTCCTGGAAGTCGATCGGGTTGTCCGCGTGCGCGCCGCCGTTGATGATGTTCATCATCGGCATCGGCAGCAGGTGCGCGAACACGCCGCCGACGTAGCGGTAGAGCGGCAGCCCGCTGGCGGCCGCGGCGGCCTTGACCACCGCGAGCGAGACGCCGAGCGTGGCGTTCGCGCCGAGCCGGGCCTTGTTCGGGGTGCCGTCGAGGGCGATCAGCGCGCGGTCGACCTCGGTCTGCGACTCGGCGTCGAGCCCGACGACGGCCTCGGCGATCTCGGAGTTGACCGCGTCGACGGCCTTGCGCACGCCCTTGCCGTGGAACCGCGACTTGTCCCCGTCACGCAGCTCGACCGCTTCCTTCGTGCCGGTGGAAGCGCCCGACGGCACGGCGGCCCGGCCGAGCGAACCGTCCGCCAGCTCGACGTCGACCTCGACGGTCGGGTTGCCCCGGCTGTCGAGGACCTGGCGGCCGTGGACCCGGACGATGGCTGTCATTTCGCTCCTCGATGAGTTGGTGCCGCAACACCCTTACGGTGCAACAGCTACAGGCGCGGCGCCACGGTGAGCCGCGAAACACGGGGGAGACTAGCAGAATTTACTGAATCGATCCTGAACTTTTCCCTGCGAAGGGATTGATTCCGTTGCTGCTCAGGGTGCTTCCGGTGTCGATCCGCGGATCGTGGGCAGTTCGCCGACCACCATCGACGACTTCCCGGCCACCGTCATCTTCAACGTCAACGGCGCGCAGCAGTGTGCGGGCACCCCTGGTGCCGGCGGCAGCACGTACGACAGGCCGTCCCTGTTCTGCGCGGGTTTCGTGGGGCCGGGCTCGCGCATCGGCTGACCTGTGCGCGTCCGGCTCGGACAACTGAATCATCCTTGACAAATTTTCTTGTCGGTGTGACGCTCTGCTCGTCAGCAAGGACGAGCAGGTGGAGGTCGACATGGGCAGGCGCATCGCGGCACTGGTGATCGCGGCGGCGGTACTACTGGGCACCGGGGGCGTCGCCACCGCCCAGGGCCAGGACGCCGGGGTGGTGCGGACCGACGCCGGTCCGGTCCGCGGCACTGTCACCACGGACAGCAAGACGTTCCAGGGGGTGCCCTACGCGGCGCCGCCCGTCGGCGAACTGCGGTGGAGAGCGCCTCAGCCGCCTCGACATTGGACCGTGCCGAGAGACGCCACCGCGCCGGCGTCGCGCTGCGCCCAGCCGCAGAACATCGGGCCGGCCAGTGAGTTCGAGGACTGCCTCTACCTGAACGTCACGGCCCCGCGCACCGGCGGGCTCAAACCGGTCATGGTGTGGCTGCACGGCGGTGGCAACGCCTTCGGCGCGGGCAGCGACTACGACGCGCGGCGCCTGGCCGTGGGCGGTGACGTCGTGGTGGTCACGGTGAACTACCGCCTCGGCGTGTTCGGCTTCCTCGGCCTGCCCCGCCTCGACGGCGCCGGCACGTTCGGGATGCAGGACCAGCAGGCGGCGCTGCGCTGGGTGCAGCGCAACGCGGCGGCGTTCGGCGGGAACCCGGCCAACGTCACGCTCTTCGGCCAGTCGGCCGGTTCGTACGACATCTGCGCGCAGCTCACCTCGCCGGCCGCCCGCGGGCTGTTCCAGCGGGCGATCATGGAGAGCGGGTCGTGCTCGATGACCTGGCCGCGCAACGGCGTCAACCCCGGCATCCCGGCCGGCTCGCCGTGGCAGGCACAGTCCTCAGTGGACGCCCAGGGCGCCACGCTCGCGGCGTCGCTCGGCTGCCCGGCCCGACCGTCGCAAGTGGACTGTCTGCGCCGGGTTCCGGTGCCGCAGCTGCTGTCCGCGTCGCAGAGCGCCGCGCTGCCCGCGGTGGCGTACGGCAACCGGGTGCTGCCGTCGCGTCCCGACCGGGCGCTGGCCGAAGGCCGTTACGCGAAGATCCCGGTGATCTCCGGGACCAACCTCGACGAACAGCGCCTCGCGACGGCCTTCCTGCCCCAGGCCTTCACCGAGGAGGGCTACCAGCAGCTGCTCGCCGACGCGTTCGGCACGAAGGCCCCTGCGGTCGCGGCGAAGTACCCGTCGAGCGAGTACGCGTCCCCGGCCGTCGCCTGGGCCACGGTGGCGACCGACCGCGTCTGGTCCTGCACCCAGGTGACCGATCAGCGCACGCTCGCCCGCTCCGCGCCGGCGTACGCCTACGAGTTCGCCGACCGGACCGCGCCCGCGCAGTTCCCGTTCCCCGAAGGCCTGCCGTCCGGTGCCTACCACGGCGCCGAGATGGAGTACCTGTTCGACCTCAACGGCGTGCCCACGCCCCTGAACGCCGAGCAGCAGGCCCTGGCCGACCGGATGATCCGCTACTGGACGACGTTCGCCCGCACCGGCAACCCCAACGCGCCGGGCACGCCGACGTGGCCGCGCTTCGGCGGCGGCACGACGACGCTGTCGCTCGTCCCGGGTGCGCCGCGCACCGTGGACCTGGCCGCGGAGCACAACTGCGCCTTCTGGGCGGGTCTCTGATCCCGGACGGGGCGGGGTTCGAGTGAACCCCGCCCGTTCAGGCGTCCAGTCCGAGGTGCTCCCGCAGCGTCGATCCGGTGTATTCGGTGCGGAACGAGCCGCGTTCCTGCAGCAGCGGGACCACCTTGTCGGCGAACTCGTCGAGGCCGCCGGGCGTGACGTGCGGGACGAGGATGAAGCCGTCGCTCGCGTCGGCCTGGACCAGATCGTCGATCGTGGCGGCGACGGTCGCGGGGGAGCCGATGAACGTCTGGCGCCCGGTGACCTCGATGATCAGCTCGCGGATGGACAGGTTCTTCGCTTCCGCCAGCTGACGCCATTCCCTGGACATCGCCAGCGGATCGCGGTACATCCGGACGCTGGCCCGGCCGCGGGCGATCGTGTGCTCCCCGAGCACCGGGTCGATGTCGGGCAGCGGGCCGTCCGGGTCGTAACCGGACAGGTCGGCGTTCCACAGCTGCTCGAGGAACTTGATCGCCGTCTGCCCGCTCACCTGCTGCAGCCGGACGACGTGGGCGCGCTCGTGGGCGTCGGCGTCGGTGTCGCCGAGCACGAACGTCGCCGCCGGGAGGATCACCAGCTGCTCCGACGTCCGGCCGTACTTCGCCAGCCGGCCCTTGACGTCGGTGTAGAACGCCTGCCCGGCCTCGAGGGTGCCGTAGCGGCTGAAGATCGCGTCGGCGGTGGCCGCGGCGAACTCGCGGCCCTCATCGGAGTCGCCGGCCTGGATGATCACCGGGCGGCCCTGGGGGCTGCGCGGCACCGGGAACCGGCCCTCGATGTCGAAGTGCTCGTCGTGGTGGGCGAAGGCGCCCGCGTTCGCGTCCCGGAGGAAGACGCCGGTGCCGGCGTCGGCGGCGATCTCGTCGCCGCGCCAGGAGTCGAACAGCTCCCAGGCGGTGCGCAGGAACGTCTCGGCGCGGGAGTAGCGCTGGTCCTGCGGCAGGAAGCCGGCGCGCCGGAAGTTCTCGCCCGTGAAGGCGTCCCACGACGTGACGACGTTCCAGGCCGCGCGCCCGGCGGAGAGGTGGTCGAGCGAGGCGAACTGACGGGCCACCTCGAACGGCTCGTTGAACGTCGAGTTGATGGTGCCGGCCAGGCCGAGCCGCTCGGTGACCGCGGCCAGCGCCGACAGCACGGTGAAGGTGTCGGGGCGGCCGACGACGTCGAGGTCGTAGATCTCGCCGTTCTGCTCGCGCAGCCGGAGGCCTTCGGCGAGGAAGAAGAAGTCGAACTTGGCGCGCTCGGCCGTCTGCGCGAGCTTGACGAACGAGCTGAACTCGATGTGGCTGCCGGCTTCGGGGTCGCTCCACACGGTCGTGTTGTTCACGCCGGGGAAGTGCGCCGCGAGGTGGATCTGCTTGCGGGGCTGGGTCATCGCGGGCCTCCTCAGGCGGTCGCGTAGCGGTTGGCGGGCTTCGCGAGGCCGAGCAGCCCGCGCAAGGTGGCCGCCTCGTACTCGGTGCGGAACGCGCCGCGGGCCCGCAGCTCGGGGACCAGGCCGCGGGTGATCGCGGTCAGGTCGTGCGGCACCGCGCCCGGCCGCAGCCGGAACCCGGAGAGCCCGGCGGCCTGCCAGTCCAGCAGCAGATCGGCGAGGCCGGCGGGGGTGCCGGTGAAGACGTGGGCGTCCGAGGTGTACTTCGCGCCGGACAAGTCGTCGAGCCGGGCCTTGCGGTCGGCCGCGGCCTGCTCGGTCTCGTCGAGGAAGACGACGACGTCGCCGAACACGTGCAGCGTCTCGGCGGCGCGCCCGGCCCGGTCCTGTTCGTCGCGGACGGCGATGACGATCTCGCCGGCCTGCGTGCGGTCGAAGGGCGTCACGTAGACGACGTCGGCCGAGCGGGCGGCGAGGCGGTAGGGGACCGCCGCGTGCGCCAGCGCGGTGACCGGCGGCTGGCCCTGCGGCGGGCGCGGGGTGATCGACGGGCCCTTGACCTTGAACCAGCGGCCTTCGAAGTCGATGTAGTGCAGCTTCTCGCGGTCGACGAACCGGCCGGTCGCGACGTCGCGGATCTCGGCGTCGTCCTCCCAGCTGTCCCAGAGCCGGCGCAGCACCTCGACGTAGTCCGCGGCCTCGTCGAACAGCTCCGACAGCGGGCTCGGCACGTCCGGGGTGGCGGAGTCCTCGAGCCGGAACTCGCCGAATTCACGGCGGCCGAAGTGGCGGTTGTCCGCGGGCCGCCCGGCGACCTGGACGCGAACGCCGGCGCGGCCGGTGCTGACGTAGTCGAGCGTCGCGATCGCCTTCGACAGGTGGAACGGCTCGGTGTGGGTGACGATCGCGGTCGGCACGAGCCCGATGTGCGAGGTCAGCGGCGCGACACGGGCGGCGATGAGCACCGCGTCGAGGCGACCTTGGACGACGTCGGTGCGCTCGCCCGGCCGGTCGAGGTACTGCTCGGTCTGCAGGGCCAGCGAGTCCTCGAGGGTGACGAAGTCCAGCTTCGCGGCCTCGGCCTCGCGGACCAGATCGGCCCAGTACCCCGCGGTGAGCAGCTCACCCGGCCGCGCCCCCGGCTCACGCCACGCGGCGGGGTGCCACCCGGCACCGTCCAGCGCGACGGCGATCCGTGGTCCGTTCCCTGCTGCCATCCCGGCTTTCCTTCCCTCGGCCCGTACCGACAGTGTGCGCCGGTTCCCGGCCGGCGGGCAGGAGTGGCCAGGGGGTGGGATCGCGGGAACTTTCCGGACGGGCCGGGAATAACCACGGCGCGCACGAAACGGCCGCCGCACTCCGGAGTGCGGCGGCCGTCTTGCGAGGAAATCAGTCCTTGTGACCCGTCACGGCGTCCTTGACCTTGTCGGCGGCCTGCTTGAGGGCACCCTTGCCCTGCTCGGCCTTGCCTTCGGCCTGCCACTGCTCGTTCCCGGTGGCGTCGCCGACCGTTTCCTTGGCCCGGCCCTTGAGCTCTTCGGCCTTGTGTTCCGCCTTGTCGTTCATCGTCCACCTTTCCTGGGGTGCTCTACGGCTACCCGGTGCCGCGGCGGCTACACATCGCGGCGGAAATCAGGGGCGTGGCGGCCTCATCGCCGCGGCGGAGTTCCACGGAGGTCCGGCCGTGGCCGTCCGGCCGGCGTCCGGTCTGCGGGTAGCCGGGCGCGTGCCGCCAGAACGTGGCGTACCTCGGGTCCACAGAGGAATGGCGGACCGCGGGCGTGTTCCGCAGCGCCGTGGAAACTTCCCGCATGACCAGGTCCTGGACCCTCTCCGGGCCCCCGGCGCGTCCATCGCCGGACGGGGGGAGCGCGGGTCCCGTGCCGGAGCCGCGTGCGTGTCACGGCCACCGGATACCCGGGGGCGATCTTCCGAAAACGGACCGAAGCGTCGCCCGAGTCTGACATCATTCGGACGGATGTCACCAGACCGCGCAAGGGAGACACGATGTCCGCGCACATGGACGAGCTGATCGCCCAGTTCCAGAACTTCCAGGCGAAGGTTCGCCAGGCCGAAACCCGCTTCGCCGGGGTCGGCGACATGCAGGAGCGGATCGCCCAGCTCGAGACGACCGTGACCTCGCCGGACGGCAACGTCACTGTCGTGGCCGGGGCCGGCGGGACCGTCACCGACCTGCGGCTCGCCGCCGGCGCGACGCACCTCGAAGCGGGCCGCCTGGCCACGATCATCATGACCACCCTGCGCCAGGCCGTGGCCGGGGCGGTCCAGCAGCAGGCCGGGATCGTGGACGACGCCTTCGGCGACACGCTGGGCGTCAACACGCAGGAGCAGGTGCGCGAGGCCCAGGCCGAAGCGTTCGGAACCGTGGCGGAACCGCCTGCGTCGGAGCCGCAAGCGCCCCCGGCACCGCAGGCCGCACCGCGACGCCGGCCCGCCCCGCGGGACGACGACTACTTCGAAGAGAACACGATCCTCCGCCGCGACTGACCCCGACCGAGAGAGCTCCCGCGATGCCAGAAGGAATACAGACGAACATCGGCGCGATCTCCGCGTACGCCAAGCAGCTGCCGTTCTACGAGCAGGAAGCGGACAAGTTCGGCGCCAAGATCGACGCCGCCGACGTGACCGACGAGGCGTGGGGGCTCATCGGCCTGTTCGCGAAGCAGGGCTACACCGACCGCCTCGGCGAACTGCGCTCGCTGCTGACCGACCTGAAGGACGGCGTGGACGGGTTCACCACCAAGCTGACCAAGGCCGCGGAGATGTACCAGGGCATGGAAGACGCCGGTGTGGTCACCTTCGGCCGGTACGAGGCGGAGATCGACGCGGTCGGGGAGGGCAAGTGAGCGAGCACAAGAGCATCGCCGACGCGCTGGACGTCCAGCCGTACGACGAGAGCACGGGCGCGAACCTCGACCGCGCGGCGGGGTACGTGCCGGTGGCGGGCACGGCGTACAAGGCCGGCAAGTCGATCGGCGAGCACGCCCAGCAGGCGGCCCAGGCGGGCAACTTCGGCGAGCTGGCCTCGGCGGGTGGCGCGCTGGTCGGCGACGGCGCGAAGTTCGTCGGCGCCGCGGCCGGCGACATGGTCACCTTCGCCATGGACCCGATCGGCTGGCTCGTCAGCCACGGCCTGAACATGCTGCTCGAGCTGGTCCAGCCGCTGCAGGACGCGCTGCACCAGGTCACCGGCGACGGCCCGGCGATCGGGCACGCGTCGGAGAACTTCGTGACGATCGCCCAGGGCTTCGTCGCGCTCGCCGAGGACTTCGAGAAGACCGGCGACACCGCGCTGGCCGAGTGGGTGGACGACGCCGGCAACGCCGCGAAGGCCGCGCTCGGCGACTTCTCCTCCGGCATCCGCGGCGTCGGCTCGGCCGCCGGTTCGGTGGCCGAAGTGCTGCAGATGTGGTCGATGGTGATGGTGGTCATCGAAGAGGTGATCAAGGGGATCATCACCGAGCTGGTGTCCTGGCTGATCACGCTCTGGCTGCCCGCGCTGGCGGCGTCGGTGATCAGCTTCGGCAGCTCGGTCGCCGCCGCGATGACCGCGTCGATCGCCAAGGCCGCCAGCGTGCTGAAGAAGGTCACCGGCTACCTGGGCAAGTTCGGGAAGCTCCTCGACACCTTCATCGAGTTCATGGCGAAGTACTCGACGAAGCTCGTGGAGTTCACCACCAAGCTGCGGGTCGGCGTGATGCCCGGCCAGACGAAGTTCGGGTTCGGCGCGGCCGCCCAGGGCTTCCAGCCGAGCAACCGGGTGCTCACGACGATGTTCGGCACCTCGGCCGGGGCCGGGCCGCTGCTCGCCGGCGCGGGCGTCAAGGCGGGCATCGGCGCGGCGAAGGGCGCCTTCGCCGAAGGCAAGGAAGCTGTCACGCCCGAGGGGGACGAACCGTGGTTCGACAAGAGCGAGATCGGCGGGGACCGGAGTCCGGAGGACACCCGGAAGGACCTCGACATCTGACCGACCGCGCGGCCGGGCTCCAGGACCGCGCCGAACGCTGGGCGGCCGACGCCCAGGTCCGTCCCGGGTTCCGCGAGCGGGTCGAAGGATTCCTCCGGGACCAGTGGCACGAGCCGGTGATCGTGCTGCGCCTGGGCGACACCGACCTGGGCTTCGACGTCCCCGGCCGGCGCCACGACGGGACGGTCGCGGGAAAGCGGCTGGTCCGCAGGTTCTTCTGGAACATCGCCCGCGGCATCGGCGGCGCGGTGATGTACGTGTTCTTCCTGGCCAACGGCGGAGGCGAGGCGGGCCGCCCGTTCCAGCGGGAGATCCGCGTCGCCGGCCCGGCGGACGCGCAGGCCCTGGACCTGGTCGACCGGCTCCGGGCGGTGCGCGGGCCGTGGCTGGCGTTCTCGCCGACGGCGGTCGCGCTGGTGGACACGGGATCGACGTACGTGGACCCCGCCGACGCGCCGGCGCCGCGGATCCTGTGGCAGGCAAGGGTTCCGCAGGCCCCGGAGGTCGGCTTCCGCAAGCGGACGCTCACCTGGCCGGACGGGTCGACCTTCCGGTTCCCGCTGCACGGCCGGACCGAGGACCAGCACTTGCGGAAGTTCGTGGAGCCGCCGGACGTCGTGCACTGGAACGGCCGCCCGGAGTAGGGAACCGCTGAGGCACGGTCGATGCGGCTTCCGGTGTGGCCAACGTGACCGCAGGGTCGACGGGTCCTGACCGCGGGGTCGACGGGTCCTGCTGCAGCCGGCCCGGTCGGGAGCAGCCGACACGGCGCTCGGTACGGCCAACACGGTGCCCGGCGCGGCTAACGCGGTGCCTGGCGCGGCTAACGCGGTGCCTGGCGGGGCCAACACGGTGCCTGGCGCGGCCAACACGGTGCTCGGGTGGCCAAGACAGCGCCCGGTGCGGCCGCCACAGTGTCCAGAGTCGCCACCACGGCGCCCAGGCCGACCGATGCGGCGCCCGGAATGGCCAACACCAGGCCCGGACCGGCCAACACAGTGCCCGGAGCGGTCAAACGTGGCGTGCGGAGTGGCTACGCCGCACTCTGGCCAGCCAACACGGCGCCCAGCGCGGTCAACACGGTGTCGGAGCGGCCAGCAGAGTGCTCGGTGCGGAACACGGTGCCGGAGGGGTCAGCCAGTGCCGGCGTTCGGGCCCATCAACGCGGTGCCGGTGCGGTCAACCAGTGCCAGTGTTCGGTCAGCCAACGCGGTGCCGGTGCGGCTAACGGTGCCGGAGCGGTCAACCAGTGCCAGCGCTCGGGCCAGCCAATGAGGTGCCGGGGTTGGCCAACGCGGTGCCCGGGGTGGCCAACACAGCGTCCGGCGCGGCCCACTCGGCTGCCGAGCGGGGGGAGTGCCGGTGTAATTACTGCTGTGCGGTGGCGGGATCGCCGAAACGTACGCCGCCGCGGCGGTGGCGGGGGCCCAGCTCCTCCGCGAGGATCGCGTCCAGGTCGCTCGCGGCCCGGCGCAGCGGCCGCCGGACCGTCCACAGGACGGCCAGGGTCGCGAACACCAGGATCACCACCGTGACCCCGAGGGCCGTGTCGGCCAGCAGCAGGATCGTCGCCGCCAGCACGAGGACCGGGGACAGCCCGATGGCCGGGCGGCGTGCGTGGCGCGGGCGGTGCGTCCAGGCCCGCAGGCCCGCCTGCCGGTGGTGCGTGGTCATCCGTCCTCCACCCCCTCTGCGCCTCCGACGAGTCGCTACGCTGCGTTCTCGCCATTAGCTCCAAAGTGTCGCAGACGACGGCGTTCGGATGATCAGTCCGGGGCGTGGTGTACCCGAAAGACTGTCCCCCATCGCCCAGTAGGCCGTACAGGATCGGGCCAGATGCGCAATGAGGTGAGGAGCGTGTCGGGATATTTCACCGTATCGGGTGATGGTCTACGGATTCCGCGGTCAAACACCGTCACTCTGAACAGGACTGTTTAAAAGTCACGTCGACCGGCTACCAGTCCGAGGTGGCCCCCGAACGGAGCAGCGAGTCGGCCGTCCACGCCGCGCGCCGGGCGCAGCTGGTGGACGCGGCGATCGACGTGCTCGCCCGCGACGGGTACGCGGCCGCGTCCACCGTGCGGATCGCGCGGGCGGCCGGGGTCAGCCGCGGGGTGCTCACCTACCACTTCCGGGACCGGGCGGACCTGATCGCCGCGGTCGTCCAATCCGTGTACGCGCTCGCCGGGGCGGAGCTGGGGCCGCGGGTGGTCCGGGCCGGGTCGCCGCGGGCGAGCCTGCTCGCGTTCATCGGCGGCAGCGTCGGGTTCTACGCCGCCCACCCCCGGCACCTGGCCGCGCTGAGCGCCGTCTTCACCGCCCAGGAGCGGGACGGCACCCGGCACCACCGGACCGAGATGGACGACGTCGGCGCGTTGCTGCGCGCCGGGGTCGAGGCCGGCGAGTTCCGGGCCTTCGACGTCGAAATCATGGCCGGCACGATCCGTGCCGCGCTCGACGCCGCCCTGGTCCGGGTCACCGCCGACCGCACGCCCGCCGCCGCGGCGCGGGTGCGCGACGAACTGGTCCGCACGTTCGACCTGGCGACCCGAAAGGAAAACCCATGAGCGTCCTCGCCCGGACCGCCGGCGCGCTGGCCGTGGCATCGGCCCTCACCGCGGCCGCGTGTTCGAGCCCGCGACCCGAAGAGCCGCAGCTGACCGTCGGCACCACCGGCGGTCAGGTGCACGGCCTGGCCACCGCGTCGGCGCGGGAGTTCCTCGGCCTCCGCTACGCGCTCGCGCCGACGGGGGAGCGGCGCTGGACCGCGCCCCAGCCGGCCCCGGCCCGGGAGGGCGTCGCCGACGCGACCCACCCCGGCGCCCGGTGCTCCCAGGGGACGCAGGCCGCCGGCACCTCCGAAGACTGCCTGTTCCTCAACGTGACGACCCCGCGCGACCAGGCGCCCGGCGAGCGGCTGCCGGTCATGGTGTGGTGGCACGGCGGCGGGTACACCAGCGGCTCCGGCGCGGACTACGACGCTCAGCGGCTGGCCTCCCGCGGGCACGTCGTCGTGGTCACGGTCAACTACCGCCTCGGCGTCTTCGGCTACCTCGGGCTGCCCGGCCTGGCCGGCTCGGGCAACTTCGGCTTCGCCGACCAGCTCGCCGCCACCCACTGGGCGAAGGACAACGCCGCGGCGTTCGGCGGTGATCCGGGCAACCTCACCGTCTTCGGCGAGTCCGCGGGCGGGATGTCGGCGTGCGCGCTGCTGACGTCGCCGCAGGCCGCCGGGCTCGTCCAGCGCGTCGCGATCTCCTCCGGCTCCTGCTTCCTGAACTGGCCGGCGGGCGGGCTGTTCCCCGGCACGCCGGCGCAGACGCCCTACACCTCACTGGCCACCGACCAGGCCGACGGCGTCGCGACCGCGAACCAGCTGGGCTGCACCGGATCCGGTGCGCTGCGGTGCCTCCGGGACCTGCCCGCCGCCCAGTTGCTGCCGGTGAGCACGGCGTTCTCCGACCACCTGGCCTACGGCACCGACCTGCTGCCGGAGAACCCGCCGGACGCGGTCCGCGCCGGCCGGATCGCCCGGATCCCGGTCCTCTCCGGCGGTAACCACGACGAAGCCCGTTCGTTCGCGGGCGGCGCCGCGATGGCCGACCCGGCCGCGATCACCGAGGCGACCTACCCCGGCCTCCTGCGGACGGCCTTCGGCGACCCGAAGGCCTCGGACGTCCTGCGGCAGTACCCGCTCCAGCGCTATCCGACGGCCGTCGAGGCCTGGTCGAGCGTCGTCACCGACTCGGCGTGGAGCTGTCCCACCCTGGCGGGCGACCAGGCTCTCGCGCGCGCGACGAAGGTGTTCCCCTACGAGTTCGCCGAGCCCCACGCACCCAACGTCAGCCAGGTGACCGTGCCCGGGATGGCCCAGGGTGCCGCGCACGCCACCGACACGCCGTACTTGTTCGACCTCGGCGGCAAGAACCTCCTGGCCGATCCCGCGCAGGCCCGCCTGGGGGAGCGGATGATCGATCTCTGGAGCGGCTTCGCCCGTACGGGAGCACCCGCGGGCGCCGTCCCCGGTACCGCCACCTCGACGACCGTCCTGAGCCTGACGGCCGGCGGCGCCACACCCGTCGACAGCGGATCCGACCACCGCTGCGGGTTCTGGCCGCCGAACCCGTAGCCCGCCGGACGTATTGCGCCGAACGTGCGACCTGCGTAACGGCCCGGTCGCTCTGCGGGACTGACTTCTCAGTGCAACGGGGAGCAGACCCGAGAGCCGACGGAGGCCGTGGATGCAGATCGACCTGTTCAACGAGATCCAGAACCCCCGGCCGTGGCCGGAAGGCCACGAGCAGCTCAGGTTCACCCAGGCGATCGAGCAGGCCGTCCTGGCGGACGAGCTGGGGTACGGGTGCTGGTGGCAGGTCGAGCACCACGGCGCGGGCGAGTTCAGCCTGTCGTCGGCGCCGGAGCTGATGCTGGCGGCGCTTTCCCAGCGCACGAGCCGGATCCGGCTGGGGCACTCCGCGGTGCTCGCGCCGGGCCGGTTCAACCACCCGATCCGCGTCGCCGAGCGCGCCGCGACACTCGATCACCTCAGCGGCGGCCGGGTGGAGCTCGGCCTGACCCGCTCGACCATCCCGGAGTGGCGCCTGTTCGGCATCGAACCGGACGACGCCCGCGCCCAGACGCAGGAAGCGTTCGAGATGGTGCCGCGGATGTGGACCTCCGAGCGGTTTTCCTACGAGAGCGACGCCTACCGCGTCGACGACGTCGCGATCGCGCCGAAACCGTTGCAGCGGCCGCATCCGCCGCTGTGGCAGGCGGCGGCGAGCGCGTCCTCGTTCGAGGAGGCCGGCCGCCGCGGCGTCGGCGTGCTGGGCACGACCATGTGGGAGTCGCTCGAGCGCGCCGGCCGGCTGATCGGCCTGTACCGGGCGGCGGCCGCGCAGTGCACGGACCCGGTCGGCGCGTTCGTCAACAACCAGGTCGGGTTCTTCACGTTCGTGCACTGCGCGGACACCGACGAGGAGGCGATGCGCAACGGCGCCGCCGCGGCCGCGGCCTGGTACACCGTGACGGCGTTGACGTTCTTCGAAGCGGCGAATGAGTTCGTCCGGCTGAACGCCCGCCAGCAGGAGATCGCGGCGGCGCCGGACGGCGGTGGCCTCACGGGTGAGTTCCTGCGTGGCGAGGCGCAGAACGGCCCGACGGACGCGAACCTCCTGATCGCCCGGATCCTGCAAGGGGAATCGGTGCCGGACGACGAGATCTTCGCGGTGCTCAGCGCGCAGGACTCACTGATCGTCGGCAGCCCGGACACCTGCCGCAAGAAACTGCGGGCCTACGCCGACCTGGGCATCGACCGGCTGATGTGCCTGCAGCAGATCGGCGGCATCCCGCACGACAAGGTGCTGAAGAGCATCCGGCTGATCGGCGAGCTGATCCCGGACCTGGCCTGAGGTTCAGGCGGCGGCGCCGAGGTCGTCGAGCACCGGCGGCAGGCCCTCGGCCAGCATCCGGCGGCGGACCCGCTGCAGCAGACGGGACATGACCAGCCCGCCCACGCCGCGGAAGCCGGTGTGCGAATAGGTGAAGCGGGTGCCGCCGGCGGTGTCCTCGAGGCGGTAGGTGACGAAGCTCGGCTCGTCGGTTTCCTTGTTGCGCCAGGAGAAGCGCAGCAAGGTGGGCGCGTCGGCGGCGAGGACCTCGCAGCGGACGACGCCGTCCCAGCCGGGCACGGGCTTGCCGACGAACCGGAACCGCGTGCCGACCTCCGGCGCGAAGTCCTCGGGGCGCCCGCCTCGTCCGGTGGACGTCCACCGCGGCACCAGGGCCGGGTCGGTCAGCGCCTGCCACACCCGGTCGCGGGGGTGGGGGTACTCGGTGACGATCTCGAACTCGCTCACGGGCGGGGTCCTCTCGTTGTTTACAGTCACCGTATCACTTCAGTGACTGTAAACAACGAGGGATCCCGCCTCAGTTCAGCTTGCGGGTGTCGGCCGGCAGCCCGCCGCCGGCGTAGACGTCTTCGGCCAGCTTGGCCAGGGCGGTCAGCGCGACGTTCTGGCTCCACGGCCCGTAGGACACCCGGGAGACGCCGAGCTTCTGCGCGGCGGCCAGGGGGATCGAGCCCGGGATGCCGATCAGGTTGACCTTGCGCTCGCCGAGGGCCTCGACCAGCCGGCCGACCTGGGTCTCGTCGAGCTTGCCGGGCGCGAAGAAGTTCGACGCGCCCGCGTCGAGGTAGGCGCGGCCGCGGGTGATCGCCTCGGTGAGCGCCTCCTCCTGGTCGGCGATCTTGAGGAACGCGTCGGTGCGGGCGTTGAGCACGAAGTCGATCCCGGCCGACTGCGCGGCGGCGACGGCGGCTTCGACCGCCTTGACCGACTCGGCGAGCGGCTTCATCTGGTCTTCGAGGTTGCAGCCGACCGCGCCGGCCTCGATGGCCCGGGCGACGGTGCCGCCCGGGTCGCCGTACCCGGCCTCCAGGTCGGCGGTGACCGGCAGGTCGCCCGCGGTCCGCACGATCAGCGCGACCTCGGCGATCATCTCGTCCCGCGGGATCTTTTCGCCGTCCGGGTAACCGCGGGAGGCGGCGATGCCGTGGCTCGGGGTGGCGAGAGCCTGCGTGCCCGGCGTCTCGGCGACGACCTTCGCGGTGATCGCGTCCCAGACGTTGACGACGAGCAGCAGTTCCGGAGCCGCGTGCAGCTCCTGCAGGCGCTTGGCCTTGTCGGCGGTGGAAGTCATGTCCCCAATCTAGGAGGAGAGCGCGACGGCGGCGAATGCTATCGTCGCGAATGCTTTCGAACGAGGCCTCGCCGGGTGACGCCGAGGAGATCGCCGGACCCCTCACCCGCGCCGCGATCTTCCTCGTACTGCGGATCGACAGCGGCGGCGAGGACGTCGTCAAGGATCTGCTGGCGGATCTGCCCGGGTTGCGGCGCTCCGTCGGGTTCCGGTCGCTGACCGGCGGCCTGTCGTGCCTGGCCGGGATCGGCTCCGCCGCCTGGGACCGGATCTACGGCGGCGCGCGCCCGGCCGAGCTGCACGAGCTGCCCGTGTTCAAGGGCGAGCGCCACGAAAGCGTGACGAGCGACGCAGATCTCCTGTTCCACCTCCGCGCCGACCGGATGGACCTGTGCTTCGAGCTGGAGACGCTGATCATGGCGCGGCTCGCCGGCGCGGTCACCGTCGTCGACGAGGTGCAGGGCTTCCGCTACTTCGACGCGCGTGACGTGCTGGGGTTCGTCGACGGCACCGAAAACCCGACCGGCCGCGCCGCGCGGGCGGCCGTGTTCGTCGACGACGACGGCGGTTTCAACGGCGGCAGCTACGTCGTCGTCCAGAAGTACCTGCACGACATGACCGCGTGGAACGCGCTGTCCACCGAAGAGCAGGAGCGGGTGATCGGCCGGCGCAAACTGTCCGATGTGGAGCTGTCGGACGCGGAGAAGCCGAGCGATTCCCACATCGCCCTGAACGTGATCACCGACGACGACGGCAACGAGCTGGACATCCTGCGCGACAACATGCCGTTCGGCCGCCCGGCGTACGGCGAGTTCGGCACCTACTTCATCGGCTACGCGAAGTCGCCGGTGGTGATCGAGCGGATGCTGGAGAACATGTTCGTCGGGTCGCCGCCCGGCAACCACGACCGCATCCTGGACTTCTCGACCCCGCACACCGGGGCGCTGTTCTACGTGCCGACGGCGGACTTCCTGGAGGACCCGCCCGAGCCGGCACCCGAAGCGGAACCGGAAGAAGCGCCGGCGGCGGAAGCACTGCCGGCACCGGAAGAAGCGCCGGAACCCGACGACTCGCTCGGCATCGGCGGCCTCCGGGAGACCGCCGAGCCGGCCGCGGGTGTCAGCTGGTTTCGAGGGTGAGGCCGTAGCGGTCCAGCACCTCCTGCACGGGCTGGAAGAAGGTGTTGCCGCCGGTCTCGCAGTCACCGGACCCGCCGGACGTCATTCCCTGCGCCTGCACCGTTTTCGTGCCGGCACCGGCCGCCGGGCGGCTGACGAACGAGCCGCCCGAGTCGCCGGGTTCGGCGCAGGCGTCGGTCTGGGTGAGCCCGTGGACGATGTTGCCGTTGCCGTAGTTCACCGCCTGGTCCAAGGCGATCACCCGCCCGCACTGCCAGTGGGTGGTGATGCCGGACCGGCAGATCCGGCCGCCGGCCGGCACGACGTCCGTGCCGTCGATCCGCACGTCGGTGCCGTCTTCGTAGCGGTCCACCCGCGGCGGGGCCGAGACGTTGCCGTCGGTGACCTTGACGGTGCCGTAGTCGTTGTCGGGGAACGAGGATTTCGCGACCTTGCCGACGGGGCCGCCGGCGCCGCTCACCGCGCCGCCGAGTGCCGTGCAGTGTCCCGCGGTGATGACGAAGTGGACGTCGTCGTCGTTGTACGCGTTGAACCCGATCGAACACGCACCGCCGCTGAAGTAGAGCCCCTGCCCGCCGACGGCGTCCCACAGTGGCCGCGGGGCACTGGCGACGCGCTCGACCCGGACCGGCGCGCCGCCGGCGGTGGCCCACGCCAGGCCCGCGGGGTCGCCGCCCACCACGCTCACCACGACCTCGTTGGCCGGCGCGTCGACGTACCAGCCGGCGACCGAGGCGGGTACGCCGGCCGCTCTGCGGTCCAGTGTGGACTGGACGTCCTTCAGTTCGGACGCGCTGTGCCGCACCACTTTCGGCGTCGCCCCGGCGGCCCGGATCTGACCGGCGCGGGCGGCGTCGGTCGTGCCGACGACCAGGCCGCCGGTGGCGGCGTCCAGCCAGGACAGCCCGAACGCGCCGCCCAGGGAACCGCCGAGGGTGTGCTGCGCGGCGGCCAGCGCGGCCGGACCCGTGGCTTCCGTCAACGGTACGGCGGCCGCCGAGGCCGGCGTCGCGAACGCGGTTGTCGCGGCCGCGGCGCCGACGAGGGCGGCCACAGTGCGCAGGGGTCGTCGGATCACGAGAACCTCCAGGAGTCGCGAGTGCGAGAACCGCACCCGTGAATCGACGCTACGGCAGTGATCAGCGGGTCGGATAGCTGCCATTTGAGTAGCGCTCGCAATTCCCCTTTCCGGCTCAACGGGCCTGGTCAACGGCTCGCCGATTGTCACTCCTGTGAGTGATCACGGCGGTTTGCGGCGCCCCGCATGGGCGCTCGAAGCGCGACAATCCGCGACGGTTTTCGCGGCATTGGGGAATCGTTTCTTCTTGATGAACCACCGGTTCCTCACCTGATCGGGGCCGAAACCTGGGTTCGGTAGCAGCCGGGCCCGCGCAGGCTGGGGACGTCCCGAACGAACGGAGGTGGGTGCGGTGAACACGAAGGATCCGGCGCGGGCCCGGCACGAACGCCTGGAACGGTGGCGCGGGCACCCGGTGGTGCTCGCCGCGGTGGTCGTGGCTTCGCTCGCGACCGTGGCGCTGGGCGTGTTGGCCGGGCTCGGGTTCGGCGGGTTCATGGAGCAGTTCCGGACCATGGCGATCGACAGCGTCTTCGACGACCGCGGCGACGGCGACCCGCCGTACGTGGTCGTCTGGGGCACCCTGGGCGTCTTCGGCTGCCTGCTCTCGGCCACCCTGGCGGGCGCCGCCGCGCGACGGTACGGGGGACGGCCGGCGGGCCCCGCGTTCCCGGCGGTCCTCGCGCTCGCGGGCGCCACGGCCGGTGCCTGGGTGTCGGCCCGGGCGTGGCTGCCGCCGCTCGCCGTCGGCACGGCGGTCGACCCGGTCTTCCACCACGACGAGCCGTGGGGTTTCTGGGGCTGGTTCTTCTACTACGCCGACTGGTGGGTGCCCGCGCTGCTGCTCGTGGCGACCTCGCTGGTGCTGGGGTACGCCGTGGCCGGCCACCGCCGGTACACCGCGATGGTCCGGACCCGCGGACGGCTGCTGGCGCACGGCCGCCGCGTGCCGGCGGACGTCGTCGAGGTCAAGCTCCGCCTCGCGGGCGACGAGACGGGCACGCGGGTCGTCGGCGCGACCGTCACCGTGTCCTTCGCCGACCCCGCGGGCGTCCGGCGCTGGGTGACTCGCCGCAGCCGGGACACCGAGGTCAGCGCGGCGGAAGTACTGTTCGACCCGGCGCGGCCCGGGGACGAGAAGTCGATCTTCGTCGCACTGCGGCGCGACCCCGTCCTCGCCGACTGGCTGCCGGTCCGATGAGTTCCTTCGAGAGTCCGGAGTTCCCCATGATCAGGCTCGCTCGCGGGTTCCTGACCGGCGGCGTCGTCGGGGTGACGCCGAGCGCCTTCGTCACCGGCATCATCATCGGGAACGTCCCGTTGCTCCTCACCGGGGCAGGACTCCCGTTCGCCTACGGCTTTCTCCTGTTCCTGGCCGGGATCCCGCGGCGGGCGCGGGAAGCGGCGGTCGTGCCGCGCACGGCGCTCGCGAAGATCGAGAGCCTGCGCGCCGGCGGCGCGGAGACGGGTGACGTGTCGCTCCGGTTCGACCTCACGATCGCCCCGCACGGCGAGCCGCCGTTCCGCGCCGAAGCCCGCCTCGACGTCAACCTGGTCGACCTGCCGAGCTACCGGCCGGGTGACGTCCTGGTCGTCGCGTACCCGCCGGACCGGCCGTGGCAGGCCCGGATCGTGAAGCCGGACGCGGAGTGGGCGCGGCGGGCGGCCGGCGCCACCGTGGTGTCCGCGCCCGAGTCCACTGTGGTCCGGAAGCCGGCGGGGGCCGGGGCCGGCTTTCTCGTCCTCCTCGGGTTCCTGCTCGGCGTGGCCGCGATCGTCCTGCCGTTCCGCGCCGAGCTGTTCGCCCCGTCGGCGGACGCCTCGGAAGTTTCGGAGTCCGCCGAACCCACGTCGGTCACGTCCTCCTCGGGCTCGGCGACGGTCACCGTCGGCCCGGGGCAGTCCATGGCGGACGCGGGCGAGCTGCGCCGGGCGGTCGTCGGCCTGGCGCAGCACGCGGACGTCGCGAAGGTGCTCACCGCGGTCGTCGAGGAGCACCGCCTGTCGGTGGTGTTCGCGCCGACCGCCGTCACCGCTCCGTCGTTCGACCTGCGCTCCCTGCCGGTCGACCGCATCCCGGCCCTGGTGACGAAGGCCCGGACCACCCTGGACGTCGGCTCGCCGCAGACGTGGCAGGTCACGGTGGTCCCGTTCGCGGGCGAGGTGACCCTCCGGATCGTGGCCACCGGCCCCGGCGGCAGCGGCTCCCTCGGCGGCTGAGTCAGAAGCCGATGGCTTCGCGCAGCAACAGGACGGTGACGCGCCCCGGGCCTTCCGCGTTGAGGACCAGCAGGCGGTTGATCGCGCTCGGCTGGCCGTAGACCGCCCGGGCGCGGGCGTTTTCCAGCGGCAGCGCGTGTTCTTCGAGGCGGCGCAACGCGGTGGCCATGTCGGGGACCACCTTCTGCGCGCCGACGATCCAGATCGCCCGGCCCGCGCCGCCGGCGTAGGCGGGCACCTGGCTGCCGCTGCCCGAAGCGACGACCACGGACCCGGTCTCGGTGACCGCCGCGACGCTGCCCACCACGAAGTCGGGCGTGGCGATCAGCCGCCGGATGTCGTCGGCCCGGGTGGCGCGGTCCAGCGCCAGGACCCGGGGTTTGACGGCGTCGTACCGGCCGCCGGTGTTGAGGTCCTGCTCGATGCCGGACAGCCGGGTCGTCTCGCTGGCCGAGGTGAACACGCTCGCGCCGGCCGGGATCAGGTCGCCGACGCGGCCGCGCGCGGCGGCGACGTCGTCGAGGATCTCGACGGCGAAGCCGTGTTCCTTCAGCGCGGTGGCCGCCCGCTCGAGGCTTTCGGCGGGGGCGGCGTCGGTGAACGGGGTCATGGGTCTCCTCCTGCGTGGTCGTGTCACAACGAAGCCGTGGGGTTCGTCAGGACTACGACCAGGCAGCACCGCGGAATGTGAGGCGAACCATGACCCGGCCCGACCCGATCACGAGCGAGCGACGGCACTTGACGAACCTCGCCTACCGGCTCCTCGGCTCGCTGGCCGACGCCGAGGACGTCGTCCAGGAGACCTACGCCCGCTGGTACGCCCTGTCCGCGCCGGCGCGGAACGCGATCGAGGCGCCCGGGGCCTGGCTGACGACGGTCGCGAGCCGGATCTGCCTGACCCAGCTCGGTTCGGCCCGCGTGCGGCGCGAGGCCTACGTGGGGGAGTGGATCCCGGAGCCGCTGCCGGGGCGCGCGGAGCGGCCGGACGTCGTCGACCCGGCGGACCGGGTCACCCTCGACGAGTCGGTCGACATGGCCTTCCTCGTCGTGCTCGAGGCGATGACCCCGGCCGAGCGCGTCGCGTTCGTCCTGCACGACGTCTACCGCTACCCGTTCGCCGAAGTGGCCGGGATCGTCGGCCGGTCGACGGCGGCGTGCCGGCAGCTGGCCTCCTCGGCCCGCCGGCGGATCCAGGCGTCGCGGGCACCGGTGGCGACGCCGACCGCCCGGCAGGCGGACCTCGTCCGCGGCTTCAAGGCGGCCTGGGAAGCCCAGGACATCGCCGCCCTCGTCGGCCTCCTCGACCCGGACGTCACGGCGACCGCCGACGGCGGCGGGCTGGCGGCCGCCGGCCTGGAACCGATGTACGGCGGCGAAGCGGTCGCGCGGGCCTGCGCCGGGATCCTGGACGTGCTGCCCGGCATGACCTTCTCGGAGACCACGGTCAACGGCCGGCCCGGCCTGCTCTCCCGGCAGAACGGCGTCACCGTGACGGTCTTCGCGTTCCACGTCGAGGGCGACCGGATCAAGCACATCTGGGCGATCCGCAACCCCGACAAGCTGCGCGCGTGGACGGCGGCCTGAGCGTCAGCGGGCCGGGGGAGCGACGGTGGCGTCCGGCTGGTTCGCACGCCGCAACGCGTCGGCGATGAAGCCGCTCGCCTTCAGGTCCTCGACGACGTCGTGCAGGAACGCGACGGTCCCGGAGCGGCGGTCCTTCGCCGTGCCGACGGCCTGCTCGATCTGCATGAACCGGTCGGGGATCACCCGGACCTCCGGGTGCGCGGCGGCGTACGACGTCATCGGCCGGCGGATGCCGGCCGCCGCTTCGAGGCCCTGGGTTTCGAACGTCGTGACGCCTTCGTCGCCGCGGACGACGGTCGCGTGCTCCAGGGTGCGGGAGAGGAACAGGTCGTAGGCGGAGCCCTGCTTCACGCCGATCCGGACGTCCGGCCGGTCGACGTCGGCCGGGGTGGTGAACGCCGAGCCGCGCGGCACCACGTACACGCCCTCGATGACGACATACGGTGCGGTGAAAGCGACTTCCGTCGCGCGCGCCGGGTCGATCGCCAGGAAGCAGAGGTCGGCGGCGCCGGAGGTCAGGGCCGCGAACGACTTCCGTGCCGCGTCGAAGCACACGAACGCCACCGGGACGGCCAGCCGCGCGGCTACTTCGCGCGCGATGTCGACCGTGACGCCCGTCGGCGCGTCCGGGGTGCCCTGCGCGAGGACGGCGTTGCCCAGGTTGATCGAGGCGCGCAGGACGCCGGTCGGGGCGAGGTCTTCGGTGATCGGCGTTCCCATGCCCGCGACCCTAGCGACGGGCCGGATGAGATCCAGGTCACGTCGACCTCACCCGGCGCGCCGCCGCCACGCCCGGCTGCCATCCTGTGCCGTCTAGGTCGAGCGTGGATGAGAGGAGCAGTCCGTGGGCATCATCGGCTGGATCGTGCTGGGGCTCATCGCCGGCGTGATCGCGAAGATCCTCATGCCGGGCAAGGATCCCGGCGGCTGCATCATCACGATCCTGCTCGGCATCGGCGGCGCCTTCGTCGGCGGCTGGGTCGGCAAGACCCTCTTCCACACCGACATCGGCACGTTCTTCGACCTGCGGACGTGGGGCCTGGCCGTGCTGGGCGCGCTGATCATCCTCGTCGGCTACCGCATGATCTTCGGCAGCCGCCGCGACTGAGGTGCGTGACGCGCAAAGGTAACCCGATCACCTTGGGGCATGACCACGCTTTTCTTCGGCGCGCGCCTGGGCGCCCGGCTTCGCGTTCGTCGTCCGCGCCCGGAGCAGTACGACCACCTCTGCCGGTACGTCGCGGCCCGGACCGGCGCGTTCCGCCCGGTCGCCCCGGTCACCTCACGAAAGCGTTCGCGATCGTGCGGGAAACGGGCACCGGTGTGCGAGAGTGGCCGATGTGGACGAACGAACCGCGCGGCGCCGCGAGCCGGCCTCGGTGGCCGAGCTCGCCGGGACGCGGGTCTGGACGGTCACCGCGTCGAAGGGCTGGTGGCTCACCGCCGAGCGCACCGTCGAGGCGCACGGCCGGCGCTGGGTCGTCGGCCTGACCCCGACCGCCGGCGGTCTCACCGCGTTGATGCTCTGGCGCGACGACGTCGTGGTGTCCCACCGGCGCGGCCCCGAAAGCGTGCTCTGCGGGCTCGCCGCGCACTGGGTGACGAACCTCCTCGCCGGTCGTGCCTGGGATGCCGCGTGATCCACTAGAGTGGCGACAAGCCTGGGGGCCGCTACGCACGAGGAGAAACCGTGGCGACCACCACCACCGAAACGCCGCACTGGACGATCGGCACCGCCGGCGACACGGCCACGTTCACCCGGGTCCGGCCCGCACCGGCCGGGCCGCGCGTGTGGAGCGGCCGGGGCCTCGCAATGCCCGAGGAAGATCTGCCCGCGTTCGGGAAGGCCCTCGGCGAGATCATGAAACTGCCGGTCTACTGGACGGCGAAGGCCCGGGCGGCGGACCGCGCGGCCGGCGAGCAGGATGTCTGGTCGGCACCGCGCCACGACCCCGGCGACGGCTTTGTCCACATCGCGGGCCCGTGTCACCTTCCCGAAGAGGAGCCCGGGGCGGCTTTCACCCTGAGCCTGGTGCACGTCCGCGGCTTGCGCGTCCGGATCGCGGCGTACCTGCGCGACCGGGAGTGGTGACTAAACGGTCTCTTTGGCGAGCAGGTGGAACATCAGCCCGCCGACGAGGAGCAGCAGGCCGAGCAGGAAGAGCACGCCGACGCCGAGGACCAGCCCGGTCGCGCCGAGGGTGATGCCGATGAGGACCACGAACCGCTCCTTCTCCGGGGACGCGTCGCGTCCGGCCGCGGGCTGGCTACCCGCCCCGCGACCCGGCAAAACCCATGTCCCCCACCCGGGTGACGGCCGGTGGCGCCGAGGTAAGCCGGGCCGCCCGGACGCCGCCCGGCACGGAGATCATCGTGACCGGCGCCGGATCGGTCAGCCGGCGACCGGCGCGCAGTCGATGGCGACCTGGCCCAGCGGCGTCGTCCGGACGGCGGCCACCGTCAGGCCGGCGCCGGCCGCGAGCGCGCGGTAGTCGTCCAGGCCGCGCTCGCGCCCGCCGCACAACACGAGCATCCGGAGGTCCATCTCCGCGCGGTCGCCGCCCTCGGTGCCGTGCTGCTGGAGGATCAGCACCCGGCCGCCGGCGCCGGCCGCCTCGGCGCAGCGGCCGAGGATCCGGGCCGCGTCGCGGTCGGCCCAGTCGTGCAGGACGCTGCTGAGCACATAGACGTCCCCGCCCTCGGGCAGCGGGTCGAAGAAGCTCTGGCCCGCGAAGGCGCACCGGTCGCCGAGTCCCCGGGCCGCCAGGTGCTCCCGGCCGCGTCGCACGGTGTCGGGCAGGTCGACCAGCGTGCCCCGCAGCGCCGGGTCGGTCTCGAGCACCGCGGCCAGCAGCGCTCCGGTGCCGCCGCCGACGTCGACGACGTGGCGGGCGCCGGACCAGTCGTAGCCCGCGGCCGCGTCGATCACGTAGTCCGTCCCGGCCGCCATCGTCGCGTCGAAGGAGGCGGCCATCGCCGGACGGGCGGCCAGGTACTCCCAGAACGGGGTGCCGAAGACCGTCTCCCACGCGGGGCCGCCGGTGCGCAGGGTGTGCAGCAGCCCGGTGAACGCCAGGTCCATCTGCCCGCCGAACCCCTCGAGGTCCAGGCCGACCCGCATCCCGGACGGATGGTCCGAGCGCAGCAGGGCCGCGAGTTCGCTCGTCCCGAACGTCCGAGGGGCCGGCTCGGTGAACACGCCGTGGGCGACGAGGTGCCGCAGCAACCGGTCGAGGGCGTCGGGATCGGTGCCGCAGCGGCGGGCCAGCTCGTCGACGGGCACCGGGCCGTCCGCCACGTGGTCGGCCACCCCCACCGTGGCGGCCGCGCGGACGGCCAGCGGGGTGACCAGATCGAGCACCGGCGCCAGCAGCTGCCAAGCCGACTGTGGGGTGCCGTCCGGAGTCGTGGTCATGCATCCTCCCGTGCGTCGTCGCCGGTCGATCAGCTTTCCGGCCCGAGGCGGCCGGGGGAAGCCCGGGTCTCGCTAGGCTCCCCGCCATGCCGAAGCTGGGACGTCTCCGGAGCCGGTGGGCGAGTGTCTCGCTCGAAGCCCGGGACCGGGGGCTCGCCGTGCTCGTCACGGCCGCCGCGTTCGTGCCGGGGCTCGCGATGCTCGGTGCCCAGTTCGGCGATCTGCCGCGACAAGAGGGCGGGTTCCTCGCGGTCGTGCTGGTGCTCGGGCAGACCCTGCCGCTGGCGGTGCGGAGCCGGTGGCCCGCCGCGGCGTTCGGGGTGACCGCGATCTGTTTCGCCGCGCACGAGGTGCTCGCGTACCCCACCACCGTCGGCACCCTCGCGCTGTACTTCGCGCTGTATTCCGCCGGAGCGCACGAAGAACGGCTTCGCCGGGCGCTGCCGGCGATCGCGACCGCCGGCTACGTCGTCTTCGCGGTCGTGCTGGCCCTTCGCGGATCGCCGTCGGGGCTGCTCGACTACGCCATCTACTACACGGTGCTGACGCTGTTCTGGCTGCTGGGCGCGCTGGTGCGGCAACGGCGCCGGCAAGAAGCCGAACGGCGACGGCTCACCGCGCGCGCCGCCGCCGCGGAGGAACGCGCCCGGCTCGCCCGCGAACTGCACGACGTCGTGACCCACCACGTCACCGCCATGGTGGTGCAGGCCGACGCCGCCCGGTACCTCCCGCCCGAGCGCGTCCCCGAAGTGCTCACCACCATCACCGGCTCGGGGCGCGACGCGCTCACCGAGCTGCGGTTCCTGCTGGGCGTCCTGGAAGCGACCGGCGCGCGGACGCCCGGCCTGAGCGCGCTGCGCACCCTCGTCGACCAGCCGGGGCGGGCGGTGCGGCTCGTCGAAGAGGGCGAACGTCCGGCGCTGCCGGCGGAAACCGAGCTCACGGCGTACCGGATCGTGCAGGAGGCGCTGACCAACGCGGCCAAGTACGCCGCCGGCCGCCCCACCGAGGTGCGCGTCGGCTACGGTGCGGACCTCCTCGAAATCGAGGTGAGCACCGAAGGCCCGGCGACGGCGGCGGGCGCGCTCGGTTCCGGCGGCCGCGGGCTGGCCGGGCTGCGCGACCGGGTCGACGCGCTCGGCGGCCGGTTCACCGCGGGCCCGTCGGGGGACGGATTCGTGGTCAGCGCCCAGATTCCCGCCCAGATTCCCGCCCAGATCCCCGCCAGGAGAGACCGATGACCGACGGCCCGATCCGCGTCCTGATCTGCGAGGATCAGGAGCTGATCCGCGCGGGCTACGTGACGGTCCTCGGCGCCCAGCCGGACCTCGAAGTCGTCGGCCAGGCCGCGAACGGCCGCGAAGCGCTCGCCGAGTTCGACCGGCTGCATCCGGACGTCGTCGTGATGGACATCCAGATGCCGCTGCTGGACGGGATCGAGGTGACCCGCCGCATCGCCGGCCCCGGAGCGGCCGACCCGGCCAAGGTCCTGGTGGTCACGACGTTCAACGTCGACCAGTACGTCTACGACGCGTTGCGCGCGGGGGCGAGCGGGTTCCTGCTCAAGGACGCGCCGCTGGACGAGCTCGTCGAAGGCGTGCGCACGATCGCCCGGGGCGAGTCGCTGCTCGCGCCGTCGGTGACGCGGACGCTGATCGGCCGGTACGCCGACCGGATCCGCCCGGCTGCTCCCGCCGGCGGTCCCTTGGAGGGGCTCGCCCGACGGGAGCTGGAAGTGCTGAAGCTGATCGCCGCCGGCTTGTCGAACGCCGAGATCGCGGCCGAGCTGGTGCTGAGCGTGGAGACGGTGAAGACGTACGTCTCGCGGATCCTGACCAAGCTGGACCTGCGGGACCGGGTGCAGGCCGTGGTGCTGGCCTACCGGACCGGGCTGGTCAGCGCCGAGGGATGAGCTTGGCGCGGCGCAGCAGCAGCGCTGTCGTCACCAGGCAGCACAGCAGCGCGAACAGGCCGGCCTCCGGGCCGAACGAGCCGCCGGTGAGCGCGTCCGGTCCGGAAAGGACGGTGCGCAGCAGGCCGGGTTCGCTGTCGGCGCCGGAGACCGCGGTGCCGAACACGCCGCCCTGCAGCCAGTTCCAGGCGAAGTGCAGGCCGATCGGCACCCACAGCGACCGGGTGGCGGTGTAGGCGACGGCCAGCATCGTGCCGCCTTCGACGGCGATGGCGAGGGTGCCCCAGAGCGTGGCGTTGCCGTTGATCAGGTGCGTCAGGCCGAACAGCAGCGACGAGACCACGATCGCGATGACGCTGCCCGCGCGCTGCTCCAGGATGCGGTGGAGCACCCCGCGGAACAGCAGTTCTTCGGTGACCGCGACGGAAGCCATCGAGCCGGCCACGCCCAGGCAGGCCCAGAACGAGCCGCCGCTGATGTCGGCGTGGGTGAAGATGATGCCGAGCAGCATGGTCCCCACGAAGGCGGCGCCGCCGATGAGCGCGCCGCGCCCGAGGCCGCCCCAGCGCCCGGCGGTGGCGAGTTCGGTGATCTCGTCCCGCTTCTCGACCCGCCGGGCCACCCACTTGTAGGCGACGACGGCCCCGGCGGCCGCGCCGACCCCGACGAACAGGCGCAGGATCGGCACCCCGGACACGAGCGCGTCCAGCCCGCGGGCCGCGACCAGCAGCACGGCGGTGGCGACGAGCAGCACGGGGAACCGGAAGCGCTGCAGCCGGGGCTTCCGCTCGGTCAGGGTGGTCATCGGGTTCCTCTCGCCGGACTTCCTTGTGGAGTACGGCGAGATTACGAGCGCGGCGGGCGGTGCCACATCACTCCGTGACGGACAGCCGCGGTAGCTCCTCAGAGGGACAAGAGGGCCTTGACCTGCGATTTCACGCCGCGCTCCGATCGTCGAGGGCTCCGGAGTGGGCGCGCCGGAGGATGTCGAGCAGCAGCTCCCGCGTCGGCTCGACCGGCGCGATCGCCAGCAGCCGCGCCGACTTCAGGGCCAGCTCGGCTATCTGCGGCAGCTGGTCGCGCCCGATGCCGAGCTCGGCGAGCGTCGCGGGTACGCCGATCGCCCGGTTGATCCCGGCGACGCGGGCGATCGTCCGCTCGGCCGAGGCGTCCCGCTCCGGGATCCCTTCCACGGCGGCGCCGAGCCGCGCGATCCGCTGGGCTGCTTCGGGTTCGGCGCGGAGCACGTCGAGCGCGTAGGGGAGCAGCAGCCCCGTGCCGAGCCCGTGCGGGGTCTTGGTCAGCGCGCCGATCGGGTACTGGATCGCGTGGCACAGGTGCGTCCCGGTCGAGCCGAAGGCGATCCCGGCCAGCAACGCGCCCAGCGCGACCTCACGCCGGGCGTCCCGGTCGCCCGGCGAGCGGACGGCCGTGGGCAGCCACGGACCCAGCTTTTCCGCGGCCCGCAAGGCGATCGGCTCGGTGAGGGCGTTGCGCCCGGTGAACACCGGGAGCGGCGCGGACCAGTCGAGGGGCAGCGGCCGGGCGGTGTACGACTCGACCGCGTGCACGAGCGCGTCGATGCCGGAGAACGCCGTGACACCGGCCGGCGCGCCCAGGGTGAGCTCCGGGTCGACCACCGCCGCGGCCGGCACCAGGAACGGGCTGGAGATCCCCACCTTGAGCTCGCGGTCCGGGTCGGACACCACGGCCACCGGCGTCACTTCCGACCCGGTGCCCGCCGTCGTCGGCACCGCGACGACCGGGGCGACCGGGCCGGGTACCAGGTTCTCGCCGTAGAACCGGGCGAGCGGGCCGTCGTGCACCGCGAGCAGCGCGATCAGTTTGGCCGCGTCGAGCGCGCTGCCCCCGCCGATCGCGAGGACGACCTCCGCTTCGTGCTCCCGCGCGACGGCGGCGCCCGCGGTCAGCGTGCCGACGGGCAGTTCCGGGGTGATGGCGGAGTACGTCCGCACGTCGAGCCCGGCCGTGGTCAGGGCGCCGAGGATGGCGGCGAAGTGCGGGGTGGTTTCGAGGAACGGGTCGACGACGGCGAGCACCCGCGTGCCGTGCCCGGCCACGATCCCGGGCAGCTGGGCGCGGGCGCCGTAACCGAAGTGCACCCGCGCGGGCAGCCGCAGGGTTCCGGGCAAGTCAGGCAAGGAACCCGCCGTCCACCGGGAGGACGACGCCACTGAGGTGGCTCGCCCGGTCGCTGAGCAGGAACGCCGCCGTGGCGCCGGCCTCCGCTCCGGTGCCCGCCTTCCGCAACGGCGTCGCCGCGATCCGAGCCTCCACACCGCCTGGGATGGTGCGGCGCAGCTCGTCCAGCATCGGGGATTCGGTCGGCCCGGGGGCGATGACGTTCACGCGGATGCCGAGCGGGCCGAAGTCGTGCGCGGCGGTGCGGGTCAGGCCGATGACCGCGTGCTTGGTGGCCTGGTACGCGCCCATGCCGGAGCTGCCGCGCAGGCCGCCGATGCTGCTCACGTTGACGATCGCGCCGAAGCCCTGCGCCTCCATCACCCGCACTTCCTCGCGCAGGCACAGCCAGGTGCCCTTGACGTTCACCGCCATGATCCGGTCGAAGTCCGCCTCGGGTACCGCGTCGAGCCGGCCGCCTTGGCCCATCGCGGCGTTGTTGTACGCGCCGTCGAGGCGTCCGAAGCGGGCGACCGTCGCGTCGACGAACGCCGCGACGCTGTCCGCGTCCGCGACATCGCCGGTCGTGTACGCGACGTCGTGGCCCGCCGCGTCGAGGGTTTTCGCCAGCGCGGCAAGGGGTTCCTCGGTCCGGGCGACGAGCATCACCGAAGCGCCGTCTTCGGCGAAGACGCGCGCCGCTTCCGCGCCGATGCCCGAGCTGGCGCCGACGACGAGGACGACCTTGCCCGCGAGCAGGGGGGTGCTCATGAATTCTCCTTGTTTTCGACGGTGGCCCCGCGAAGCGCGAGCATCGCCCGCGCCTCGTCCGGGGTGGCGATCTGCTTGCCCATGTCCTCGACGACGGCCCGGATCTTCCGCACCTGCTGGGCGTTGCTCTCCGCGAGCTGGCCCTTGCCGATCCACAGGCTGTCTTCGAGGCCCACCCGCACGTGCCCGCCGAGCCATGCGCTGTGTGTGCCGAACGCCAGCTGTTCGCGGCCGGCCGCGAACGCCGAGAACTGGTAGTCGTCGCCGAAGAGCTTGTCGGCGATCCGCACCATGTGCTCCAGGTTCGCGTGGTCGGCGCCGATGCCGCCGAGGACGCCGAACACGCCCTGGATCAGCAACGGCGGTTTCGCCAGGCCCTTCTCGACGAAGTGGGCGAGCGAGTACAGGTGCCCGATGTCGTAACACTCGTACTCGAACCGGGTGCCCGCCGCGCCGAGCGTGCGCAGGGTGTGCTCGATCTTGTCAAAGGTGTTCACGAACGGGTGGGAGTACGTGTTGAGGACGTACGGCTTCTCCCAGTCGTGCTGCCACTCGGTGACCTTGTCGGCGATGCCCGAGTAGACGAAGTTCATCGACCCCATGTTCATCGACGCGAGCTCGGGCCGCACGTGGTGGGCCGCCGCGAGCCGCTGGTCCATGGTCATCGACGACGCGCCGCCGGTGGTGATGTTGATGACGGCGTCGGTCTCCGCGGTGATCGGCTCGAGGATCTCGTCGAAGACTTCGGGTTCGAACGCGGGCCGCCCGTCCGGGTGCCGGGCGTGCAGGTGCACGACAGCGGACCCGGCGGCGATCGCCTCCAGCGCCGCCTTGCTCACCTCGGCGGCGGACAACGGCAGGTAGGGGCTCTGGGACGGGATGTTCACCGACCCGGTGATGGCGGTCGTGATGATGACTTTTTCCGCTGCCCGCATCAGTTCTCCTGTTCGGCGAGGGCTCGGTAAGCGTCGAGTTTGGCGTCGTCCAGCGGGCCGACCAGGCTGACCGCGACCTGCGTCGCGCCCGCGTCGTACTGCTGCCGCAACGACTCGCGCACCTGCTCCGGCGTGCCGTACGCGACGAGCGCGTCGAGCAGCCGGTCGGAGCCCGGCGGCGTGAGGTCGGCGTCGGTGAAGCCGAGCCGCGTCAGCTTCGCGAGCTGGTGCGGCAGGGTCAGGTAGTAGGCGAGGCGCTCGCGGGCGACGTCGCGGGCCGCTGCCCGCGAACGGCCCACCACCGCCCACTGGACGACCGACAGGAACAGGTCCGGCCCGATCGTCTCGCGCGCCCAGCGGGTGTGCTCGGGCGTGACGAGGAACGTGATCAGGCCGTCGGCGCGTTCGGCGGCCAGGCGGGTGATCCCTTCCGAGTACGCGCCGAGCACCCGCGGCACGGCCCGGGGCAGGGTCGCCCCGACCCCGTCGAGGTAGTCGCGGAGGAACGGCAGCGGTCCGACCCCGCGTTCGCGGACCGCCCCGCTGACCCCGAGCCCCAGCACGTACCGGCCGGGATAACCGGCGGCGAGGTCCCGCGCCGCGGACGCGGCCGACTTCGGCACCCGTTCGAGAGCGCGTGCGACGCCGTTGCCGACCACCAGCCGCTCGGTGGACTGGAGCACGAGAGCGGCCGTCGTGAACGCTTCGCGCCCCGCCACCTCCGGGATCCAGACCATCCGGTGCCCGGCGTCTTCGAGCCCGCGCACGAACCGGACCACGCCGTCGTGGTCGAGGTCGTCGAGTTCCGCGATCGACAACGCGTTGCGCGGCAACGAGAGCGTCATCCGGTCGCTTCCCGGAACGCCTTTACCAGGGTCCGCGCGGCGTCCGCCAGCATCGTCGTGTCGTTGCTGAGCAGGACGAAGTCGCAGCCGTCGCGCACGGCCTGCGCGGCCCGCTCGGGCACCCCGCCGAACGCGAGCCCGCAGCGCTTGCCGGCGGCGTGCGCGGCTTCGATCGCCGACGCGATCAGGTCGAGCACCTCGGGCGAGGACGGCGTCGAGCCCATCGACATCGACAGGTCCGCCGCGCCGACGAACACCGCGTCCACGCTGTCCAGCGCCAGGATCTCCGGCGCGGCCTTGATCGCCTCGACGCTCTCGAGCTGCGGGATGCACAGCACTTCGTCGTTGCCGGTGGCGAGGTACTCGGCGTTCGGGCGCAGGCCCCACGCCCCGGCGCGGCTGGTACCGCCGGCACCGCGGACGCCGTGCGGCGGGAACCGGCACGCGCGCCCGACGGCGGCCGCCTGCTCCACCGTGTCGACGTGCGGCACGAGGATGCCCATGGCGCCCGCGTCGAGGATCTTCTGGATGGTCGACGCGGTCGTGTCCGGCACCCGCACGATGGGTGTGACGCCCAGCGCGGCGGCCGAGTTGATCAGCCGGTACGCGGTCTGCAGGTCGAGCGGCGCGTGCTCCAGGTCGATCACGACGAAGTCGAACCCGGCGTACGCCATGATCTCGACCGGCTCGCCCGAGGCGATCTTCAGCCAGGTACCCACGGGAGTGGCCGGGCGGTCGAGCAGCCCGGCTCCGGTGCGCGCGGTCACGGCATCGGGTAGTCGTCGGCGTTCAGGACCCAGCCCGGTTTCTCCGAGAAGTCCACCCGCGGCGGGCTGAAGATGTCGATCAGCTGGTTGACACCCGGGTCGCTCGCCTCGGAGGTGTGCACGGTGGGCGGCGGGATGATCGTGACGGACGGGCTGCCGATCCGCACGTGCTCGTCGTCGTGCCACGTGGTGCGGTCGTTGAGCCAGGGTGTGCGGATGTGGTGCACGTACTCGCCTTGCACCGCAAGGGAAAGCTGCTCGAAGTCGTCGTGGTGGTGCGGCGAGAGCCTGCGCGGGTCGCGCGGGCCGTCCTGCTCGGGCAGGAAGTTCACCATGAACGCCCGGGTGCGGAAGATGCGGCCGAACCGCTTCGGGTCCTGGGGGACCTCGGAGAGCGGGTAGAACCGCACGCGGTTCCCGCCGGCGGGTTCCGGCCACCGCTGCAAGAGCGTGACGCGCGGGTGGTTTTCGGCGTACGCGCCGGCGTTGGCGGGCCGGTCGCGCCAGTCGCGTTCGGTCGCCTCGACCAGGCGGACGAGCGGGCCGTCGCCTTCGACGCTGATCCGGGACGCGCCGGGCGGCGTGACGACGAGCCCGGGTTCGGCGATCCGGGTGGCACCGTCGTCGGTGAACAGGGTGAACGCGGGGGAGGCGCCGGTCACGATGATCGCGAGCTCGCCGGCGAGGTAGCCGTTGTCGAGGTCGTCACCGGAGTGCGCCTCGGTGTGGATCAGGATGACGTTCTGCGCGCGCACGACCTCGTTGTCGTGCAGGTCGAGGTACTGCGCGGCGGCGATCGCGGCGCCGCTGTCCGGCCCCGGCGCGGTGGCCGTCGCGAGCGCGGATCGGGGATCGTCCTTTTCGTACACGGGGGGTCCTTTCGCTCAGGCGTCGAGGTCGAGCAGGAACGCCGGGTTGTCGCGGACCATGCGCCGCAGGTCCTTCTCCGGCAGGCCGAGGTCGAGCAGCGCCTCGCCGACGCGCATCCAGGCGTCGACCGGCTTGGGGTTGGCTTTCTGGCCGAAGTCCGAGGCCAGCACGATGTGCTCGGGGCCGAGCGCCTCGACCCAGGTCAGCAGCTGCTTCGGGTCCCACTTCTGGGTGCCTTCGGGGTCGTACATGCCGACCTCGTGCTCGACGAACGCGCCGAGCTCGATCAGCTCGCGGCACAGCTCCGGCTCGGCGCCGATCACGAAGTCGGGGTGGCTGACGACCATCCGCTTCATGCCGCGTTCCTTCGCCGCCGTGAACAGCGTGCGGATGTACTCGGGGTACATGTGCCCGCCGTTGAGGACAGCTTGCTGGTCCTTGATCTCGTCGAGGATCTCGATCGCCGCGGGCTTCAGCTCGCCGCTCTCGTCGACGATGTCGATGCGCTCCAGCGTCAGCGGCACGGTGGTGGTCGGGAACGCGCCGTCTTCGGGGTGGCAGTCGATGTGCCGGCCCGAGGAGATGGTCGGGAACCAGACGACCTTGCCGCCCATCCGCAGGCACATGCGCACGGCGTGCACGTTGAGCCCGCCGACGGTGCTGTTCAGGGCGATGCCGCCGTAGACGTCCGCCGCGACGCCTGCGAGGCGCCCCTTCATCGCGAGGACGTCCATCTGGGTGTTGTGGTGGTGGGATTTCGCGACCATCGCGCGCATCCCGATCCGGGCGCCGTCCTGCGCGGCCTCGACGTGGTCGAAGCGGCGGGGGAACGGGCTGGGCCCGGAGTGGACGTGCATGTCGACCAGGCCGTCCAGGACGGAGGTGATGGCGGGACGCTGGCTCATGAGGCCGCCCTTCGTTCGCATTGTGAATTCGAAGTTCACTATAAGACCGTCTGTCAACCCTGAGGACCCTCTTGTGCGGCGAGGATCTCGTGTTTACGGTATCTGTTGTTCACTTCGTGAACTCGCAGTTCGGATTGCACCCGGTGTGGTCACCCACGCGCTGCGAGTAGCCAGAGCCCCTCGGAGGACGACGATGTCCCTACCGCCCCCCGCCGCAGAGCCGCGATCGACGGCTGTGGACGACGTCGGCCCCCGCGTCCCGCACGGCCCGGACAGCGCCAAGGTGCGCGCCGCCGTCCGCGGCGGGACCCTCGCCTACTTCGTCGACCAGTTCGACATCTACCTGCCGATCGTGGTGCTCGCGCCGGCGACGGCGTACTTCCAGGCGGCCAACCTCAGCGCGAGCACGACGGCGTTGCTGGCGTCGCTCGTGTTCGCGTCCACGCTCATCGGCCGTCCGCTCGGCGCGATCATCTTCGGGCACTTCGCCGACACCGTCGGGCGCAAGCGCACGACCCTGGTCGCGGTCGGCGGCTTCGGCGTCATCACGCTGCTGACCGCGTGCCTGCCCGGCCACGAGACGATCGGGGTGTGGTCGGTCGGCCTGCTCATCGGCCTGCGGTTCGTCGACGGGATCTTCCTCGGTGGCGAGTACACGACCGCGGTGCCGCTCGCGATGGAGTGGAGCCCGAAGCACAAGCGCGGCCTCTACGCCTCGATCATCACGTCGACCTCGCCCGCCGCGTACGCCGTGATCGCCGCGATCACGCTCCTGATGCTGCAGTTGCTGCCGTCCGTCGGCCTACACAGCGCCTACGTGCAGTGGGGCTGGCGGATCCCGTTCTTCGTCGGCGCGGCGCTGGCGGCCGTGCTGTTCCGCTACTACCTCAAGAACGTGCACGAGACGCCGGCCGAGCTGACCGGCGAGAAGCACAAGATGCCGTTCGTCCGGCTGCTGGTGAAGTACCCGCGGGCGCTGGCGCAGGTGTTCGTGCTGATGACCGGCACGTGGCTGGCGACCAACATGGAAGCCGCCGTCACGCCCGCGCAGCTGAAATCGCACCTCCTGCTCTCCAGCAAGGAGGTCACGATGACGATGCTCGTCATCAACGCCGCCGCCGCGCTCTCCTACCCGTTCTTCGGACTGCTGTCCCAGCGCATCGGGCGAAGGCGGTTCTACATCGGGTACGGCCTGGCGGTGCTGGTGATCGGCGCCGGGTCCTACACGCTGCTGATGGCGTCGAACGGCGGGTTCGGCGCGGCGCTCGGCTGGGGTGTGCTGATCGGGATCTTCACCGTCGGCACGTTCGGCCCGATCGCGGCGTACCTGACCGAGCGGTTCCCGGCGAGCATCCGCTCCACCGGCTACGGCGTCGGCTACAGCCTCGCGCTCATCGCCCCGGCGTTCTACCAGTTCTACCTGCAGCGGTTCGACGGCGTCATGCCCGCGCACCTCGCCCCGGCGGTGCTCATCGCCCTCGCCGGGGTGCTGATCAGCCTGGGCGGGTTCCTCGGCCCGGAGACCAAGGACGTCGACATGGGCGACGACAGCACGATCCCGGCACTGTCCTGATCGGACAGGTCGCCGGCCTAGCCACCGCCAACCCGGTCTGGGTCGGTTCGTCCGAGCTGACCATGACCCGCGAAGGGCTGTTCGCCTGCGTCGACGCGAGGGCCGGGGCGGTGGTGGCGAAGTCGGTCAACGAGAGCGCCGCCGCCCGGCGGCAGCTGGACATCGCGGACTACGCGTTCGTTTCGCCCGGCGGCACGGTGCGACCGCCGGGCGAAGCGCGGCTCGGTGACGGTCTGCTGAACCGCTCCGGCCTGGCCCAGGTGGACCTGGACAGCTGGCTTTCGGTCCTTTCCGACGGCGTGGCCCACGGCGCCCCGCGAGGTTGCCCGGTCCTCGGCAGCATCACCCTCGGGGACCCGTCGGCGGCCGCGCGGATCGGCCACGCGATGGCGTCAGTGGTGCCTGCGGTGGAGCTGAACATCGGCGCCCCGCACGGCCGCGAGGCGTCCGCGGTGCGTCAGCTGACCGAAGCGGACGCGGTGGGCGAAGCGGTGCGCGTGGTGCGGGACGCCGTCGAAGTCCCGCTGTTCGTGAAGCTGCCCGGCCAGGCGTCCGACGTCGTCGCGCTCGCCCGCGCGGCCCGCTCGGCGGGCGCGGACGCGATCGGGCTGGTCGGCCGCTACCCGGGCTTCCTGCCCGACCTGGACGGCGGCGCGGTCCTCGGCTCCTGGGGCGCGTGGAGTTCGCCGGGCTGCCTGCCGATGAGCCTGTACTGGGTCGGCAAGACGCGCCTGGCCCTGGGGGAGGACGTGCCCCTGATCGGCACCAACGGCGCCCGCACGGCGGCCGACGTCCGGCGGTTCCTCGCCTCGGGCGCGTCGGCCGTCGAGGTCGTCACGGCGTTGTGGGTCGAAGGTCCCGGGGTGATCGGGGAGCTGGTCGCCGGGCTCGAGGGCCTGGACCTGGCGGAGTTCGTGGGCAGCGCGCTGGCCGGGGCGCGGGAGTACGCCGAGATCCCGCCGGTGTCGCCGCCCGCCTGGTTGCCCTACACCGCGCACTGGCCGAGGCCGTCCGCCCGGTAGTCCCGCTGCTCGTGTCGGCCGTTGCGGGCGGGTTCGGTCGTTCGCGAATGGCCGACTCGTCGACCGGAGTGGCCACCACTGTGACGGGAGTGGCCGACACGGCGTTGCCGGGCCTTACACCGCGCGGGCGCCGAGGTCGTCCGGGCGGTAGTGGCCGCCCAGTTCGTGGGTCAGCTCGCGCGCCGTGTCGGCGACGACCCGCAGCTCGGGGGCGTCGTCGGACATCGAGAGCGTGTTGTCCGGGCCGACGATGGCGATGGTGGCGCAGATGCCGTACTCGTCGAACACCGGCGCGGCCACGGCGACGACGCCCGGTGTGCTCATCGCGGAACAGTGACCCACTTCGCGAACACGCTCGACGTCGTCGCGCAGCTCTTCGCGCGCCGAGCCGGACAGGTTCGCCATCAGGCGTTCCATCGACAGCTGGTCGGCGTGGTAGGCGAGGAAGACCTTGCTCTGCGCCGTGTCCAGCGGCAGGTGGCTGCCGACGCGCACCGACACGACGACGATCGTCGAGACGTTCTCCTCGACCCGCGAGACCACCGGCCCGGTGAGGCCCCACAGGCTGAGCACCACACTGGTCTGCGTGGCGCGCGAGAGCGCCTGCATGTGCCGCGGGGCGAGGTTGACGACCCGGCGGTGACCGATCGCGAAGGCGCCCAGCTGCAGCAGCAGGCCACCGGGCACGTACCCGCCTTCGGCGCTGCGTTCGAGCAGGCCGGCCGCGACCAGGGACGTGCAGTACCGGTACGCGGTGGTGCGGTTGAGGCCGAGCCGTTCGGCGATCTCGCCGGCCGTCACCTCGGGCGTCGCCGGGTCGAACAGCGCCAGGATCTGGCTGACGCGGCTCACCGCCTGGATGTCCGCCTGATCGGCGCGGCTGGCCTCCGGCGACCGGGTCGGTTTGGTCACGGGGAGCCTCCGGCGGACGGTGATCGAGGGCCTGAATAGCGTGTTCACTTCGTGAACGCGTCCGTAGGCTACCCGACCCGGACCCCGGGCACCGGCACCCTCGTAAGGGTGAAAACCCCGCGTCCGGCCGGGCGGGCCACCCGGGCGCACCGGAGACTGGCGGTCCGGTGTTTTCCGAGGCCGGGGACGGGGTAGAGACGGGCATGGCTACTTCCACCACACCGCGGGTCAGGGGCTGACCGCATGGCCGACATCACCAGCCTCATCCTCGACGACCACGACTGGTTCCGGCGGCAGTTCGCGCGCATGGACGACATCTCCGACGCCGGCGAGCTGGCGAAGGTCTGGCAGCCGCTGGCCGACCTCCTCGACGTGCACGCGCGGGCGGAGGAGGAGATCTTCTACCCGCACCTGCTCCGCCGCGGCGAAGACGCGAAAGAGGAGACCCTCGACGCGATCGGCGACCACAACGACATCCGCGACGGCGTCCACGAGGCCGCGTTGCACCCCGTCGGCAGCACCGCTTGGCTCGACGCCGTCCGGAAGGCCAGGATGGCGAACAGTGAGCACATGGCCGAGGAGGAGGACGAGGGCTTGGCCGACTTCCGCCGGCACGCCGACCCCGGCCTGCGCGAAGAGCTCGGCCGCAAGTTCGTCGAGTTCAAGCGGCGGCACGAGGGTGCGCGCGACCTGGACGTCAGCGACATCGACCCGGAAGGGTACGTCGAAGCGGAACTCGGTACCGGCCCCGGCGACGGCTCACTCGGTATCGGCAGCCTCAAGGAACGGGATTGAACATGAACCACCTGATGCGCGGTCTGGCCCCGATCTCGGACGCGGGGTGGAAGGAGGTCGACGCCGAGGCGCGCGAACGGCTGCACACGCACCTCGCCGCCCGCCGCCTGGTCGACGTCGCCGGCCCGCACGGCTGGCAGTACTCCGCCACCGACCTGGGCCGGACGACCTCGCTCAAGGAGTCGTCCCTGCCCGACGGCGAGGAGGGTGTCGTCGTGCGGCAGCGCCGGGTCCTGCCGCTGGCCGAGGTCCGCGTCCCGTTCACGGTGTCCCGCGCGGAACTCGACGACGCCGAGCGCGGCGCCGACGACCTCGAGTTCGACGACCTCGACCGCGCCGCGAAGCAGATCGCGATGATCGAGAACCGCGCGGTGTTCCACGGCTGGGCGTCGGCGGGGATGACCGGCATCGCCGACACGTGCCCCTACGACAAGCCCGTGCTGGGGGAGAACGCCGAGGCGTACCCCGGCGTGATCGCCCGGGCGGTGGACACGCTGCGCCGCGCGGGCATCGACGGCCCGTACGGCCTCGCGATCGGCCCGTCGGGCTACACCCGGATCGTGGAGAGCACCGAGCACGGCGGCCAGCTGGTCTTCGACCACGTCCGCCGCGTCCTCGGCGGCGGCAAGATCGTCCGCGCCCCCGGCCTGGACGGCGCGATGGTCCTGAGCCTCGCGGGCGGCGACTTCTTCCTGGAGCTGGGGCAGGACCTGGCGGTCGGCTACAGCCACCACGACGCCGAGAACGTGACGCTGTACCTGGAGGAGAGCTTCAGCTTCCGGGTCTCGGAACCGGACGCCGCGATCACCCTCACGGCCTGACCGGGAGCCGGTCCGTCCTCTGTGGACGGACCGGCTGCACCGCCGCCAGCTTGGCGGGGTTCATCACCCAGAAGACCTGGTCGATGCCCTCGGCCGACGCCGCGACAGCCAGCACCGCGAACGCAACCCCGTCGCGCCGCAGGACCACCGCGTCCAGGCCGTTGACCGTCACCGGCGCCACCGCCACGCCCACCCAGAACCGGTCGGCGAACGCGCGGACGTACTTCGCCACCGTGGTCGCGCCGCGGACCGGGATGCGCGAGGCGCGGGCGACGCCGCCGCCGTCGGAGTAGCTCACCACGTCCGCCGCGAACAGGTCCTCCAACGCCCCCAGGTCGCCCGCTTGGGCCGCGGCGACGAACGCCGTCAGCAGGCGCCGCTGCTCCGGGGCGCTCGCCGGGGCGCGCCGGCCGGCCGCGAGGTGCTTGCGGGCGCGGCTGACCAGCTGGCGGGCCGCCGGCTCCGTCGTCCGGACGATCTCGGCGATCTGCCGGTAGGGGTAGTCGAACGCCTCGCGCAGCACGTACGCCGCACGCTCGGTCGGCGTCAGGCTTTCCAGCAGCACCAGGACCGCGAGCTCCAGCGCCGCGGCGCGTTCGGCGCCCAGCTGCGGGTCGGCCGAGGTGTCCACCGGCTCCGGCAACCACGGCCCGACGTAGGTCTCGTGCCGCGCGCGGGCGGTCTTGCCCGCGTTGATGGCCAGCCGCGTGGTCGCCGTGGCGAGGTAGGCGGCCGGGTGGCCGACGGCCGAGCGGTCGCAGGCCTGCCACCGCAGCCACACCTCCTGCAGCAGGTCTTCGGCGTCGGCCACGCTGCCCAGCATCCGGTAGGCGATGCCGAACAGCCGCGGCCGGACCTCGGCGAAGACGGCGGCCGCGTCGTCCAGGTCGGCGGTCACGTCCATGAATCCCCTTCGCCACACCGTTTCGGGCCTGGCGCCGAGCCTAGCGGTGGCCGCAGTGTGAGGCAGGTCGCTGTCACGTTCCGGCGGGCTGCCTTGTCCTCATGGTGAACCGGGAAGAAACGGGGTGTGACGTGGAACGGATTCTGATCGTCGGCGGCGGGTACGCGGGCTTCTACACCGCCTGGGGGCTGGAGAAACGCCTGCGCCGGGGCGAGGCCGAGCTGACCGTGGTCGATCCGCGCCCCTACATGACCTACCAGCCGTTCCTGCCCGAGGTGCTGGCCGGCTCGATCGAGGCGCGGCACGCCGCCGTCTCGCTGCGCCGGCACCTGCGCCGGACGCGGGTCGTCGCCGGCTGGGTGACGTCCGTCGACCACGCGCACCACAGCGTCACCGTGCGGCCCGCGGACGGCCCGGAGTTCGCGCTCGGTTATGACACGATCGTGGTCACGGCCGGTGCGGTGACCCGCAAGTTCCCGGTGCCGGGCATCGCCGACGAGGCCATCGGGATGAAGCACGTCGAAGAGGCGGTGGCGATCCGCGACCGGCTGCTGACGGCGTTCGACCGCGCCGCGGTCCTGCCGGCAGGGCGGCAACGCCGGAAGCTGCTCACGGTCACGTTCGTGGGCGGTGGTTTCTCCGGCGTCGAAGGGTTCGGCGAACTGCTGTCGCTGGCGCACTCGCTGCTGCGCGTGTACCCGCAGCTGTCCCCGGACGACGTCCGGTTCCACCTGGTCGAGGCGACGGGCCGGATCCTGCCCGAGGTCACGGCCGAACCGGGAAAGTGGGTGGTGCGCTCGCTGGAGCGCCGGGGCGCGCACGTCCACCTGGACACCGTCGTGACGTCGGCCGTCGACGGGCACGTGGTGCTGTCGACCGGCGAGGAGTTCGACTCGGGCCTGATCGTCTGGACGGCGGGCAACGCGGCCAACCCCGTGGTGGACCACCACACCGACCTGCCCGACGACGAGCGCGGCCTGGTCGTGGTGCGGGCCGACCTGCGGGTCGGCACCGACGCCGAGCCCGTGCCCGGCGCCTGGGCCGCCGGGGACGACGCGGCCGTGCCGGACCTCGTCGCCGGAGCGGGCGCGTACACCGTGCCGAACGCGCAGCACGCCGTCCGGCAGGGCAAACTCCTGGCCCGCAACATCGCGGCGTCCTTGCACGGCGGGGCCGTCGAGCCGTACCGGCACCACAGCCTCGGCTCGGTCGCCACGCTGGGCCTTGGCCGCGGCGTCTTCCAGTACCGCCGGCTCACGATCAAGGGCCTGCCCGCGTGGCTGATGCACCGCGGGTACCACGTGCTCGCCGTGCCGAGCTGGGAACGCAAGATCCGCGTCCTGGCCCTCTGGCTGACGGCCGCGGTCTTCGGCCGCGACATCGTCTCGCTCGCCGCGGTCGAGCACCCCCGCGACGCGTTCGTCTCGGGGGGCGACCCGAAGTGACCACGCGCGTCCGTGACCGACGCCACCCCGGTGGCTGTCACAGACTTCGCCGCCGTCTTGTCCTAGCTGACGAGAGCTGCCCCGGCCGGGGCGCGAACCGGAAGGAACGACCATGAAGATCGTCGTCATCGGCGGCACCGGACTCATCGGCTCGACCGTCGTGGCGCGGCTGGGGGAGCACGGCCACCAGGCGGTGCCCGCCGCGCCCAGCACCGGCGTCGACACGATCACCGGCGAAGGGCTGAAAGAAGTCTTGCAGGGCGCGGATGTCCTGGTGGATGTCTCGAACTCGCCGTCGTTCGCGGACGACGACGTGCTGCGGTTCTTCCGCACCGCGACCGGAAACCTCGTCGAAGCCGCCGGGGAAGCCGGCGTCGGCCACTACGTCGCGCTCTCCGTGGTCGGTTCGGAGCGGCTCCCGGAGTCCGGCTACCTGCGGGCGAAAGTGGCGCAGGAAGCGCTGATCGAGGACGCCGGTATGCCTTACACGATCGTGCGCGCCACCCAGTTCTTCGAGTTCGCCGGCGGCATCGCGGACACCTCGACGGTGGACGGCATGGTCCGGCTGCCGGGCGGCGGGGTCCAGCCGATCGCGGCCGCCGAGGTGGCCGCGGCGGTCGGCCGGACCGCGGCCGGCCGACCTGTCGGCGGCACGATCGAGATCGGCGGCCCGGAGGTGTTCGGCCTCGACGAGTGGGTCCGCACGGTGCTGGCCGCGCGGTCCGACACCCGCGAGGTCGTCTCCGACCCGCAGGCGCGCTACTTCGGGACGCTGCTGGAGAAGGACAGCCTGCTGCCGGGGCCGGGCGCGCAGGTCGCGCAGACACGGCTGGCGGAGTGGCTGGCCCGATGACCCGCCCGGACAGCGGCGGCTCGCGACGTCGGTCCTGGTGATCGCTCCGGCGGCGCGGGCCCGCGCGCGGCGATCGAGCGCGGCGTCGACGTGCTCGTGACCGGCAAGCGCGCCAAGGCCGCCGCACTGTCCACTATGGATGCCGAGGACTCGTGGCAGCACGCGGCCGACACCCGGGCCGACGGCCGGATCTCGCAGCGGTTCTTCGGCGCGCACACCGCGGCCCGCGTCACGCCGGAGGCCGCGCTCGAACACCGCGAGACGCGCGGCTGCCAGAACCGCGCCGACGTCCCGGAGCTCGACCCGGCCTGCGCGTGAACCCGGGCCCGGCCGGTTCGAGCGTGAGGAGATCCCGCCGGTGCCGGACGACCTCGCGCCGCTCGTGCGCGAGGTCTCCACGGCCGGGAAGCCGGTCGAGTGACGGAGTCCGGGGTGGACGCCCGCGCGGCCACCCCGGGCGGCCGTCCTACTTCTCGTAGGTCAGGCAGTTCGCCGAGCCGCCGCCGGCACCGATCCGGACGCTCGACGCGGTGCACTCCAGCGCCTTGTTGTGCCGGCAGTCCGCGCGCGAGCAGGCGCCGACCTGCGCGGTGACCCGGTCGAGGCCGCCCTTGGTGTTCAGCGGCACGAAGGTGCCGCAGTCGGCGGAGCCGTTGTCGCCGCCCACGGTGATCGCGAAGGCGTGGCAGCCGTCGTGGTTGTAGGAACAGCCACTGACCGTGCACTCGTGGACGGCAGGCATTTCGGTCGTCGTCATACGGGGCTCCCGGGGGTTCGTGGTGGTGGTGTGGGTTCGGGCTCGTCCGACGCTGCCACCGGGTCCGGACCCCGGCAATCCGGCCGGTGATCTTTCACCCGGCTTCCCGCCCCGGTCGGGTGATCCGCCGCGCCGCCCCGGGTCGACTGACCACCCGGTGCTCGAGGGCGGTGATCGGTGATGACCTGGAAGTACCGTGTGGTGGCCGTGGTCGCTCCGGGGCGGCGGGACCCACTGCGGCGTCTTCGGCGTCTTCGGTGGAGACCAAACCGTCCGACGACGGCGGCGCGCCCGGCGTCCCGGGCAGCCCGATCGACTACGACAGCACCCTCGCCCTGGCGTCCCCGGCCGCCGCCAAGGAGTCGATCCTCGACGAGGTGGGACGGCTGTGCGACGGCGGCTGTGGGATCGAGGTCGTCATCCGGGGCAGCGGCGAGTGCTCGCCGGAGATCGGGCCGGACCCGGTGGCGCGCGGCGGGACGATCACGATCGTCGCCGGCCCGTGTCCCGGCCCGCCGACCGAACCGTCCACTTCGGACGAACCGTCGGCGGCCGGGACGAGCACCACCACGACGGGCTGAGGATGGCGGGCCGCCGCACGACGCGCCTGCGCCCGCCGGTTCCCCGCGCGGCGCCGGCGGAGTCCGGCCGGTCGAAGGCGGTCCGGGTGGTCACCGCCGTCGCCGCGAACGTCACGCTGTTCACGGCGCTGCTGTACTACTTCGGATTCCTTTACACGCAAGTGTTCTTCGAGTACTTCCGGCTGCACTACACGGTGCTCGGGCAGACCGCCGACGAGATCCTCGCCCGGGGCGTGGACGGGCTGCTGCTGCCGGTCGCCGGGACGGCCGGTGCCGGGCTCGTCGTGCTCGGCGCCGTCCGGTACCTGCGCCACCGGCTGACCGACGCGGCGTGGGCGGCGCTGCTGCGAGGCTGCGCCCCGGTCGCGGCGGCGGGCGGGCTCGCGCTGGTCGGCGTCACCGTGTCGATCGCCCTGGACCCCAGGCCCTACCGGGCGTACGCAGGGCTGCCGGGGCTCGGATTCGCCGCCGGTGTCGTCCTGCTGGTGTTCGCCTGGCACCGCTGGAGCCCGGGGTTCGCGGTCGCGGAGTGGGTCGTGACGTACCTGCTCGTGACGTTCGGGCTGTTCTGGTCGGTCGGCGACTACTCGGGCGCGGTCGGCACGCGGCGCGCGTTCGAGACGGCCGCGGGAATCCCGGCCCGGCCGGCCGTGACGCTCTACAGCGCCGAGAGCCTGAACCTCGGCATCGCGGCCGAGACCCGGTGCGCCGCGCCCGAGGCCGCGTACAAATACCGCTACACCGGCCTGAAGCTGCTGCTGCAGTCCGGCGGCCAGTACGTGTTCGTCCCGGCGGACTGGCGGCCGGCCACCGGTGTCACGGCCGTGCTTCCGCGGACGGACAAGCTGCGCCTGGAGTTCGGCCCGCCGACCGGAAGGGCCGTCGAACCCTGCTGACCCAACGGGCTAACGGGCTAACGGGCCCGGTCGTAGACCATCGCCATCTCGCCGAGCTTGCCCGGGTCCAGGTGGGTGAGCGTCCACGACGTCGCCGGCAGGCCGTCTTCGAACAACCGCTCGCCGCCGCCGACGATCTCCGGGAAGATCATCAGGTACAGCCGGTCGATCAGGTCCGCCTCGAGCAGCGGCTTGATGACGCTCGGGCTGCTGTTCACCAGGATCTCGCCTTCGCCGGACGCCTTCAGCTCCCGGATGACGTCCGCGGCCGGCGCGTTCACGACGCGGGCGCGGTCCCACGGCGCCTCGGTCAACGTCGTCGACAGCACCACCTTTTCCACACCCACCAGCCACTTCGCGTAACCACGGTCGCGCGGGTCGGCGTTCTCGTCGTCGGCGACCGGCGGCCAGAACCCCAGGAACCCTTCGGCGTTGCCGCGGCCGAGCACGGCGGTCGTCGCGGTCTCCCAGATGCGGTTCATCTGGTCGCGCGCGACGTCGCTGGTCACGTACGGGATGAACGTGCCGAAGTCGGCCGGCCCGCCGGGGCCGTGGTAGCGCCCGTCGAGGGAGAGGCTGAGGTTCGCGGTCACCTTGCGGTCGGTCATGGCGTTCGGTCCTTTTCGTGGGAGTGGACGGCGTTCGCGAGCTGGTCGAGCACCCGGCTCCAGCCGGGTTCGATGCCGGCGACGGCGAGGGCGGCGCCGGCGGTGGTGTCGGTGACGCGCAGCCCGAGCCGCAGGCGGGTGCCGTCCGGGGCCGGGGTGAGCGCCAGGTCGTAGTGTCCACGGAACGCGACCGCACCCGTGGCCGTCAGCACCGAAAGGGTGAACGCGAGGTGCGCGGGTTCCGTCGCGCTGTGGACCTGTCCCTCGGCGCGGTACCGCCCTTCGGCGTCGCGGTACTCGACGGCGGCGCGGCCACCGGTCCGCGGTTCGAGCCGGCTTTCGACGACGGTCATCGGCGGCGGCGCCCACCAGGACGCCAGCAGGTCCGGGTCGGCCCAGTGCCGCCAGACGACGTCCGGGGGCGCGGCGAGGACGCGTTCGAAGGAAAAGACACGGCCGTCCGCAGCCGCGGAGTTCCCTTCGACGGCGGCCTGGTAGCGCGTGAGGACGTCCCGCTCGGCTTCGTTCGCGCGGCCGTCTCGAGCAGCGTCTCCACGCCGCGCGCGAGAGCCGCCAGCGGGGCGGTTTCGACCGCGTAGACCCGGCGCTGCCCGAGCGGGTGGACGGTGACGAGACCGGCGCGCGCGAGTGTCTGCAGGTGCTTGGTGGTCTGCGGCTGGCGGGCGCCGGTCAGCTCGGCCAGCTCGCCGACGGACCGGGGACGCACGGCGAGCAGCTCCAGGAGCCGCCACCGCGCGGCGTCCCCGACTGCTGAGGCGATCCGGTCCACGCACCGGAGTATTCTCCACAGCGAATATTCGTGTCAAAGAATACCGGGTGGCCGTAAGGTTCGGGCATGCCGGAGAGCACGCCTGAGCCGTTCGCCCCGAAGACCGAGCCCGCGGTGCTCGAAGACCTGCGCGCACGGCTGCGTGCGACACGCTGGCCGGATTCGCCGGAGGACGCCGGCTGGTCGCTCGGGACGGATGTCGACTACCTGCGTGAACTCGTCGCCTACTGGGCGGACGGGTTCGACTGGCCGGCGCGCGAAGCCGAACTGCGCGCCCTGCCCCGCTTCCGCGTCCCGGTCGGCGGCCTCGGCATCCACTTCGTCCACGCGAAGGCGGCCGCGCCGGCGTTGCCGCTGGTGCTCAGCCACGGCTGGCCGGACTCGTTCTGGCGCTACAGCAAGGTCATCCCGCTCCTGACCGACCCGGGCGCGCACGGCGCCGACCCCGCCGACGCGTTCGACGTCGTCGTCCCGGACATGCCGGGCTACGGCTACTCGGACCGGCCGGCCGGGCCGCCGCTGAACTCCATCGCCGTCGCCGGGCTGTGGGCCGAGCTGATGGCCGGCCTGGGTTACGCGCGGTTCGGCGCGGCGGGCGGCGACATCGGCAGCCACGTGAGCCGCTACCTCGCGCTCGATCACCCGGATCGCGTGGTGGCGGTCCACCGCACCGACGCGGGGATCCCGGTCTTCCCGGGCGACCGGGCGGAACTGGCGCCGGAGGAACGCGCGTGGTTCGACTCCGCCGCTGCCTGGGGCGCGACGGAAGGCGCCTACGCCGCGATGCACCGCACCAAGCCGCAGACGGCGGCGTTCGGCCTGACCGACTCCCCGGCCGGGCTGGCGGCGTGGATCGTCGAGAAGCTGCGGTCGTGGAGCGACTGCGACGGTGACATCGAGCGGTCGTACACCAAGGACGAGATCCTCACGAACGTGATGCTGTACTGGCTGACCGGGACGATCGGGTCGTCGATGCGGATGTACCACGCGAACTCCGCGATCCCGGTGGAGCAGCTCCGGCGCCGGGTCGAGGTGCCGTCGGGCTTTTCCCTGTTCCCGGGCGACATCCTCCGGCCGCCTCGGGCCTGGATGGACCGCACGGCGAACGTGGCCCGGGTGACCGAGCACGCCCGCGGCGGGCACTTCGCGGCCTTCGAGGAGCCGGAGGACTACGCCCGGGAGCTGCGCGAGTTCTTCCGCCCCTTCCGGGAGCCGATCGGCTGAGCGTGCGGCCGGCCGGCGCCGGAACCCGGCGGGAGTGTCTTTCAGCCGGCCGAAGGGCCGTGCTGCACCATGTACTCGGCGTACCACGACGGCCAGTCCGCGTCCTCGTGGCCGAGTTCCTTCTCGTGCTCGCCGTGCGCGCTCGCGGCGCGGCGCAGGGCGTCCGCCAGTTCGGCCGCGGACGAGTACCGCACGTCGGTGACCCGGCCGGGCAGTCGCGTGGTGATCTCCTGCAGCACCCAGCCGTTGCCGTCCGGGTCGCTGAACGAGGCGAACGACGCGTAGCTGTGGCGGTCGGGGTCCGGGCCGTCGACCCGGGCGTCGGTGCCGGCGTGGTGGAACACGCCGCCCGCGTCGTGGAAGACCTCGCTGATCCCGACGCCCCGCGCGGCGATCTCGGCCCTGGTCGTCTCGATGTCGGTGACGACGAGGTGCAGGCCCTGGGCGGAACCCGGGGCGGCGTCGGTGACCCCGCTGCCGAAGATCACCGACGCGGGCGAACCCGGCGGCGTCAGCTGGATCACGCGGAATCCGCCGTCGCCCGCGAAGTCGGCGTCTTCCCGCCAGCCGAGCGCGAGGTAGAACCGCTTGGCCCGGTCGACGTCGGAGACGGGGAGAACGGCGATCTCGAGCTTCATGTCCGTCATCGGAACCCCTTCGGCTCTCGCGGCCCGTTCGGCGCCGCTCACCCCAACTTGGCCTCATCACCGCCGATTTGCCACCGCTTGTGCGGTGCGCCATACTGGTGCGGTAATGCAACCAGTCCTGAGGTGAGAGCAGTGCGCAAGGACATGAGGTCGGGCTGTCCGATCAACCTGTCGCTGGAGATCTTCGGCGACCGCTGGACCCTGCTCGTCCTGCGTGACGTCGTGTTCGCCGGCGCGCGGCACTTTCGCGAGCTGCTCGGCGGCCCCGAGCGGATCTCGTCGAACGTCCTCGCCGACCGGCTCGCCGTGCTCGTCGAGCACGGGATGCTCACCAGGGCCGGCGATCCCACGCACAAGCAGAAGGTCACCTACAGCCTCACCGAGCAGGCCATCGAGCTGGTGCCCGTGCTGGTCCAGCTCAGCACGTGGGGTGCGCGGCACCTCCCGGTGGGCGACGCCTACGCCGCGCGCGCCGCGGTGCTGACGGCCGGGGGCCCGCCGCTGTGGGAGGCCTTCATGGACGAACTGCGGGAAACCCACCTCGGACCGGGCGCCCGGCGCGAACCGGCGCCGGACGGTCCCGGCGTCGCGGCCCAGCTGGAGGCCGCTTACCGCGCGTCCGTCGACCGACGATGATCGGAGTTCACCGATGAACGACCCGACGATCCACCTCGACGACCGGTTCAGCGATCCCGGCACCCGGCCCACCGACTGGGCCACGACCCGGGAGGTGCTCGAAACCGCGCAGGTCAGCTGGCTCACGACCGTGCGCGCGGACGGCCGCCCGCACGTCACGCCGCTGGTCGCGGTGTGGCTGGACGGCACGCTCTGCTTCGGGACCGGTGCCACGGAACAGAAGTACCTCAACCTCACCGCCAACCCGCACGTCGTGCTGACGACCGGCCGCGCCACCTGGGACGACGGCCTCGACGTCATGGTCGAGGGGGAGGCGCGCCGCGTCACGGACCGGCCGACGCTCGAACGCCTCGCCGCCGCGTACCTGGAGAAGTGGGACGGCAGCTGGAAGTACGAGGTGGGCGACGAGGGCCTGCGCCAGGGCGGCAACGACGCCGTGATCTTCGCGGTGGAGCCCGCCAAGGTGCTCACCTTCGGCCGGCGGCGCACGCCCGCTTCCGGCAGCTCGATGCTCTCGACCGTCGAGTTCACCCACACCGGCGCCGTGCCCGCGCGCGGCTGATCACCACGGCGGCGGCCCGTCCTCGGCGAAGAACCCGCTCGCTGGGTCGTCGTCTCCGATCGTGGCCCGGCGGACGGAAACCCGCGCGCCCTCGTCGGTGGCTTCGCGAAGATCGCGGTTGTACCCGGTCGTAGCGCCGACCGACGCCGCCCGTGCCCAGGGCGGATCGGCGGGGTCAAACCGTGACCGTCTGGTACTCGATGTACTGCGTGAGCCCGACCGCGCCGTACTCGCGGCCGACGCCGCTGGCCTTGAAACCGCCGAAGGGGCCGTCGAAACCGATCGGCGCGCCGTTGATCGTGACGGTCCCGGTCCGCAACCGGCGGGCGACGGCCAGCGCGTGGTCCTCGTCCGCGGACCAGACCCCGCCGGAGAGCCCGTACTCGGATTCGTTGGCGATGCGCACGGCGTCGTCTTCGTCGTCGTAGGCGATCACCACCAGCACCGGCCCGAAGATCTCCTCCTGGGCGATGCGCATCGTGTTCGAGACGTCGGCGAACAGCGTCGGCGTGACGTAGTTGCCGGGTTCCAGCCCGGCCGGGACCTGCGCGCCGCCGGTGACGAGCCGGGCGCCTTCCTCGACGCCGAGCGAGATGTAGTCGCGGACGCGCTGCTGCTGGTCGGGCCGGACCATCGGGCCGATGAACGTCTTCTCGTCGGCGGGGTCGCCGACCTGCAGCGACTCGACCATCTCCTTGAGCCCGGCGACGACCTCGTCGTACCGGCTGCGCGGCGCGAGGATGCGGGTCTGGGCGATGCAGGCTTCGCCGTTGTTGAGCAGGGACCCGAACTTCAGGCCCTGGATCGCCGCGCCGAGGTCGGCGTCGGGCAGGATGACGGCCGCGGACTTGCCGCCGAGTTCGAGGCTGACGCGCTTGAGCTGCTCGCCGGCCAGCGACGCGATCCGGCGGCCCGCCCGCGTCGACCCGGTGAACGCGACCTTGTCGACGTCCGGGTGCTTCACCAGGTGCTCGCTGGTTTCGCGGTCCGCCGGCAGCACGCTGACGACGCCCCGCGGCAGCCCGGTCTCGGCCAGCAGCCCGGCGAGCAGGTTCATGCTGAGCGAGTTCTCCGGGGAAACCTTGAGCACCACGGTGTTCCCGGCCAGCAGGGCCGGGATGAGCTTGGCCAGCGCGGCAGAGAACGGCGAGTTCCACGGGATGATCGCGGCGACCACGCCGATCGCCTCGCGGCGCACGACCGAGCGGAACGGCGCGCCCGGGTCGGAGGGCGCCAAGGTCTCCTCCCAGCCGAACTCCCCGGCCGCCTTCAGATAGGCGTCGGCCTGCCGGGTCAGCCCGGCCTGGCCGGCGCGGGTGAACCAGAGCGCCGAGCCGTTCTCGGCGGAGATGATCGCGGCGACGTCGTCCGCGCGCTCCTCGCGCAGGGTGTTGAGCCGGCGGAGCACGGCGATCCGGTCGGCGGGCGGGGTGCGTGGCCAGGTGCCTTCGTCGAAGGCGGCCCGGGCCGCGGCGACGGCGCGGTCGACGTCGGCCGGGAGGGCCTGCGCGGCGCGGCCGAGCAGCGAACGGTCGTGCGGGGACACGAGGTCCAGCAGGTCCGGGCCGCTCGGCTCGGTCCACTCGCCGCCGATGAAGAGCTGGTCGTAAGTGATCATGGGATGCCTCCTATTTGTCACATCACTGTAGCGCTTAGCGTGCTTAAGGCATTCCAGGCGTAACAGTAAGCTGCGTTACAGTCACAAAGGCGTGCTAACTTGACGTCATGAGAGCCGACGCGGTCCGCAACCTCGAGACCGTCCTGACGACGGGCGCGCGCATGCTCGCCGCGGACCCGGCGGCCAGCGTCGCCGCGATCGCGGCCGAAGCCGGCGTCGACCGCCGCACGGTCTACCGCCACTTCGCGTCCCGGGACGAGCTGCTGGCCGCGGTCTACGACGCCCGGCTGACGGCGATCGAGGAGGCCGTCGAGCACGCGCGGCTGCGCGAGGCGCCCGTGCCGGTGGCCCTGCACCGGTACGCCGAAAGCGTCATCGAGGTCAACCGCAAGTGGCCGGTCGAGCTGACCCGGATGCGCGCCGAACCGTCCATTCAGGACCGTCGCGGCCGGGTGATCGCCGAAGTGGAAGCCTTTCTGACGCGGGCCACCACCGAGGGCTTCTTCCGGGCGGACGTCCCGGCCGGCTGGGTCTACCAGCTCCTGGTCCAGCTGCTGCACCTCGCGTCGCGGCAACCGTCGGGCGCTCCGGAGGCGGCGGACCTGCTGGTCGGCACGTTGCTGCGCGGAGTCGGCGCGAACTGACCCGCGAGTGCTCGAAACTGTCCATTAACGACGGAGAAACCCCAGTATCGAGCACTTGACATGCCCGGTCCTGCTCGCTTTACTTCTGGGCACGTCGGAACGGACGCCCGACGTCAGAGGTACGCCCAGCCGGTATGTCGGCCTCCGCCGCGAGCCCGGACTGAGTCGCCAGGACGCGCTCGTGGTCCGAGGCGGGGTCGTGCCCACCATCATCCGGAGTTCGATGATGCCCTTCTCCCGCGTTCAGTTCCTCGCCGGCGCCGCGCTCGCGGCCGCCGTCCTCGGCGGTACCGCGTGCACGGCCTCGGCCGCTCCGGCCGCAGTCACCCCGCCACCGGTCAAGGCGGGCTTCGACTACCAGATCGGCGGCGCCTACACCCCGCCCAGCGGCGTCAAGATCGTCAGCCGCGACCACACCGCCGCACCGGCCGCCGGCCTCTACAACATCTGCTACGTCAACGCTTTCCAGTCCCAGCCCGGCGCCGAGGGGGAGTGGGGCGACCTGCTGCTGCGCGACGCGAACGGCAACGTCGTCATCGACGAGGACTGGGACGAGGCGCTGCTCGACCTGCGCACCGCGGACAAGCGCACGCGCGTCGCGGCGAAGGTGAACGCCTGGGTCGACGACTGCGCCGCGCGGGGCTACCAGGCGATCGAGCCGGACAACTACGACAGCTTCACGCGCTCCCGGGGTCTCCTGTCCGACAGCGACGCGCAGGCCTACATCCGCCTGCTTTCCGCCCACGCCCACGCGAAGGGCCTCGCCATCGGGCAGAAGAACACCAGCGAGCTGGCCGGGCAGCGCCAGGCCAACGGGCTCGACTTCGCCATCGCCGAAGAGTGCGGCCAGCAGAAGAACTGCGGCGAGTTCACCCCCGCGTTCGGCGACCACGTGATCGTCATCGAGTACACCGACGCCGGCCTCAAGACCGCCTGCAGCCGGTGGAGCTCGCTCAGCATCGTCCGCCGTGACCTCGACGTCGTCCCCAAGGGCGAGTCCGGCTACGTCCGCAAGACCTGCTGATGGACCGGCGGGGTTTCCTGCGCGGGGTCGGCGGTCTCACCGTCGGCACCGCGCTGGCCGGCTGCGGCGCGGCCACCGGGAGCGACGGCGGGCCGGTGACGGTCGAGGTCTGGCACGGCCAGACCGACACCGGCAAGAAGGTCCTCGACGAGCTCGTCGCGGACTTCCACCGGACCCACCCGGGGATCCGGATCGACCTCGGCGGCGGCGTCCTCGCCGATGCGATGCTGCAGAAGATCACCGCGGCGCTCGCGTCGGGGTCCTTCCCGGACATCGCCTACGTCTTCGGCTCGGACCTCGCCAGCGTCGCGCGCAGCCCGAGCGTCGTCGACGTCACCGACCTCGTCGACGCCGGACCCGGGTTCTGGACCCCGGCGCGGGACGCGGTCACGGTGAACGGCCGGGTGCGCGCCGTCCCGGCGCTGCTCGACTCGCTGGCCGTGGTGTGCAACAAGACGCTGTTCGACGCGGCTGGGATCCCGCTGCCCGCCGCGGGCTGGACGTGGGGCGACTTCGTCGGCACGGCGAAGAAGCTCACCGACGCGGGCAGCGGCACCTTCGGCACCGCCTGGCCCGCCACCGGCGACGAAGACACCGTGTGGCGGCTGTGGCCGATGGTGTGGGACCTCGGCGGTGAGGTGATCGGGGCCGGCGGCCGCGGCATCGGATTCGCCGACCAAGGGGTGCGCGCCCTCGAAGTCGTCCGCGACCTCGCCGCCGCGAAGGCCGTGTACCTGGACCCGAAAACCGGCAGTGAGCAGATGTACCAGGCGTTCGAATCCGGGCACATCGGCATGGTCCCCACCGGGCCGTGGCAGCTGCCCGACATCGCCGACGCCGGGGTCGACTACGCGGTCGTGCCGTTGCCCAGCTTCAGCGGCCGTCCCGGCACCATTTCGGGGCCGGACACCTGGACGCTCTTCGACAACGGCGAGGAGCGCGTCGCGGCGGCGCGCACGTTCCTGTCGTGGCTGGCCGAGCCGGCCCAGGACGTCCGCTGGGACGACGGTGCCGGCAGCCTGCCGCTGAGCCGCCGGACGCAGGAACTGCCCGCGTGGCAGGAGAAAACGGCCGAGACGCCGGGGCTGCCGGTCTTCGTCGACGCTCTCGATCACGCACGGGTCCGGCCCGTGCACCCGGCCTACCCGCAGATCTCGGCGGCCGTGGGCACCGCGATCGTCGCCGTTCTGCTCGGCCGGGCCACTCCGGCCGACGCGCTGCGGGACTGCGCCGCGGCCGCGAACGCCGCCCTGATCATCCCCCGCTAGGGAGCCGCCATGCCCGGACTGCCGAAGGCCATCACCGTCACGCCCGCTCAGAATCACATCAAGAGCCGCCGGCGCCGCGAGACCGCGGCCGCGTGGGCCTACGTCTCACCCGCCGTGCTCATCATCCTCGGCCTCGGCGTGCTGCCCGTGGCCTGGTCGCTGCTGCTGTCGTTCCAGGTCGACGACCTCGTGACGCCCAGCCGGTGGGTCGGCTGGGACAACTACGCGGCGCTCGCCCAGGACCCGAACTTCGCCCAGGCCGTCGGGAACACCCTCCTGTACACGGTGCTCTACGTCCCGCTGAGCATCCTGTTCGGTTTCCTGCTGGCGCAGGCGCTGAACCGGCGCATCCGGCTGATCGGCGTCTACCGGACGCTGGTCTTCGTGCCGTTCGTGCTCTCGGCGACCGCGCAGGGTGTGCTCTTCTCGTTCATCCTCGACCCGCAGTTCGGCGCGGCCAACTCGCTGCTGCACCACCTCGGCGTGTCCCCGCAGGGCTTCCTGACCGATCCGGGCCAGGCGCTGCTGGTGCTCGTGGCCATCACGTTGTGGAGCGGCACCGGCTTCTGCGTCATCGTGTACCTGGCCGCGCTGCAGGACGTCCCGCCGTCGCTGGTCGAAGCCGCGCGGCTGGACGGCGCGGGCACCTGGCGGGTGCTGCGGCACGTCACGCTGCCGGCGATCATGCCGGTGACGGCGTTCCTGGTGGTGTGGCAGCTGATCACGTCGCTGCAGGTGTTCGACCTGGTGTACGTGACGACCAAGGGCGGCCCGCTCGGCTCCACCACGGTGATCGTCTACTTCGTCTGGGAGCAGGCGTTCAAGAACTTCACCGCCGGCTACGGCGCGGCGTCGGCCTACGTGCTCGCGCTCGCCCTGCTCGTCGTCGTGGTCGCCGTCCGCCTGCTCCGCCGCCCCCGGAAGACGGTTCGGAAGGTGCTCCGATGACCGCCCGGCTCGACGGCGTGCCCGCGCCGCGCGTCCTGCCCGTGCTGCGCCGCCCCCGGCTGCCGTTCAGCCCGTGGCACCTGCTGCTCGTGCCGCTGGCGCTCGTGTTCGCCGCGCCGCTGGTGTGGCTGCTGCTCAGCTCGGTGATGAGCAACGCCGAGATCAACCGGTTCCCGCCCGCGCTGTGGCCGTCCCACGTGGACTTCTCGGGCTACCGTTACGTCCTCGACAACGCGCTGTTCGTGCGCTGGTTCACGAACTCGCTGATCGTGTCGGCGGTGACCGTGGTGTCGAACCTGCTGTTCGGCGCGCTCGGCGGGTACGCGTTCGCGCGGATGCGGTTCACCGGGTCGCGGGCGCTGCTCGCGGTGATGATCGCGACGATGGCGATCCCGTTCCAGCTGACCATGATCCCGACGTTCCTGGTGATGAAGAAGCTCGGCCTGATCGACAGCCTGGGCGCGCTCATCGTGCCGTCGCTGGTGACGCCGTTCGCGGTGTTCCTGCTGCGCCAGTTCTTCCTGTCGCTGCCCCGGGAGCTCGAAGAAGCGGCGTGGATCGACGGCTGCTCACGGCTGCGCGTGCTGTTCACGATCGTGCTGCCGTTGTCGCGGCCCGCGTTGAGCACGGTGGCGGTGCTGACGTTCCTGAGCACGTGGAACGACCTGACCTGGCCGCTGATCGCGGTCAACCACGACACCGTCTACACGCTGCAGCTGGGCCTGACGACGTTCCAGGGCCAGCACCACACCAACTGGGCCGCCGTCATGGCGGGCAACGTGATCACCGTGCTGCCGGTGCTGCTCGCCTTCCTCGGCGCGCAGAAGACGTTCATCCAGTCCATCACCTCCAGCGGCCTCAAGGGTTAGGGCCGCCATGCACCGTTTCGACCTGCTCGTGGTCGGCGACGCCAACCCCGACGTCATCATCGGTCCACTTCGGACAGACCTCGTGTTCGGCCAGCGGGAACAGCTCGCCGGCTCCGGCGTGCTCACCCTCGGTGGCTCGGGCGCCATCACCGCCGCCGGCGCCGCCCGGCTGGGGCTGAAGGTCGCCTTCGCCGGGCGCGTCGGCGACGACGCCGGCGGCCGGTTCGTCCGCGACGCCCTCGACGAACGCGGCGTCGACACCAGCGCGTTGCGGATCGACCAGACCTTGCCGACGCCGTTGACCACCGTCCTGACCCGCGACGGCGACCGCGCGATCGTCACCGCGCCGGGCACCCTGGCCGCGACCAGCGCCGACGACGTCCCGCCGGAGCTGCTCGCGGCGAGCCGGCACGTCCACTCGTCGTCGTACTTCCTGCTCCCGAAGCTCGCGCCCGCCTTGCCGGCTCTGCTGCGCAGCGCTCGCGGGCACGGCGCGACGACGTCCGTCGACACCAACGACGACCCGGCCGGGACCTGGGACGTCGGGGAACTGCTGCGGGAGACGGACTTCCTGCTGCCCAACGCGGCGGAAGCGGTCCGGCTGACCGGCGCGGCCGGCGCGCGGGAAGCCGCCGCGCTGCTGGCCGCGCGGGGCCCGGCCGTCGTCGTCAAGGACGGCGCGGAAGGCGCTTTCGCCTGCCGCGACGGCGAATTCACCTCCGCGCCGGGGATTCCGGCGACCGCCGTCGACACCGTCGGCGCCGGGGACAGCTTCAACGCCGGGTTCCTCACCGGCGTCCTGGCCGGGCTGCCGCTCGGGACGGCGCTGCGCTGCGGCGTCGTCTGCGGCGGCTTCTCGGTCCGCGCCCGCGGCGGCACCGCCGGCCAGGCCACGTGGGACGACGTCCTCGTCCATCTCGAACGCACCGAATCGGATCACTCATGAACACCCCTCCGAAGATCACCTTCGTCGGCGCCGGAAGCGTCGTGTTCACCCAGGGCCTGCTCGCCGACCTGTTCACCTACTCCGAGCTGGACGGCGTGCACGTCGCCCTGCACGACATCGACCCGGAACGGCTGGCGACCGCACTGGCCGCGGCCCGGCAGATCGCCGCTGCCCGCGGCGTCAAACCGGTGCTCACCGCGCACGCCGACCGCCGGGAAGCCCTGGCGGGCGCGGACTTCGTCGTGAACATGGTCCAGATCGGGATGGGGGAGTCGACGCGTACCGACTTCGCCGTCCCCGAGCGGTTCGGCGTGCACCAGACCATCGGCGACACCCTCGGCATCGGCGGGATCTTCCGCGCGCTGCGGACGTTCCCGTTCCTCAAGGGACTCGGCGCGGACATCGCCGACGTCTGCCCGGACGCCTGGCTGCTCAACTACACGAACCCGATGGCGATGAACGTCCAGTACCTGGGCGAGGCCACCGGGCTGACGCGCGTCGTCGGGCTGTGCCACTCGGTGTACTGGACGGTGCACGGGCTCGCCGAGCTGGTCGGCGTGCCGTTCGACGAGGTCACCTACGTCGCGGCCGGCGTCAACCACCAGGCCTGGGTGCTGCGGTTCGAGCACGGTGGCGCCGACCTGTACCCGCGGCTGGCGGCGCTGGCCGAGGGCGACGAGCAGCTGCGGCGGCGCGTCCGGTTCGACATGTTCCGCCGCCTCGGCTACTACCCGACCGAGACCAGTGAGCACTCCGCCGAGTACGTGCCCTGGTACCTGCACCACGACAGCGAGATCGAGCGGCTGCGGCTGCCGGTCGGCGCCTACCTGGAGATCGTCGCGGAGAACGAGGCCGAGTACGAGCGGACGCGCCACGCGGTCGCCGCCGGTGAACCGCTGCCCGTCGAAGGCACGAACGAGTACGCGCCGCAGATCATCCACAGCATCGTCGCCGGCACCCCGCGCACCGTCTACGGCAACGTCGTCAACCGCGGCCTGATCGAGAACCTGCCGGCCGGGGGTGTGGTCGAGGTGCCGTGCCTGGTCGACGGCACCGGCGTCCGGCCGACCCGGATCGGCGCGCTGCCGCCGCAGCTGGCCGCGCTCAACCGGACGTACCTGAGCATGAACGACCTCGTGGTGCGCGCGGCGATCGAGGACGACCCGCGCCACATCCGCCACGCCGCGATGACCGACCCCGCCACCGCGGCGACGCTGCCGGTCGAGCGGATCTGGGAGCTGTGCGACGACCTGGTCCGCGCGCACGGCGACCGCCTCCAGCCCGCACTGCGCACCCTTCTCGGCCACTGATTCGGGAGAACGATGTCCTACACCCTCGACGAGATCACCAGCCAGCCGGAGTGCTGGGCGCGCGTGGTCCGAGAACTGCCGCTGCACGCGCCGTCGCTGCCCGCCGCGGGCGAGCGTGTCGCCGTCATCGGCTGCGGTACTTCGTGGTTCATGGCGCAGAGTTACGCGCAGCTGCGCGAGGACGCCGGCCACGGCTTGACCGACGTCTTCGCGGCGTCGGAGGCGAAGCTCGACCGGCCCTACGACCGCGTGGTGGCGATGACCCGCTCCGGCACGACGACGGAGATCCTGACCGCGCTGGAGCGGATCCGCCCGGGCACCCGCGTCACGACGATCACCGCGGTGGGCGGCTCTCCGGCGGCGGGGCTGGCGGACGACGTCGTCTGCTTGCCGTACGCCGACGAGCGTTCGGTGGTCCAGACGCGGTTCCCGACGACGCAGCTGCTGCTCCTGCGCGCGCACCTGGGCCTGCCGACGGACCGCGCGCTGGCCGACGTCTCTTCGGCGTTGACCACGCCGCTCGCCCCGGAGCTGCTCGCGGCGTCGCAGCTCTCGTTCCTGGGTGCGGACTGGCACGTGGGGGTGGCGAACGAGGCGGCGCTGAAGGTCCGCGAAGCGGCGGCTTGGTGGACGGAGTCGTATTCGGCGATGGAGTACCGCCACGGCCCGATCGCGGTGGCCGCCCCGGGCCGCGCCGTCTGGAGCCTGGCGCCCCTGGACGCGGGCCTGGTCGGCCAGATCGAGGCGACCGGTGCGTACCTGCGCCAGGGCGAACTGGACCCGCTGGCCGAGCTGGTGCTGGTCCAGCGGCTGGCGGTGGCCCTCGCCGAGGCGGCGGGCCGCGACCCGGACCGTCCGGCCCACCTGACCCGCTCGGTCGTCCTGGCGAGCTGACCCCGACTCCCGAAAGCCGTGAAGGGCACCTTCAGGGACTCAGAGTCCCTGAAGATGCCTTTCACAGCTTTTCAAAGGCTAGATGGCTAGCGTGCTAGCATCCTGTCATGAGCGACAAGGACGTCAAGCAGTTCAACGTGTACCTGCCGACGGACTTGATCCGTGAGGTCAAGCACCACGCCGTGGACACCGAGCAGTCGCTGTCGGCCCTCGTCGCCGAGGCGCTGCGCCGGTACCTCGCCACCACGGCCGACTCCGAAGGAGAACAGCGATGAAGAGTGACCGCGTCGAAGCCCTGTACCTGGAGACGCACAACTGGGGGAAGTCGGCCAAGTTCTTCCAGTCGCTCGGGTTCGAGATCGACTTCGCGACCGACCACAACTCGGGGCTGCTGCGCAACGGCGACGGCGCCTACCTGTTCGTCGCCGAGGTGCCGGAAGACCGGCCGACCGGGATGCAGGTCGTCATCAAGGTCCCCGCCGAGGACACCTTCGAAGCCGGCGCGCCGGTCGAGGTCGTCAGCCCGTTCGAGGACACGCATTTCGGGACGCGTGAGATGAGCGTCCGGGATCCCGACGGGCGCACGTGGATCCTCCAGGCACCGTCCGGGAAGTGACCGACCGGCGCGCTGCCCGCGACGAGGCCGGCCTGGTCGTCACCGCGCAGGCCACGCAGCCGGACCGGCGCCGCCCCCTCGACGGCCCGGTCCGGCGTACTCCACAAGGATGCCCGGTTCGCCGTGGCGAAACCTTGCAAGGACCTTGAATCCGCAGGTCAGCGGCGGACACGGGATGATCCCCGAACGAGTGAATCGATCTCCGTGCCCGCATGCGCCGCACCTCGTAGCCAGGGGCGTGAGTCGGCGGGATGCGGGTCGGCCGGCGCGCCGGACCGGGCGTGGTCGCCGATGCTGCCGGCGTGTGGGCCGCACCTCGTCGCCGAGGTGCGGCCCGGCGCAAGCCGGGGATGCCGCGCTCCCGCCGGGCGGCTAGCGTCGGAAGCCCAGCCGTCGGCGGAAGGAGCGGGGATGCGGGACCGGGCGATCCGGATCGGCACCTTCTCCGGCTACCTCGGCGACCGCTTCACCGCGCTCGCCGAGGCCCTCGAAGGCGACCCCGTCGACGTCCTCGCCGGCGACTACCTCGCCGAGATCACCCTGGCCATGCTCGCCGAGCGGCATCGGCGGGATCCTTCGCGCGGGTACGTCGAATACTTCCTCGACCAGCTGCGGCCCCACCTCGCGACGCTCGCCGAACGCGGCGTCAAGGTCGTCACCAACGCCGGTGGTTTCCACCCCGCCGGGCTGGCCGGCGCCGTCCGCGCGGCCGCCGCCGAGGCCGGCGTGACCCTCTCCGTCGCGCACGTCGAAGGCGACAACCTCCTCGCGGTCCTCGACGAGCTGGCCGCCACGCACCCGTTGACCCACCTCGACACCGGGCGTCCGCTCTCGACCTGGGGCACGACGCCGATCGCGGCCAACGCCTACCTCGGTGGCCACGGCATCGCCGCCGCGCTCGCCGGCGGTGCCGACGTCGTCGTGTGCGGGCGCGTCACCGACGCGTCGCTGGCCGCCGGGCCGGCCGCGTGGTGGCACGGCTGGGACGCGGGCGACTGGGACCGGCTCGCCGGCGCCGTCGTCGCCGGGCACGTCATCGAGTGCGGGCCGCAGGCCGTCGGCGGCAACTTCTCCGGCTTCACCGGCGTCCCGGGCATGGCGAAACCCGGCTTCCCGATCGCCGAGATCGCCGCGGACGGCGGCAGCGTGATCACCAAGCACACCCGCGACGGCGGCACGGTCACCGTCGACACCGTCACGGCCCAGCTCGTCTACGAGATCCAGGGCCCGCGCTACCTCAACCCCGACGTCACCGCGCACCTCGACGACGTCCGCCTCACCCCGGCCGGCCCCGACCGGGTGGCGATCGCCGGCGTCACCGGCTCGCCGCCGCCCCCGACGACCAAGGTCGCCGTGTTCGGGCAGATCGGGTTCAGCGTCGTCAACACCGTCTACGTCACCGGCCTCGACATCGACGCGAAGATCGCCCTGCTGCGCGAGCAACTCGGCCGCGCGGACAGCGTCGAGCTCGACGTCACGCGGATCGGCGTCCCGGCCGAGGACCCCGGCAGCCAGTGGGACGCGACGGCCGCGGTCCGGATCATGGCGACGTCCCGCGACCGGGAACCCCTGGAACGCTTCGGGCTCGCGCGCCGGATCGGCAGCCTCTACTTGCAGAGCATCCCCGGGTTCTTCCACGACGGTGGTGGTGAACTCGCCGTCCGGCCGCGGCCCCGGATCGACTACTGGCCCGCTGTGCTGGACGCCGGCGTCGTGCCGCACCGCGTGGTTTTCGCCGACGGGCCGACCCGGGACGTCGCGCCAGCATCCCAGACGTCCATTGTGGACCAACCGGCGCACCCGGAACCCGCCGAGGAGCCGGCGGGAACCCGGCTCGTGCCGCTGGGCACCGTCGCGCACGCCCGCAGCGGCGACAAGGGCGGCAACTGCAACCTCGGCGTCTGGACCGCCGATCCGGACGCCTGGCCGTGGCTGCGGCGGACGCTGAGCACGGCAAGACTCCGCGAACTGCTGCCGGAGACCGCCGATCTCGAGATCGTCCGGCACGAGTTCCCGCACCTGCGGGCCGTGCACTTCGTCCTGCGCGGGCTGCTCGGCACCGGCGGCTCGGCGAACCTGCGCGTCGACCAGGTCGGCAAGGCGGTCGGGGAGTACCTGCGCGCCCGGCTCGTGCCCGTACCCGAAGAACTCCTGAAGGGGGAGGACCACCGATGACGCTCACCGAACGGGTCGAGCACGCGATCGCCCACCCGGCGGCCGACGACGCCTTCGACCCGCACGCCGAGCTCGCCGACCTCCTGTCCGGCATCGGGATGAGCCCCGCCGACACCGGCGGCACGATCACCTTCGACGGCGCCGACCCGGTCGTCCCGAGCACCCTGCGCCTCGGCGGCGCGTCGGCCGTCGCGCTGGCCGCGAAGTCGGCGGCGATCGCGAAACTCTGGCGGCTGCGCGGCGGTGACGGCCAGGACATCGGCGTCGACCTGCGGGTCGCGCCGCACCGGCTGTGCCCGTTCTACGACCGGAAGTGGGAGCTGGTCAACGGCTTCCCGCAGAACGCCGCGGCCAACCCGAGCCAGGCACTGGGGTTCCGGTTCTACCGCACGGCCGACGACCGCTGGGTGATGCCGCTCAACCCGTACCCGAAGATCAAGATCGCCGCGCAGCGGCTGCTCGACGTCCCGGAAGACCCGGACCGGGTGGCCGCCGCCGTCGCCGGCTGGAAAGGCATCGAGCTGGAAGAGGCCGCCGTGGCGGCCGGGACCGTGCTGCCGATGCTGCGCACCACCACCGAACTGCTCGCCGAGCCGCACTACCGGGAAACCCTGGCCGGGCTGCCGCTGATCGAGATCACCAAGATCGCCGACAGCGACCCGGTGCCGTTGCCCGCCGGAGCCGCCGATCCGCTGTCGGGCGTCCGCGCCCTGGGCATGGGCCACGTGATCGCCGGCGCGGGGGTCGGCCGCGCCCTCGCCCTGCACGGCGCCGACGTCCTCAACCTGTGGCGCCCCGGCGAACTCGAGCACGACGTCACCTACGTGACGGCGAACGTCGGGACCCGGTCGGCCATCGTGAACCCGTACAAGGAGGACGGCGCCCGGAAGATCCGGGAGCTGCTCGGCACGGCGGACGTCTTCTACGCCAACCGAAGGCCCGGTTACCTCGCGAAGATCGGGCTGACCGCGGAGCAGGCGGCGGAAACCCGGCCGGGAATCGTGTACGCGACCGCGTCGCTCAACGGCGAACACGGGCCGTGGGCCGGCCGGATCGGGTTCGACCAGACCGCCGGCAGCCTCACCGGCATGATGCACCTGGAAGGGGACGGCGAAACCCCGGCGCTGCCGCCGATCCTCGTCGTCAACGACTACATCGTGTCGTGGCTGATGGCCGCGGGGATCGTCGAAGCGCTGACGCGGCGGGCGACCGACGGCGGCAGCTACCGCGTGCACGTCTCGCTCACCCGCGCCGCGCTGTGGATCCTGAGCATGGGCGTGTTCGACAGGGCCTACGCGCTCGACACTGCCGGCCGCGGCGAGGCGCACGCCTACCTCGACCCGGAGACCTTCACCGCCGACACCCCGCTCGGGCACTACCAGGGCGTCACCGACCAGGTCCGGATGTCCGCGACGCCGGGCCACTACCGCACGGTCCTGGTGCCGCGCGGCTCGTCCCGTCCCGAGTGGTCGTGAGTGTTCAGGGCGGTTCTAACCGCCCTGAACACTCACGACCGGAGGGCTACTTCACCAGTTTCGCGTAGACGATCACGTTGTCGAGGTAGTTGCGGCTCGCCGCGTCGTACTTGCCACCACAGGTGATCAGCCGCAGTTCCGGCTCGTTCGTGTTCCCGTACACGGCTTCGGTCGGGAACTCCTTCTTCGCGATCTGGTCGACCTTCGCCACGGTGAACGTGAGCTTGCCGCCGTCGGCGCGGTCGACGTGCACCTGGTCGCCGGCCTTCATCTCGTGCAGCCGCCAGAAGATGCCCTTCCGGTGGTCGCCGTCGATGTGGCCGAGGATGACCGCCGGGCCGACCTCGCCGGGTGTCGGCCCGTACTCGTACCAGCCGGCCTGCAGCGGCTGGTCGACCGGCGGGACCTCGACGGTCTTGTCGGCGTTGAGCCCGAGCGACACCAGCGACGACTGCGCGTCGATGGCGGGGACGTCGATCGCGGTGGGCAGGGACCGCGTCAGCCCGGCGGGGGCGGCCGCGGCGGGCGCGGGCGCCGGGTTCCCGGCCGCGGTCGGCGTCGTGGCGCCGCACCCGGCGAGCAGCAGCGCGGTGAGGACGAAGAGAAGTGCGCGGCGCATCGGCTCAGCCCTCGGTCGCGAAGCTGCCGTCGCCGGTCTGCGGGGCACCGGCGGGCACGACGGTGACCTGGCCCGGGTTCTGCGGCCGCGGCGGGGCCTGCGGCGCGAGTTCCTTCGCCGGGCCGCAGGACACGGACGCGAGCTTGACGTCCCCGCTGCCGAGCGCGCCGGTGACGTCGCCGCCGAGGAGCTTGACGTGCAGCGCGGTGACGTCGAGGCCGCCGTCGTAGCGCTGGTTCTGCTCGTTGACGATCACCTCGACCACGCCGGGGATGCCGAGGCGGGTGTTGGGCGCGGCCTCCGCGGGGATCGTGCCGAGCCGGCCGAGGTTGACCCCGGCCAGGTCGCTGCTGCCGACGACCTTGCCGTCGGCCGACGCGCAGCGGGCGCTGATCACCCGCGCCGACGGCACCCGGCCGGCGACCGCGGCCAGCACGGGCAGCGTCGCCTCGACGATGCTCGCCTTGCTCGCGACCGAAGTGGTGTCGGAGACGACGGAGCTGGAGATCGCCTTCGCGGTGACGAGCCCCTTCAGCGGGGCGTCGGCCACGTTCGCCGAGGTCGGTCCGGTGCTGCTCGACGGCGCCAGCTTGCCGGTCTCGACGGTGATCCCCTTGCCACCGGCCAGATCCTTGAGCACGCCGGGGAGCAGGGAGACCGCGGCGGACGCGCCGAACGCGGAGCCGGTCACCCCCGCGTCCTCGGCCGGCGCACCGGTGGCGCCGGTGGCTCCGGTCGCCAGGACGACGGCGGTCAGGCCGGCCAGGCTCCCGGCTCGGAGCATGGTTGTGCGCATGTACGAGGTCCTTTCAAAAAAATGGGCCGCGAAAACGTGCGGCGACGGCGGGCCGAGCGTGACTCGGTCCGCGGAGGAAAGCTCGGCCACGCTATCAAAATCGCGCTTGCTGCCAAGGGGCTCGAGTTCCGCGGTGGTTACCCGCGTTCGCAAAACGTGATCTTCCGGAAAACAAACAACTCGAAGTGGCCACTTCGGCGCAGGGTATTTTGCCGATGATCGACACCGAGTAGCGTCCATTGCGGCATTCGAGGGGGTTCACCGGCCTTTGTGACACGTCCGAGTGATTACTCGGCCGGGGCGCGGCGAACACGGGGAGTGATGTGACCGCCACGGCATTCGACGCGTTCGATGCCGTCGTCCTGCGGACGGCTAGAGCAGTGTGTGGCCGGTCAAAAGGTGCCGCGGTCGTCACTTCGCGGGTCTCCGTGGACGAAGTGGTCGTCGTACAGCCCGGCTCGCGCGGTGCGACGCCAAGGTCGCGCCAGCTGGACCGCCGTGGCGACGTCAGGATCCGACAGCTCGAGGTCCGCGATGGCCGGCGCGGGTTCCGCGCGCGAAGGTGCCCGCGCGATCCACCGGCCGCCCGGCGCGACGACACCGGCGGGCACGGTGGCCGCGAACTGCGCGGGCACCGGGTAGCCGAGCCAGTAGCTGTACAGCGTCCCGTACGCCTGGGCGACCGTCGCCCGGGCCGCGTCGTCCACCATCACCGACACCAGGACGCAGTCGACCTCGAGGTGCTCGTACTCGGCGAACAGCTCGGGGAAGTTGACCTCGATGCACAGGGCGCACCCGAACCGGAAGCCGTCGATCTCGAAGACCAGCGGCTCGGTGCCCGGCGAGTACAGGTACCGCACCTCGGTGTTCGACAGGAACCTCTTGTCGTACCTGCCGACCGGGTTTCCGGTGTCCGATACGACGTAAAGGCTGTTGTGTGGCCGGTTGCCGTCGCTCAGCGGGTGGATCGAACCGAACGCGACCCAGATTCCGAGGCGCCCGGCCGGCTCGGCGATCGCCTCGGCCTCCGCGCGCAGCACCGGCCACGCCGCGCGCGTCCAGTCGGCCGGGCCGACGCGGTCCGGGCCGTGCACCGGCATCACCCGCTTGTGCGGGTAGGTGATGGCCCCTTCGGGGAACTGCACCAGCCGGGCGCCCGCGTCCCGGGCCTCGGCCATCAGCTCGCGCAGCCGGGCACCCGACGCGCGGAGAGCGGCCACGTCGGAAGGATCTTCGACTATTTCGCTCTGGGCCACCGCCAAGCGGAACGTCCGCGCCACCACCCGAGCCTGGAGCGCGGGCGGCGCGCGGTAAGTTGCCCCCATGCGTCCCGTCCGCCCGAGCCGCCGGTGAACGTGCCCGAAGAGGTGCTGCGCACCTCGATCGTCGAGTGCCTCTTCGCGCGTGCGGCCGACGAGCGCCCGCTGTTCACGCACCAGGACCACGGCGCCGGCGCCGAGCACACGCTGACGTGGGCCGAGTTCACTGCGCGGGTGCGCGTGGTCGCGGGGGAGCTGGGCCGGGTCGCCGAGCCGGGGGAACGCGTCGCGATCCTCGCCGGGCAGGACCTGAACTATCCGCTCGCGTTCTTCGCCGCGCTCGCCGCCGGCCTGGTCGCGGTGCCGCTGATGGCGCCGTCGAGCCGCGGCCAGCGCGACCGGCTCACCGGCGTGCTGGCCGACTGCGGCGCGCGCGTCTGGCTGACGTCTTCGGCCGCGGCGGCCCGGGTGCGCGAAGCCGGCGAATTCGACCACCTCGTCGTGGTCGACGAAGTCTCCGGCCCGGGCGTCGATCCGGTGCCGGTGACGGCGGAAACCCCGGCGTACCTCCAATACACCTCGGGCTCGACGCGGGAACCGGCCGGCGCCGTGATCCCGCACCGCGCGATCGTCGCGGCCTGCTGGCAGGGCAGCCGCGCCTACGCCGTCGACGAGGGCACGACCTGCGCCGGCTGGATCCCGTTCTTCCACGACATGGGCCTGATCCAGCTGCTGTGCCTGCCCGTCTTCGCCGGTGGGCGCTCGGTGTTCATGGCCCCGGCCGAGTTCGTGCACCGGCCGCAGCGGTGGCTGCGGCAGCTGCACGACTACCCGGCGGTGTTCACCGCCGCCCCGAACTTCGCCTTCGACCTCGCGGCCGACGCGGCGGCCGAGGCCGGCGACGACCTCGACCTCTCCGGCGTGCGGGTCGCCCTCAACGGCAGCGAACCCGTCCGGCCGCGCACGGTCCGGCGGTTCCAGGAGGTGTTCGGGCCGCGCGGGTTCCGCCCCGGCGCCCACTGCCCGTCCTACGGTCTGGCCGAGGCCACCGTGTACGTCACGAGCGCGGGCCCCGAAGGCCCGCGCGGCGCGGTGTTCGACCGGGACGCCCTGGCGCAGGGCAAGGCCGTCGAAGTGGTCGGCGGCCAGGAACTCGTGTCGGTCGGCCGTCCGGTCGGGCAGCGCGTGCGGGTCGTCCGGGACGGCCGCGAGCAGCCCGGCGGCGAGGTCGGCGAGATCTGGATCCACGGCTCGAACGTGGCGACCGGCTACTGGGGCCGCGGTGACGCCGGCGCGTTCGGCGCCACCCTCGACGGCCTGCGCGGCTGGCTGCGCACCGGCGACCTCGGGGTCGTGCACCGCGGCGACCTCTACGTCACCGGCCGGATCAAGGACCTCATCGTCATCGACGGCCGCAACTTCCACCCGCAGGACATCGAGGCCGCCGCGGGAGAAGCACACCCGGCCGTCCGCCGGGACCGCGTCGCCGCGTTCGGCGTGGCCGACGCAGACGGCGAGGGCGCGGTGGTGGTGGCCGAGTGGGCGCGTGACACCGAGGGCGCAGATGTCCAAGCGGATGTCCGGGAAGTCACCAGGGCGGTGCTGCGCGCCGTGTCGCGCGAACACGACCTCACGCTGCGTTCGGTACGTCTGGTCCCTTCCGGCGGACTTCCGCGCACTTCCAGTGGCAAGGTCGCCCGGTCGGCCGCCAAGGCGCGTTATGGTGACTTCCGTGGGTGATCACCGCGCCGAGGTCACGAAGGTCGTCAGCGAGACCTTCATGCTGGACCCGGCCGGCGTCGAGCCCGACGCTCCTCTCGAGGAGCTGGGCATCGACTCCAAAGGCCGGATCAAGCTGCTGGCGGCGCTGGAGGTCTACTTCCGGGTGACGATCGACCTGGACCAGCTCGACCGGTTCACCGACGTGGGTTCGGTGGCCGAAGTGCTCACGGAAGCGCTCGCGGGCGTGACCGGCGGATCTGACGAGAGGCTCTGAATGAGCGGGGGGTACACCGCGACGACCGATGCGTTGTCGTCGGCGTCGAAGAACATCGGCCAGCTGTCGGAACAGCTGCTGGACGACAACCCGGACCTGTCGAGCACGCCGGTCGACGCGGCCGGCTTCGGCCAGGCCCACGGCGAGCACGCGGCGAAGTACACCGCCGGGGTGACGGCGCTGTGGGCCGCGGTCAGCGGGTACAGCAGCACGCTGGGCTCGTTCGGCACGAACCTCGGCACCGCCGGCAGCAGCTACGGCGCGAACGAGGAAAACCAGTCGGGCGCGATCAACACCGCGGGGGCTGACCTGTAATGGCCAAGACCTGGACCGAGGTCAAGGCGGTGCTCGACGACCCGAGCGTGCCCGCCCAGACGAAGACCGTGCTGATCAGCAGCTGGATGCGGGAGAACCCGCCGCCCCCGCCGTTCCTGGCCGATCAGGAACCGGACGACATCAAGGCGAAGCGGCAGGAAGCCGAGAAGCTCGCCACCGCCTACAACGCGAACCCGCTCTTCTCCGGCGTCCCGCTCGACGAGGCCTACGACACGGCGAAGAAGGCCGGCGACCAGGCGAGCTACAACGAGGACCAGGAGAAGAAGGCCGTCGACGACGGCAAGAAGAAGCTCGACGACACCAAGCCCCCGGCCGCGGACGAGTCCGGTGGCGGGGCCGGCACCGGCACGAAGACGTCCGACGAGATCTTCGACGCCGCCGCGCCCGCGCTCAAGCTGTTCGAGACGTTCGGGTCGCTGCTGGCGAAGGTCCCGGACGACTGCCGTGGCAACACCCGCGCGCTCGACCTGGACAAGGACATCCGGAAGCCGTTCGACGAGCAGCGCGGCATCAGCTTCCAGAACTTCGTCGAGGACGCCGCCCACTTCAAGACCGGCTCGACCACGGTGGACAAGACGGTGGAGAACACCGGCACCGAGCTGTCCAGCCTGTACCAGAGCTGGACCGGCGCCGGTGCCGACGCGTCGTCGGACACCTACAACGACAAGATCCTGCCCAAGGCGAACAAGCTGTCCCAGACCCTCGGCAACGCGGGCGAGGCGACGCTCAGCACCGCGACCACGGTCTTCCAGCTGTGCAAGGGCAAGGCCGACGCGGTCATCGGGATGTACACCGACGTGGTCGGCAAGGCCGACTACACGATGGCGCAGAAGGTCATCGCGGTCGCCAGCGGCGAGCACGGCAACGAGAAGGACCTGGCCCAGATCGCGGGCTGGATGGATGCCAACTTCGGCACCAACCTGGTCAAGACGCTCAACGACCAGGGCTGCTGCGACGGCGACGAGATCAAGAAGCACGGCCAGGACCTGGCCAAGCAGTGGATCCAGAACCAGTTCAACCCCGACATGTGGGACCGGCTCTACCAGGGCTTCGCCAAGACCTGCAAGGACACGAAGGACCTCGTCGACCAGGCCTACGACGCGCTCGACAAGGTCATGGGCAAGGTCAAGAACGAGTTCGAGGGCGTGAGCATGCCCGGCGGCTCGGGCTCCGGCTCGGGTTCGGGCACCGGCGGGTCCGGTGGCGGCTCGGGTTCCGGTGGCTCGGGTTCGGGCAACGGGGGCTACGGCGGCGGTTCCGGCAGCGGCTCGGGTTCGGGCGGCGGCTACGGCGGCGGTTCGGGCGGCGGTGCCGGTTCGGGCGCCGGCGGCTCGGGGTCCGGCGGCTCCGGCTCGGGTTCCGGTGGGTCCGGTTCGGGCAGCGGCTCGGGTTCCGGCGGGTCCGGCTCGGGCAGCGGTTCGGGTTCCGGCGGCTCGGGTTCGGGTGGCGGCGGAAACGTGCCGCCGATCCCGGACTTCGACACACCGTCCGGGGCTTCCGGCAGTGGCTCCGGCTCCGGCTCCGGCGGTTCGGGCTCCGGCGGCGGCGGTTCGGTGCCGCCGATCCCGGACATCTCCGGCGGGTCCGGCTCCGGCTCCGGCTCGGGTGGCGGCTCCGGTTCGGGTTCGGGTGCCGGTGGTGGCGGCCCGGTGCCGTCCATCCCCGACATGTCCGGTGGCGGGGGCTCGGGCGGTGGCGACGACACGTCGCCGTCCTCGACGCCGCCTCCGTCTTCTTCGGACGGTCAAGCCGCCGCGGCCGCGGCGGCGGAAGCCGCCAAGAAGAAGGCCGCCGACGCGCTGAGCCAGTTCAGTGGTGAGGGCATCAAGACCGACTCCGGTGACGGTGCGGGTGGCCTCGGCGGCTCGGGCAGTGGCGGTGGTAGCGGCAGTGGCAGTGGGCTCGGTGGGGACGACACCTCGCCGTCGGGGACCGGCTCCGGCTCGGGCGCCGGCGGCGGTCAGGACGCGGCCGCCGCGGCGGCGGAAGCGGCTAAGAAGAAGGCCGCCGACGCGTTGAGCCAGTTCAGTGGTGAGGGCATCAAGACCGATTCCGGTGACGGTGCGGGCGGCCTCGGCGGCTCGGGCAGCGGCAGTGACTCGGGATCGGGCTCCGGCTCGGATTCCGGGTCCGGCTCGGACCCCGCGGCGGACGGCAAGGCGGCCGCCGAGAAGGCCGCGGAGGACGCCAAGAAGCAGGCGTCCGACGCGCTGGACAAGCTCGGCGGCGACGGCATCAAGACCGACCAGGACGGCGACGGCCTGCTCGACGACGGCAAGTCCGACACCGGCAAGGACGGCAAGGCCGACCTGGACGGCGACGGCAAGCCCGACGGCGACGAGAATCTCGACCACCTCAAGGTCAAGCAGGGTGACAAGACCTTCGAGATGACCGAGCCGGACTCCGACGGCAAGATGGACATCAAGGTCGGCGAAGGCGACGGCCCGGCGAAGGACTTCAAGCTCGACTGGCCCGACGGCGACGCCGCCAAGACCGACCTCGGCGTCGCCGGCTCGGACGACCCGGGGAAGCCGGACGCCGACGGCGTCTACCACCCGGGCGCGGACGGCAAGATCCACATCCAGGACGGCGACCTCAAGATCACCGCCGAGCGGCCCGACGGCGCGGACGGCCCGACGGTCGTGACCGTCGACGACGGCACCGGCAAGCCGACTACCTACACCCTGGGCGAGGACGACACGTCGCCCGGCGGCCTGGACGACGACACCAAAAAGCACCTCGACGACGCGCTCAGGGGCGAGACCAAGGGCGACACGGCCTCGCACGCCCTCGGCGACACCCCCGACGCGAAACCCGGCGACCTGCCGAAGCACAGCGGCACCCTCGACGGGATCGGCGCGTCCGGCGGCGGCGGGGGTGGCGCGCACGCGCTGTCCGCGGCCGGCCTCGACACGGGCGGCGCCGGCGCGGTGACGGGCTCGCTCGGCGAGTCGCCGTCGCTGTCCGAGGGGGTCCACAGCGGGGTGGGGGCCGGCCAGCAGCAGACGGCGGCGCCCGCGTTCGCCTCGGCGGCCGCGGTCGGCGCGAACGGCCAGGCCGGCCAGTCGATGGGTGGCGGCATGCCGATGGGCGGCATGGGTGGCGGTGGCCAAGGCGGCGGCGACCAGGAGCGCTCGAACCGGGCGTACCGGATCGAGGGCGCCGTCTTCGAGCCGATGGCCGAACCCACCGGCCGGATCGTCGGATCCCTGGACGACGAGGAGCCACCGGCCCCCCGCCGGTGGTGAGCGCGGGCTGAGGAGGACGCATGAGCGACGACATGGCGGGCATGAAGGCCGGCTTGGACGGCCTCGTCCGCGAACAGGCCGAGCGCCGCTCCCTGCGCGAGCAGCAGGGCGAGGAGATCAAGGCCAAGTCCCAGGAGTACATGACCAAGCAGGTGCAGGCGGCCGAGAGGTACGTCCAGCACGTGCGGGAGATGGCCAACCGCAAGACGAAGTCCGGCTGGGGCGTCCGCGACGCCGGTGCCCCGCAGAGCTTCGAGCCGGAGGGTTTCGCGGGGGAGCCGGGCGCGGGCGCGGCGTCGCCGTTCGCGCCCACCCCGGCGCCGCCGTCGGCCCCGGCGGAGCCACGCCGCGGCCGTCGTCACCGAGCCGACATCGACGACGACGACGGTTTCTCCAACAACCCCTGGTGACCCCGGCCCCGCCGGCGGCCGGCGCGGCTGACCCGGCCGGCTAGGTGTCGAGGGCGCGGTCCAGGTTCAGGGCCGCGCTGATCAGGGACAGGTGGGTGAACGCCTGCGGGAAGTTGCCCAGCTGTTCCCCGGTCAGGCCGATCTGCTCGGCGTAGAGCCCGACGTGGTTGGCGTAGGTGAACATCTTCTCCAGCGCCAGCCGCGCGTCGTCGGTGCGGCCGGCGCGGGTGAGGGCCTCCACCCACCAGAACGAGCACAGCGAGAACGTGCCCTCCGAGCCGTCGAGGCCGTCGGGCGCTTCCTCCGGGTTGTACCGGAACACCAGGCTGTCCAGCACCAGTTCGTCCCCGATGCGTTCCACAGTGGACAGGAACCGCGGGTCGGTGGGGGAGCAGAACTTCACCATCGGCATCAGCAGCAGCGACGCGTCGAGCGCGGTGCCGGGCTCGCCCCCGGGCTCGCAGTGCTGGACGAACGCGCCGATCTCGTCGTTCCAGCCGTGCTCCTGGATCTGCCCGTAGATCTCGTCGCGGACCGACGTCCAGCGCGTGAGGTCGGCGGGCAGGCCGCGGCGGCGCGCCACCCGGACCATCCGCTCCACCGCGACCCAGCTCATCAGCCGGGAGAACGTGTGGTTCCGTTGCCCCGAGCGGGTTTCCCAGATGCCGTGGTCGGGCTGGTCCCAGTGGTCGAGCAGCCAGCCGAGCATCGTGCACAGGCTCGCCCAGCTGGCGTGCGAGATGCCCTTGCCGTACTTGTCGAACAGGTAGATCGAGTCGATGACCTCGCCGTAGACGTCCAGCTGCAGCTGCTCGGCCGCGCCGTTGCCGAGCCGGACCGGGCGGGAGCCGCGATAGCCCTCGAGGTGGTCCAGCTCGTGTTCGGTGAGGTCGGCGTCGCCGTCGATGGAGTACATCACGCGCAGCGGGCCGAGGTCGCCGTCGCGGTCGTCGGACACGCGGTCGGTCAGCCAGCCGACGAACGCCTCGGCCTCGTCGGTGAAACCCAGGCGCAGCAACGCGTACAGCGAGAACCCGGCGTCGCGCAGCCAGACGTGCCGGTAGTCCCAGTTGCGTTCCCCGCCGATCCGCTCCGGCAGGCCGAGGGTGGGCGCGGCGACGATCGCGCCGCTCGGCTCGTGGGTGAGCAGCTTCAGCGTCAACGCCGAGCGGTGCACCATCTCGCGCCACCGGCCGGTGTAGGACGAGCGGGACAGCCAGTCGCGCCAGAACCCGACGGTCGCGTCGAACAGGTCCTGGGCCTCGGCCGCGTCGGCGGCGGGGTGGTCGACAGCGCCGTTCACGTCGTCGAGCACCTCCAGCACGAACAGTTCGGTGTCGCCGGCGGTGACGTCGAACGCGGCCGTGGCCGCGCCGTCGCCGGTGTCCAGGGTGACCGACGAGTCGAGGCAGACGCGCATCTCCTTGCCCTGGAAGGAGATGCGTCCGTCCTTCTCGGACACTTCCGGGACGTCGCGGCCGTAGTCGAAGCACGGCCGCACCCGGGTGCGCATCCGGACCTCGCCGCGGATGTTCACCACGCGCCGCACCAGCCGCTGCCGGTGCCCGTCGTCGTGCGGGCGCAGGATCGGCATGAAGTCCTGCAGCTCGACGATGCCGTCCTCGGTGAGGAACCGGGTGATGAGGATGTTCGTGTCCGGGAAGTAGAACTGGTGGCGCGCGGTGACTTCGCACACCGGCGCCAGCTCCCAGTCGCCGCCGCGCTCGGCGTCCACCAGCGCCCCGAACACGCTCGGCGAATCGAACCGCGGCGCGCAGAACCAGCTCACCCGGCCGTCGGTGCCGACGAGGGCGGCCGTGCGCAGGTCGCCGACCAGGCCGTGCTCGGCGATCGGGAGGTAGGTCACTCGGGTACCCGCCAGCCGCGTTCGCCGGGCAGGCGCAGTGCCGCTTCGGGACCCCACGACCCCTTCGCGTAGGGCCGGGTCTTCGGCGGCGCCTGCAGGACGGGTTCGCAGACCTGCCAGAGCCGTTCGATCTCCGCGGCGCTGCTGAACAGCGTGTGGTCGCCGCGCATGACGTCGAGCAGCAGCTTCTGGTAGGCCTCCAGTGGCTCGACGCCGTCGAAGATGCCGGCGACGTCGAGGGTCAGCGCGGCCTTGCCGACCTCCAGGTCCGCGCCGGGCCGCTTCGCGCGCAGCTCCAGCGTCAGCTGCGGCTGCTCGGTGAGCTCGAAGACGAGCTCGTTGCCGCCGCCGAGGTCGTCTTCGCCGGTGAACATCGCCAGCGGCGGCTCCTGCAGCCCGATGGTCACGGTGCGCCGGGTCTGGGCCAGGGCCTTGCCGGTCCGCAGGTAGAACGGCACGCCCTGCCAGCGCCAGTTGTCGATCCGGGCCTCCAGCGCGACGAACGTCTCGACGTCCGAGCCGTCGTCTACGCCTTCTTCGTCGCGGTAACCCTCGTACTGGCCGAACACGACGTTCCCCGGGTCGAGCGGCCGGAGGCTGCGGTAGAGCTTGTGCTTCTCGGCGCGCAGCCACTCGGCGCTGATCTCCGGCGGCGGTTCCATCGCGAGGAAGCCGAGCACCTGCAGCAGGTGCGTGGAGACCATGTCGCGGAAGGTCCCGGTCGACTCCATGAAGGCGGCGCGGCCTTCGATGCCGATCTCCTCGGGGATGTCGATCTGGACGTAGGCGATGTGGTCGTGGTTCCAGAGCGACTCGACCAGGCCGTTGGCGAAGCGGAACACGAGGATGTTCTGCACCGCCTCCTTGCCGAGGAAGTGGTCGATCCGGAAGATCTGCTCCTCGGCGAACACCTCGTGCAGGGCGGCGTTGAGCTCGCGCGACGACGCCAGGTCGCTGCCGAACGGCTTCTCGAGCACCAGGCGGGCGCCGTCGGCCAGGCCGGTCTCGCCGAGCATGCCGGCCATCCCGGTCATCGCGCCGGGCGGGACCGAGAGGTAGAGCAGGGTCCGGGCCTCGTCGCCGAGGCTTTCACGCTGGTCACGGACGTGCTGGGCGAGCTCGGCGCCGTCGTCGGCGGAAGAGACGCGGAAGGACAGGCGCCGGGCGAACTCGCGCCAGGCGGCGTCGTCGAAGTCGTCCCCGAGGGTGTCGCGCAGGGCGTCGCCGATGCGGTCGCGGAACTCGTCGTCGGTGCCCGGCGAGTGCCGCCCGGACCCGACGATCGCGAACCCGTCGGGCAGCATCTTCGCGGTGTAGAGGCGGAACAGCCCGGGGAACAGCTTCCGGCGCGCCAGGTCACCGGTGGCGCCGAACAGGACGAGCACGTGGGGCGGCGGGGTCTTCACGTCTCGATCGTTGATCATGCGCGCCGGTCCCGCACGCCGAACGCGCCGAGCGGCCCCCGGGAAGGTGTTCCCGGGGGCCGTCGGTGGTGCCGGGGCCGGTCAGAAGGTCAGGACCGTGCCGTCCTCGTAGATCCGCTGCTCGGGCGCGTTGCTCTGCGCGCCGAAGCCGTTGGCCCACAGGGAGTTGACCCGGGAGCGTTCGGTCGAGTTCGGGACCGCGACCCGGCACGACGTGCCGGGACCGCCACCGGACATCAGCTCGGAGCACGGGCCCGAGTAGTGGTCCGGCAGGCCGAGGGCGTGGCCGGTCTCGTGCGCGGTGATCCGGACCGGGTAGTACTGCTGGGCCTGGGCGTAGTCGATGAAGATGGTGCCGCTGCCGTGGCCGTTGGTCTGGGCGTACGAGCCACGGGGGTCGTTGCCCTCGACGTAGCGCAGGCTCGCGCCGGACGACCGCTCGACCAGCCGGACGTTGGTGACGCTGTTGTTCCAGTTCGCGGCACCCTGGTTGATCTGCGAGCGGAACGACGGGGCGCCCGACGTGCTGTAGTACACCGTGGTGACGGCGGCTTCCTGCTGGGTGGAGGCCGGTGCGGCGGTCGCGGTGCCCGCGGCGAGCGGGGTGAGGGCGATCGCGAGCGCGACAGCGCCGGTCAGGGCGAACTTCCTGGACATCGGAAGACTCCTCGTGGGGGACGGGGATTTGCCGGATTTGCGCGCGCTTGGGGAATTTACCGCGCTGACACATGCCGCCGGAGCCGACTTCCGTAGGGCCTCGCGATTGGTGAATTCCCAACACTATCTGCGGGTTGACACGGGCTAGTACTTTCCGCTTATCCCGGCCGAGCCGAAGATCCGATGTGCCGGGACGCTCGCGCGGCGATCGTGGAGTCCTCAGCCGAGATCCCGTGAGGAGAACCCCGATGAGTCCGCTCGCCGCCGCCGGAGATCACGCGACGACGTGGTCGTGGCTCGCGCTCGGCTTGGCCGGCGCGGCCGTCCTGGCCTTCGTCGTGCTGTTCGTGTCCGCGCTCTTCAGCGTCCTCGGCTCCCGCCTGGGCGGGGGCATGAAGCTGGTGTGGGTCGTCTTCGCGTTCTGCGCGCCGTTCCTGGGCAGCCTGTTGTGGTTAGCCTTCGGCCGCCGCGACGCGGGTGAGCCGGTGCGGCGATGATCGTCGCGGAGGGCTTGACGCGGCGCTACCGCGGCGGGGCCGGCGTCGAGGACCTGTCGTTCACCGTGCGCCCGGGCGTCGTCACCGGGTTCCTGGGCCCGAACGGTGCCGGCAAGTCGACGACGATCCGGCTCATGCTCGGCCTGGAGCGCGGCGCGGGCCGCACGACGTTCGGCGGCCGCACGTACGCGCGGGTCCCGGACCCGCTGCGGACGGTCGGCGTGCTCACCGACGCGGGTGCGATCCACCCGGCCCGCACGGCCGCCGCGCACCTGCGGATGGTCGCCGCGGGCGGCGGTCTCCCCGCGCGGCGGGTCCGCGAGGTGCTGGCCACGGCCGGGCTGGAGTCCGTCGCGGGCCGCCCCGCCGGGCGCTTCAGCCTCGGCATGAAACAGCGGCTGGGCCTGGCGACGGCGTTGCTCGGCGACCCCGGGTACCTGATCCTCGACGAGCCGGCCGACGGCCTCGATCCCGAAGGTGTGCGCTGGATCCGCGACCTGCTGCGCCGCCTGGCCGGGGAGGGACGCACGGTGCTGGCCTCCTCGCACCTGCTGGCGGAGATGTCCCTGCTGGCGGAGGACTTGATCGTGATCGGTGCCGGCCGGCTGGTCTCGGCCGGGCCGTTGCCGGAGTTCGTGGCACGGCACGCCCACGCCGACGTCGTGGTGCGCACTGGTGGCGCGCCGGCCTTGATGGTCGCCCTGACCCGCGACGGGTTGCGGGTGCGGCAGGAGGCCGAGGGCGAGCTGGCGGTCGACACCGCCGACACCGAGCGGGTGGCCGCGCTGGCCGCGCGGGCGGGGATCGGCGTGCGGGAGTTGTTCGTCCGCCGGAGTGGCCTGGAGGACGCCTTCCTCACCGCGACGGCCGCCGCGGTGCGGCACCGGGGGGAGCCGTCGTGAGACGCGGCGAAGCGGCACTTTCACGTGAAAGTGCCGCCAAGCCACATCGGAGGGAGTCGTCGTGAAGAACGCCTTGGCCTACGAATGGATCCGGGCCCGTTCGCTGCGGTCGACCTGGCTGCTCCTGCTCGCCGCCGGGGTGCTGCAGTTCGCGTCCGGGCTGTACTGGGGCCTCAAGCGCGACCTCGGTGACCTCGACGCCTTCACCTCGTCGTTCGGCCTGGTCGCGCGGCTCGGCGCGCTGCTCGTCGCGGCCGTCGGCGTCGCCGCGTTCGGGCTCGACCACCAGCACGGGACCCTCGCCACCACCCGGCTCGTGCTGCGCTCGCCCGCGCGGATCGTGGCCGCCCGGGCGGTGGTCACCGGCGGGCTCGGGCTGCTCGGCGGGGTGCTGATGGTGGTGCTCGCCGCGGCCGGGGTGCTGGCCGGCGGTGGGGCCTTGCCCGCCGACGCGGGGGCGGCGGGCCGGGCCGTCGCGGCGGTCCTGCTGCTGACTGTCCTTTCCGGACTCGCCGGCGTCGCGCTCGGCGGGCTGCTGCGGCACACCGCGGCCGCCATCGGCGTGTTCGCCGTCTGGACGCTGGTCGCGGAGACCGCGCTGGCCGCGCTCGTCAAGGTTCCGATGGCAACGCTGCCGTTCAGCGGCACCGCCCTGCTGCGCATGCCGGGGCCGGCCGTGTTCGCCGCGCTGACCGCCGTCGCCCTGGTCGCGACGGGTTTCACCCTGGCACGTCGTGCCGGGTGAGCGGGCGCGCCCTAACCTGGTCCCGATGCGATGGCTCACGTGGTGGGACGGCCGGGTCGCGCTGCTCGCCCTCGACGTCGCGGTGGCGGCGGCCGTGATCGTCGTCAGCCTGGCCGGCGGCGACCCGCGGGACCCGCACCCGGCGCTCTACGTGCCGGCGGTGCTCGTCTCCGCGCTGGTGCTGCTCGCCCGGCGCCGGTGGCCGTTCCCGGTGCTGCTCGTGGCGGTGGGCTGCCTCTTCGCCGGGGTGACACTGCTGCCGCTGACCATCGCCTTGTACTCGGTCGCGGCCCGGCACGGCGTCAGCGTCCTGACCGGCGTCGCGATGGTCGTCACCGTGCTCGGCGGGCGCGTCCTGCGGGTCGTGTCGGAGCCGGCGGACCTGCTGACCGTCGTGGTCGTGCTGGGCGTGTTCTCCGTCGGCCCGGTGCTCGCCGGCCTGTGGATGCACCAGCGCGCCAGGCTGCTGGCCGTGCTGCGGGAACGCGCCGACGAGGCCGAGCGCACCCGGACCCTGCGCGCCGACCAGGCCGTGTTCGCCGAGCGGCGGCGGATCGCGCGCGAGATGCACGACGTCGTCGCCCACCGCGTGACTGCCGTGGCGCTGCAGGCGGGCGCGCTGTCCCTACGCGCCCCGGACGAAGCCACCGAGCGGACCGCCGAGACGATCCGCGCCGTCAGCGCCACCGCGCTCGAGGAGCTGCGGGGCATCCTGCAGGTGCTGCGCGACGACGTCCCGGAGGCCGCGAGCCCGGGTGCCGGGTTGCTCGCGTCGCTGGAGAACCTGGTCGAGGAGGTCGCCGCGACCGGCGCCCGGGTGGAGCTGGAGCTCCCGGATCCGCTGCCCGCGGTGCCGGACCCGCTCGGCCGCGCCGTCTACCGCGTCGTGCAGGAATCCCTGACCAACGCCGGGAAACACGCGCCGCACGCCGCCGTCGACGTCCGGCTCGCCACCGAGGGCGGCCGGCTCGCGGTCGAGGTGACCAACCGGCTCACCCCGCACCACACCGGCGTCCCGGGGGCGGGCTACGGCCTGGTCGGCATGCGCGAGCGCGTCGAGCTGGCCGGTGGCGAGCTGCGGACCGGGCCGACCGGCGACGGCCGGTTCCGCGTGCTGGCCGAATTTCCCGTGTTTCCGGTCGAGGAGGCGAAGTGACGGTCAAGGTCGTGCTGCTGGAGGACGAAGAGCTGGTCCGCAGCGGCATCCGGATGATCCTCGAGTCGGCGGGGGACGTCGAGGTCGTCGCGGAGGACACCAACGGCGCGCGGGCGGTCGAGCTGACCGACCGGTACCGCCCCGACGTCGTGCTCACCGACGTCCAGATGCCGAAGGTCGACGGCATCGAGGTGGTCCGCCGGCTGGCCGGGCACCCGGCGGCGCCCGCGGTGGTCGTGCTGACGACGTTCGACGTCGACGAGTACGTCTACGCGGCGCTGCGCCACGGCGCGGCCGGCTTCCTGCTCAAGGACACCCCGCCCCGGGAGCTGGTCACGGCGGTGCGGGTGGCCGCCCGCGGCGAGGCGATGCTGTCACCGAAGATCACGAAGCGCCTGCTGGCCGACTTCGCGACCGGCGGCGCGGGGGAGCAGGCCCGCGACAGGCTGGCGGCGCTGACCCCGCGCGAGCACGACGTCGCGGTCCAGATCGGCCGTGGCCTGAGCAACGGCGAGATCGCGAAGGCCCTGGTGGTCAGCGAGTCCACCGTGAAAGTCCACATCGGACACATCATGGCGAAGCTCGAGGCGGCGAACCGGACCCAGGTGGCGATCCTCGTCCACGACGCCGGCCTCGGCTGAGCCACCCATCGCCGGGCGGGCCGGTTCCGAACACCCGGTATGAGGCTCCGGGACCGGCTCGCGGCGATGGTCATGCACGGCACCGCGCGGTGGACCGTGCGCTACGGCGACAACCTGCGCTTCGCCGGGACGGACCTCCCGCCACCCGGCGTCGTGCGCGTGCCGACCCGGCACGGCCCGGTGAGGGTGCACGTCTACCGCCCCGCTGCCGGATCCGACGGCGCGTATGTCCACTTCCACGGCGGGGCCTGGCTGATGCGGTACCCGGAGATGGACGACTGGTGGTGCCGCTACGTCGCCGCCACGGCCGGCGTCACGGTGTATAACGTCGATTACCGCTGCGGTCCGTACGTCGCGTTCCCGGTGGCGCAGCACCAGTGTTTCGACGTCGCGTCCTGGATCGCCTCGGACGGGGTCGCCGTCGGCGGATTCTCGTCCGGTGGCGGTCTCGCGGCGGCCGTCTGCCTGCAGGCGCGCGACGCCGGCGGGTGGCGGCCGCGTCTGCAGGTGCTGGGTGTGCCCGCGCTGGACCTCGCCACCGACCCGGACCCGGCGGCGGGCGGGATGATCTCGCCCGGGCTGCGCGGCCTCGTCCGCCGGGTCTACTTCCCCGATCCCGCGGGCAGGCGGCATCCGTACGCGTCCCCGCTGCTGGCCGACGACCTCACGGGGCTGCCGCGGGCGGTGGTGCTGACCGCCGAACGGGACGCCCTGCGCGCCGACGGCGAGAACTACGTCGCCCGGCTTCGCGCGGCGGGCGTCGAGGTGCTGCACGACCGGACGCCGGGGGTGGACCACTACTTCCTGACCGAGGACCCGGAGCGCGCCCGCACCACGATGGCCCTGGTGGCCGCGGAAATCGCCCGCGCGGTCGCATAACGCGCGCCGACCGCGGGCAGGGGCTTCCGGGTCTGCCGCGGCTTGTCGTGAGTGGTTAGGGCGGTTCTAACCGCCCTAACCACTCACGACCGGGAGCCGGGGTAGCGGGCCAGGCAGGCGCGGACCGGGGCCTCGAAGAGCCCCGCCATCCGCTCGTAGCCGACGTCGTTCGGGTGGAACCAGTCGTCGGCCAGGCTGCCGCGCAGCGGGCCCAGCGCCGGGCCGCGCAGGTCGGCGACGTCGATCCGGCCGGCCGCGCCCGCTCGGTCGATCAAGGCGTTGACCGCCAAGGCCTGCGGGTTGCCCTGCGGCAGCGTGGCGACGACCGAGCGCCCCGGCGGGAGCCGGTCCAGCAACGCCTCGAACCGGGCCGGGACGTCGCGGCGGCGGCCCCGGGTGAGCATGTCGTTCGCGCCCACCAGCACGGTGACCAGGGCCGGGGTGGCCGGGAGGCGCGGGAGCTGGTCGTCGAGGACGTCCTGGACCCGCGCGCCGGACGCTGACAGGTTGACGACGGCGAACGGCTCGCCGAGGCGGGCGTTGAGGCGCGGGACCCAGCCGCCGTCGACGTCGCGGGCGCCGATGCCCTGGGTCATCGAGTCGCCCAGCGCCACCCACAGCGGCAGGCCGGATTCGAGCGCTACGCGGTTGCCCGAGGCCCACGCTCGGGCGAACGGTTCCTTCTGGGCGCGGACCCGGCCGATGCCGGGCACCACCTTGGCCGAGACGTCGAGCAGGCGGCTCGACCACGTCCGACGCGGCACGGGCACGTCCCTTCGGAGAGCGGTTTCCCGGGATTCGGTGCCGGTCCCGCCCCGGATGGGGTGGCGGGGGCCACCCCATCCGGTCCGGCGGGTTCAGCAGAGTTCCAGGACCACCGCGGTCCACGTCATGCCCACGCCGATGCCCAGCAGCAGCACCGTGTCGCCCGGGCCGACCTCGCCGCTCGCCAGCAGCCGGTCGAACGCGACGATCTGGTCGCTCGCGCCCAGGTGGCCCACCCGCAGCCCGAACTCCGTCATCGTGCGGTCCTCGGTGATGCCGAGCGGACGCAGGACCTGCGTCTCCACCAGCCGCCTGCCGTAGTGCGGCGCGCAGATCTTCGCGACGTCCGGCAGGTCGATCCCGGCGTCGGAAAGCGCTGTCTTGACGACCGTGGTGACGGCGTCGCCGTTGCGCGTCGCGACGTGCGCCGGGCCGCCCTGCCGGCTGAGCCACTGGCGTTTGCGGCGGCGGATGTCGATGCCGCGGTGGGCCGCGACGCTCGCCGGGCGGAACGGCTCGTCCCCGCGCTGCAGGCCTTCCAGCGACGGGTCGGTGTACGACGCGATCGCCCGGATCCGGGCGAGGCCCGGCCGCCGGGTCAGCACCACGGCGCTGCCCGCGTCGCCGTACACGATCCCGATGTCCGTGCTCCAGTGCGGGAACCCGGGCGCGCCGAACCGGTCGCCCGCGGTGATGAGCGCGGCTTCGTGGTCCGGGCGGCCGCGCAGCACGCTGGCCGCGACGTCGATCCCGGCGACCAGGCTGTTGCTCATCGCGCCGAGCTCCAGCGTCAGGCCCGGCCCGGCGCCGACCCCCAGCTGGTCGCGCACGTACGACGCGGCGTGCCAGAAGTCGATGCCGGAGTGGTAGATCCCGGCGTGCAGGCACAGGCTCGGCCAGACCGGCTCGCCGGTCGTGGCGCGCGCCTGTGCCAGCGCCTGGCGCCCGGCCCGGACGGCCAGTTCGGGGCCGGGGCGTTCGGCGACCGCGGTGGACAGCTGCCCGGTGCGGGCGGCGTCGTCGGGGGTGAACTCGCCGGCCGCGAGCGGCGCCGAGACCGGGATCAACGCGCCGACGTCACAGCCGATTCCGTTGAGGTACAAGTCATCGAGCAGCATCCGGGGACACCTCCCGGTGACTCAGCACGGCTTCGATCTCGGACAGGGTGTCGTCGAGGTGGAGTGGGGGAGCGGAGACGCACCCGGCGGCCGCCAGCTCGGCGGCGACGGCGTCGGCGGTACCGCGGGTGAACCGGTGGAACCCGGCGAAGCGGGCCTGCTCGGTGCCCGGAACGGCGATGGCCAGGTGCGCCCAGCCCGTTTCGCGGTCCCAGCGCACGATCAGCCGGGTGGTCCCGGTGGTCGGGCGGGTGTCACGAAGCACCTGCGTCAACGTCGTGGCGGTCAAGGAACTTCCTTTCGGCACGGCGAAGCTGCGCGCGCCCTGAGACGCGTGCCGCTTGAAGAGTGGCGCGGGCCGCGTCGTCGGGGCCCGCAAGGAACGCCGCGAAACGTACCGCGATGATCAAGGCCGTCCGAGCACCCCCGGATACAGACAGTGATCAGCGCGGCTGATAAGGAAGATCAACCATGCGTTTTTTCGAATATAGCTCGGTTTCCCACTCAGTGGATCATGAGGTTCTTTCGCGTGGTTGTCACCGAGTGTGATCGGTGTCAGTTTTTCCAGACGATCGGCGACTTGTCGTAGCCGTCGCCCTTGTCGAACGTCGCAGCGGTGACTTCGGAGCCTTCGCGGGCACCCTGGAGCGTGCAGGTTTCGAACTTCGCGCCCGGCGCGTCGAACTCTTTGGGGGCCGTGCCCGACTTGCACTGATCCGTGCTGCCCGTGATGATCACGCCTGTGGACCGTCCATCGGCGCCGAGGGCGCGCAGGCTCACGGACGCGTAGGAAAGGTCGGCGCCGTCGACGTTCTCGACCGACGCGCGCAGGTAGTACGGCGTGATGCCCTTCGCTTTGTCGCCGTACTTGGCCAGATCGGCGTTCGCGCCCTTGTCGATGGCCGTCACGGTGATCGCGATCGTGCCGGACTTGGTCGTGCCGTACTTGAACGGGACGACGGCGCGGTCGCCGACCTTCAGCTCGGTGCCCGGCTTCGTGGCGTCACCCGCGGGCGAAGCGGCCGACGAGTCCGCCGCGCTCGGCTCGGCCGAGGACGGGGCGGCCGACGGCACGGCCGGTGCGGCCTGGCCGGATTCCCCGCCACAAGCGGAAAGCAGGAGAGCGGCGGCACTGCCGGCGGCGGCGAGCAGGGTGGTGCGGACGTGCTTCATGGATCTCCTCGTGCTGCCCGCCGGACGGGTTCCGGCGGGGCGAGGAGCCGGGCGGGACGCCGCGAGCGCGCCCCCAGGGCGTTCGCGGCGGCCCGTACGGGGCACCCGCGCGGCTCCGTCGCGGGGACCGTAGCCGCATTCGGCGGCGTCCGGTGTGGGCCGTTCGCACCACACCCGCTCATGACCCGGGTCACAGGTCGTCGACGCCGATCAGGCCGTCCTGGATGGCGCGCGCGACGAGCGCGGCCTTCGTCGGTGCTTCGCGGCCGATGCGCGCGTACTTGACGCGGATGCGCTCGAGGTGGGAGTTCACCGTGCTCGCCGAGATCCCCAGCCGGTGCGCGACGAACTCCTTCGACTCCGACTGGAACCACTCGACGAGCACCTCGGCCTCCCGGGCCGAGAGCGCGGGCCGCGCCTCCGAGCGGTCCCCGGCGAGCGCGCCGGCCAGCGACGGCGGGGTGTAGGGCCGGTCCAGCGCGGCGGCCCGCGTCGCCTCCACGAGGTGCCCGGCGCCCTCGGCCTTCGTCAGGTAGCAGAGCGCGCCCAGTTCGAGGCACTGCAGCGCGACGTCGTCGTCGGCGCGCATCGAGTAGACGACCACGCGGCGCCCGGCCTCGGCGAGCCGCCGCAGGTCGCCGAACGCGGGCGCCGGCCCGCCGAGGTGCAGGTCGAGGATCACGACGTCGGCCGCGGCACCTTCGCCGAGCCACGCCACCTTGACGTCCTCGCCGTCGGCCACGACGTCGATCGGCGGGTCGCCGCCCGCCAGCCAGTACGCCACGCCGGCGCGCACCGCCGGGTGATCGTCGACGACGACCGCCGTCACGCGGGTAACCATCGCGCCTCCATCCAGGTCTGCCCGTCCTGGGTGTGGGACGTGACGACGACGTCCGCGGCTCCCGGGAATCCGGGGGTGTCGCCGGTGGTGTCCGCCACCACGGCGACCCGCACCAGATCCGGTGTCCGCAACACGCTCACCCGGGCGCGCGTGCGGGCGGTGGTCAGCGCGGCGAGGACCGGGCCGGTCAGGTCGCGGCGCAGCGCGGGCGGGACGTCGACGGGATCACCGCTCACCGCGAGGGTCACGGCGACGCCGCGCCGCTCGGCGACGTCGAGGCAGGCGGTGACCTCGTGGACGAGCGGATCGGGCACGTCGTCGTTCTCCGCGAACAGCCGCCGCAGCTGTGCGGCCGCGAGCGCGCACCGCGTGCGGGCGGCGTCGCCGCGCGGGTCGAGGGTGCCGTCGGCGAGCCCGGCCAGCAGCGGCAGGGTGGCGCCGAGCTGTTCGGCGAACCCGGCCCGCAGGTCCCGCCCGGCCTGCCCGGCGAGCGCGGCGCGCGTTTCCAGACGCTCCCGTTCGGCGGCGGCGATGGCGGCTTCGCCGGTGCGCTGGTCGAGCAGCCGGATCAGCCCGCCGATGGCGAGCTGGAAGGCGGTGACGGCGAACAGCACGATCGCCGCCTCGCCGAGTTCGGTGCGCGCGGGGGTCCCGGCGAGCAGGAACTGGCCGACGCTGACGGCGGCGTGCACCCCGAGCGCCGCGACGAGCAGGGGCGGCCGATCGGACAGCAGGAGCAGGAGAAGCCACCCGACGAGCCCGAACGACCAGTGCGGCTCCCGGAAGAAGGCGTCGGCGGGCACGGCGGCGGTGGCCGCGGAGGAGGCGGCGAGCACGACGACGGTCCCGGCCGCGGCGAGAGTCCGCGGGAGCGGTCGCCGTCGCAGCAACCAGAAGGCGGCGGTCGCGGTGACGGCGGCGAAGGCGCCGAAGGCGAGATCGGCCGCGAAGGCGGGGTGGTAGGCGGCGTGGTGGCGGAGCAGCGGAGCAAGGCAAAGTCCGATTTGGACGATGGCGGCGACACCGAGCACGGCGATCCGCACGGCCGCCGCGAGCCGGCTCACCGGATCGGCGAAGGGCGGCGACGCGGAGTCGGCTGAGGGCTTCGCCGTGGCGGTGTCGGCAGGGGTGGGTGGTTCGGTCTCGGCCGCAGAGGTGCTGGTGGGTTCGGTGGCGGCGGTCCTGGTCTTGGTGGTGGAGGTGCTGGTAGGGGTGGGTTCGGTGGTAGCGGCTTCGGTCTCGGCGGTGGAGGTGCTGGCGGGCGCTGGTTCGGCGGTGGCGGTCTTGGTTTTGGTGATGGTGGCGGCTTCGGTCTCGACCGCAGAGGTGTCGGTGGGCGTGGGTCCGGCGGTGGCTTCGGTCTTGGTGCTGGCGGGCGCGGGTTTGGTGGTGGCGGCCTCGGTCTCGGCCGCAGAGGTGCTGGCGGGCGCGGGTTCGGCGAAGGCGGCTTCAGTCTCGGCGGGGGTGCTGGTGGGCGCTGGTTCGGCGAAGGCGGCCTCAGCCTCGGCGGAGGTGCCGGCAGGCGTGGGTTCGGCGGCTGGATCGGCGTGGTTCGCTGCCGACTCGGCGGGATCCGGGCTCGGCTGCGTCTCCCGGCCGTGCGAGATCGCCGTCTCGTGGTCAGGCATCGGGCCACCGCAACGTCACCGTCGTGCCCGCGCCGGGGCTCGAGCGGATCTCCGCCGTACCTCCGGCGTCGCGCATCCGCTCGACCAGTGAGACCCGCACCCCTCGCCGGGACGCCGGAATCCGCGTCGGGTCGAAGCCCGCTCCGGTGTCGGAGATCGTCACCATGACTCCCGCCCGGGCCGGGGCCAGGTGCAGCGCCACGCGGGCCGCGCCCGAGTGGCGTTCGGCGTTGCGCACCGCCTCGTCCGCCGCGCGCACCAGGGCCAGTGCCGCCGCGGCCGGGATCAGCGGGACCTGCTCCCAGTGTGCGTCCACAGTGGATCGACGATCCGCGACGACCGCCCGCAAGCCCGCTTCGAGTTCGGCCGGGGCGTCCTCCTGGCCGGTGAGGATCGCCAGGTCCCGCGCCGCGTAGCCCGCCACCGCCGCCGGGTCGGCGGTGGCTCCGGCCGCTACCGTCAGGAACGTCGCCGACGCCGTGTCGTGCAGCAGGGCCAGGTATTCGCGCTCGCGGCGGCGGCGGTCGCGGGCCAAGGTCTCGGCCCGTTCGAGCGCGGCCCGTTCGGCGCGCAGCGTGTCGGTGCGGGCCGTCGATCGCACCAGCAGCACGAACGCCAGCCGCGCCAGCACGCTCTCCACGGCCACCCGCAGCGCCACCAGGAACCACTCGTCCAGGCCGGCGAGCGCCAGCAGTCCCGCCAGCACCGGCACCGTCAGCCGCGGCGGGTACTCCCACTGCCATGTGATCGCCGTGATCGTCAGGACGTTGATCGCCCACAGGTTCGCCGTCCACGGCTGGCACGCGCACACCGCTCCCGCGCGCAGTGCCGAAAGGACGAACGCCGTCCCGCGTCCGGCGAAGACGTCCGCCGCGCCCGCGACCAGGGTCAGCGCCAGCAAGCCGAAGGCCAGCGGGAGCGCGCCGGTCGGGGTGGCGACGACGCCGAACGTGCCGACGAGCCCGGTCGCCACCGCTCGCGCGGGCCCGGCGAACCGCGTGACCGCGGCCCGGAACTGGGCCTCGACGGGGCCGGCCGTCACCAGGTGGGCCGGGCCGAGACGCCGCCGTCGACGACGAGGTCGTGGCCGGTGATCCAGGAGGCCAGCGGCGAAGCCAGGAAAACGCACGCGTTCGCGACGTCCTCCGGCGTGCCCAGCCGCCTCAGGGGAGCGGCGCGCTGCCAGCGCTCGACGCCCTCGGGCCAGTCCATCCCCGGCCGGTCGATCAGCCCCGGCGACACCGTGTTGACGCGGATCCCGCGCGGCCCGTACTCCAGCGCGGCCCCGCGCGCGTGCATCACCAGCGCCGCCTTCGCCGCGCTGTAGTGGACGTGCCCGGGCGCGGGCTGCCGGGCTTCGATCGACGCGATGTGCGTGACGCTCCCGCCGTCGCCCATCCGCCGGACCGCCGCCTGGGTGCAGGAGAACGCGCTGGTGAGGTTGGCGTCCAGCATCGCCCGCCACGGCTCGACCGGAAGCCCGTCGAGGTCCTCCACGGGCTGCACCCCGGCGTTGTTCACGAGCGCGTCGAGCCGTCCTCCCCAGTCCGCGACGGCCTCGAGCATGGTGTGGCAGGCGTCGTCGTCGGTCAGGTCGGCGGCGAACGCGCGCGCCCGGTCGCCGATCGCGGCCACGACGTCGTCGGCCGCGCCGGGACGCCGGTGGTGCACGGCCACGGCGCTGCCCGCCGCGGCGAACCGGAGCGCGATCCCGCGGCCGATCGTGCCGGACGCACCGGTGACGCAGGTGACCGTGCCGGACAGGTCGGGCAGGCCGCGAGCCGCGTCGTCGTTCGTCACGCACCGATCGTAGATCACGGTCGAATGAGCGAACATGCTCATAACGGCTCTTGACAGATCAGAAAACGACACAGAAGCTGTTCGATATTGTTCGATCGCTCGCTCAGGTCCCCGAGGAGACGGCCGTGGTCATGTCATCGCTCAGCGCTTCGCTCGCCGCCGCGGCTCTTGTCGCGGGCCTCGCCGCCGCCCCGCCGGCCGGCGCCTACACCGTCACCGTCGGGTCCACCGGCACGTACGCGTACCCGACCGACACCCCGGCCGGCGCGTTCCTCGACAAGGACGGGACGTTCTACTTCCAGCAGTCGGCCGCCCTCTACGGCGCGGACGGCCCGCGCGAGTGGGAGTTCTACACCGGCGCCGACTTCGACTCGGCGACCAAGTCGAGCGCGCTCAGCAACGCCGTGAACCCGGCCGAGCCCCGCGACAAGAACAACGACACCACCTGGCGCTGCAACACCAGCCCGACCGGGAAGGAAGCGACCGATCCGCCGGCCGGGTCGAGCTACGTGGAGAAGAACTTCTGCGACCTGGTCGGCACCTGGGTCGACCCGGACACCGGCGCCTGGTACGGCCTGGTGCACAACGAGTTCACGCCCGAGCCGTTCGGCGCGTACTCGTTCTCGCACTACGACGCGATCGACTGGGCCGTCTCCACCGACCAGGGTCACACCTGGAGCATCAAGGGCCACGCCATCACCTCGCCGTACAGCACGAAGCGCGGTGACACGGCGGCGTTCCCGAACCAGACCTTCGACTACGGCGACGGCGACCCGCGCCTGTTCGCCGACCCGGTGTCGGGCTACTTCTACGTCTACTACGGCTCGCGGATCGTCCCGAAGGCCGGCGCGGGCGGCGGCATGGTCGGGCTCGCGCACGTCGCCCGCTCGCCGATGTCGGCCAAGATGGCGACCGGCTCGTGGCAGAAGTGGTACGACGGCAAGTGGACACAGCCGGGTGTCGGCGGCAAGGAGAGCAACATGGTGCCCACCGGCACCACCGCCACCGGCTACACGCCGCCCGCCGACGACTACGACCCCGCGAACACCGGCAACGTCGACCAGCAGGTGGCGGCCGGGCAGCTGCCGCCGAAGTCCGACCTGTTCGTCATGAACATCGCCTACGACGCACACCTCGGCCTCTACATCGGCGAGCCCGAGGTGGTCACCGGCACCGCGCCGCAGAAGTTCTACGTCACCGACGACCTGGCCACCCAGAAGTGGCGGCTGATCGGCGACTCCGGCGCCTACAAGTCCGGCTCCTGGTACCGCTGGTTCGCCGACGACGCGAACAAGACCAGCGCCACGATCGTCGGCAAGACGTTCCGGTCGTACTGCTCGATCGCCTGCGCGTCCTCCGACGGCGAGTACGCGAACATCACGGTCACCGGCACGCCCGCCGCGTCCCCGGTGGACCCGGCGAAGACCTACCGCATCGGCAGCGGCGCGGGCCGCGTCCTGGCCCAGGTCTCCGGCAGCTCCGCGACGACGTCGACCACCGGTACCCCGGACCTGGCCGCCTGGACGTTCACCGCGACCAGGGACGGCGCCTACCGGATCACCAACGCGGCCACCGGCCAGGCGCTCGGCGTGCCGACGTCGCCCGCGAACCGCGCCTGGGGCACCAAACCGGTCGTGACGGCGGGATCGTCGGTCGGGCAGCAGTGGTTCGCCGTCCCGGCCCAGGGGGGCGGGTTCCGGCTGGTCAACCGCTACAGCGGACTGTCGCTCAGCCTCTCCGCAGCGGCGGACACGACGCCGTTCCGCGCCTGGACCGGCGGCAACCGGACCGCGGCCGAGCAGACGCTGACGTTCACGGCGACCGGCGCGTCCACTGTGGACGGGACGCACACGGTGACCGCGTCCGGCAAGGCCCTCGACGTCCCGGCCCACTCGACGGCCGCGGGCACGGCGCTGGTGACGTGGACGCCGAACGGCGGCGCCAACCAGAAGTGGGTCTTCACGCACCAGGCCGACGGCAGTTACCGCGTCGTGAACGCCGAATCCGGGCTGTGCCTGGACGTCGCCGACGGCTCTTCGTCGGCGGGCGCGAAGGTGATCCAGTGGACGTGCACGGGCGGCGCCAACCAGCGCTGGCTGGTGGGGCCGGGCTACACGCTCAAGGCGCAGCACAGCGGCCTGGTGCTGACCACGGCGTCCACAGTGGACGGCGCGGCGGTCACGCAGCAGGCCGACACGGGCACGGCGCTGCAGCGCTGGGCGCTCGGCTGACGCTCGGTGCAAGTCGTCGTGAGTGTTCAGGGCGGTTCTAACCGCCCTGAACACTCACGACCACCCTAGCGGTACAGAGTCGCGTGCTCTGCGCGGAGCTTGTACTTGAGGATCTTGCCGCCCACGGTCTCCGGCAGGGTCTCGGCGAACACGATGCGCTTCGGGCTTTCGTAGCCGGCCAGGCGTTTGCGGCAGAACGCGATCAGGTCGGCTTCGGAAGCGGAACCGCGGGGGACGACCACCGCCGTCACCGCTTCACCCCAGTGCTCGTGCGGCAGCCCGACAACGGCGGCGCGCAGGACCGCCGGGTGCTGGTGGAGCACCGCCTCGACGCGCATGCTCGAGACGTTCTCGCCGCCCGTCTTCACGATGTCCTTGTACCTGTCCACCATCACGCGCAAGCCGTCTTCGTCGACGACCGCCGAGTCGCCGGAGTGGAACCAGCCGCCGCGGAACGCCTCGCGGGTCGCCTCCGCGTCGCGGTAGTAGCCGGCCGTCATTACCGGGGACCGGTAGACGGCCTCGCCCGGCACGCCGCGGACCGGTTCGCCCAGTTCGTCGACGACGTCGGAGGCGAGCAGCCCGCTCGGCACGCCGACGTAGTTCATCGCGGGCGCCGTGCGCGCGTGCACCTCCGGCCACGCCGACGGCCAGAACCGGTGGCAGGCGATGGCTTCGGTCTGCCCGAAGATCCCGACCGTGACGAATCCGGGCGCGGTCCGAGCTTCCAGCCGCCGCAGCACCTCGGGGGTGAGGGCACCCCAGCCGTAGACGAGCGTCGTCAGGGAAGTCAGGTCGAGGTCGCCGCGAGCGTCGATCTCGTCGGTCAGCGCGGTGACGAACTGGGGTGACCCCGCCCAGACCGCGGTGGCTCGTGACCGCGCCAGGGACACCGCGACCGGGCCGGGGACCGGACGGCGGCCGAGGATGAGCGTGCCGCCGGCGAGGAACGTCGAGTACGTGAACAGCGCGTCGCCGACGTGGTAGATCATCGGCAGGAACGTGCAGACGCGCAGATCCGTCTCGTGCCGCAGGCCGCGCGTGAGCGACAGCGCGAAGTTCAGCCCGGCCAGGTGCGCGTAGCTGTGCGAGAGCATCACGCCCTTCGGCATCGCGGTGGTGCCGGAGGTGAACAGCAGCTGGAAGATGTCGTCGCCGTGGATCTCGACGTCCGGCTCGGTGTCCGGCTGCCCGGCGAGGAACGCGCCGAACGACGGGGTGCCCGCGACCGGGCCGCCGCCGACGGTGATGGTGGCCCCGACGCGCACGCCCGCGACGCCTTCGAGCCGCGGCCAGAGTTCGGCGTCGACGATCGCGAGGCGTGGTCCGGTCTGCCGCACGAGGTGCTCGAGGACGTCCGGGGCGAGGCCGGGGTTCAGCGGGACGGCGACCATGCCCGCCTTCGCGATCCCGATCTTGGCGAGGAACGCCTCGACGGTGTTCTCGCAGAACAGCAGCACCCGGTCGCCGGGCACGAGCCCGGCCGTGGTCAGGGCGTGCGCGAGCCGGTTGGCGGCCCGGTCGGCTTCCCGGTAGGTCACGGCCGCGAACTGCTCTTCGCCGCACGCGCCCTCGGCCGCGGAGATCGCGACCTGGTCCGGCCGGCTCCAGGTGAGCCGCTCGAAGACGTCGCCGACCGACGTCCGTTCCCAGCGGTGCACCGCGCGGCGGCCGCGCAGCGTCTCGACGTCGATGGCGCTCTCACCGGGTGTGGTCATGCCGGGCTCCTTCGCCGTCGCCGACGCGATCAGCATGCGTGAGCCAGGTCACCAAATCAAGAGAAAGTTATTCGCCATTCACTGACGCGGATGGTGCCGGTGGCGTCGACGGGACGCCGAGGCAGGCGTGCGCCATTTCGTCGAGCAGGGCCGCGAGCCGTTCCGGGGCGAGGCCGCTGCGGAAGAACAGCGTGGACTGCACCGCGCCGATCGCCGCGTGCACGGCCAGGCGCAGCTCGCCGTCGGCGAGGTCGGGCCGCAGCGGCGCGAGCACGTGGACCCAGTCCTCGAGGTAGTGCCGCTGCGCCCGGCGCAGCCGCCGCCGGTCGTCCTCGGGCAGGTTGTGGACTTCGCGGTGGTAGACCGCCAGCACGGTGCGGTCCTCGATGGCGACCCGGATGTGATCCCTGATCAGGCCGGAAAGCACGGCGTGGTCGGCGGGCGCGCCGGCGTGGATGGCCGCGGCGCCGTCCTGCAGCCGGGCCATCACGCGGTCGAGCAGCGCGACCAGGATCGCGTCCTTGTTCTCGAAGTGCCGGTAGACGCCGGACCCGACGATGCCCGCCTCCGCGCCGATGTCGGCCATGCCGATCGCGTGGAACCCGCGCCGCGCGGTGAGCTCGGCCGCGGCGGTCAGGATCCGCTCGCGCCGCTCGGGGTCGCGCCGTCTTCGGGTGGCCGGGGAAGCCGAGGGGACTGCCGTCATCTTGTCATCCTCGCAGACGGGCGCTACGGTGCGCTATAAGTGAATGAAGAATCACTAAGGAGCGTCGGCGTGGACGTGTTCGAGAGCGACGAGGCTCGTGACCTGCGGGCCGCGGTCGGCGCCATCGCCGCCCCGTTCGGGGGCCGGTACTACGTCGAACACGCGCGTGCAGGCCGTGAGTGCACCGAGTTGTGGCACGCGCTCGGCGACGCAGGCTTCATCGGCGTCAACATCCCCGAGGAATACGGCGGGGGCGGCCGCGGCCTGGCCGAGCTGACCATCGTGATCGAGGAAAGCGCGGCCAAGGGAGCGCCGATCCTGCTGCTGCTCGTCACCGAAGCCATCTCCGCCGAGGTGATCACCGAGTTCGGCACGCCGGAGCAGCGCAAGGAGTGGCTGCCCGGCATCGCGAGCGGCCGGACGAAGGTCGTCTTCGCCATCACCGAGCCCGACGCCGGCTCCAACACCCACAAGCTGGCCACCACCGCCCGCCGCGACGGCGACGAGTGGGTGGTCGACGGCGAGAAGTACTACATCTCCGGCGTCGACACCGCCGACGCGCTGCTGCTCGTCGCCCGCACCGGCCGCGACCCCGGCGGGACCGCGCAGCTCTCGCTGTTCCTGGTCCCGGTGGACGCGCCCGGCCTCACGGTGACGCCGCTGCCGGTGGACGTCATGCTCCCGGAGAAGCAGTTCACGCTGCACTTCGACGGCGTCCGGCTGCCCGTGTCGGCGCTCGTCGGCGAGGAGGGCGCGGGCTTCCGGCAGGTCTTCCACGGCCTCAACCCGGAACGCATCACCGGCGCCGCGCTCTGCGTCGGCATCGCGCGCTACGCCCTCGACGTCGCCGCCCGCTACGCCCGGGAGCGGACCGTCTGGGACCGGCCGATCGGCGTCCACCAGGGGGTTTCGCACCCCCTGGCCAAGGCCAAGATCGAAACGGAGCTGGCCGCCCTGATGACGCACCGGGCCGCCGCGCTGCACGACGCCGGCCAGCCGGCGGGGGAGGCGTCGAACATGGCCAAGTACGCCGCCGCGGAGGCCGCGCTGGCCGCCGTCGACGCCGCGATCCAGACCCACGGCGGCAACGGCGTCTCGGCGGACTTCGGGCTGCTGCCGTACTGGGGGCTGGCCCGGTTGCTGCGGATCGCCCCGGTGAACCGCGAAATGATCCTCAACTTCGTCGCGCAGCACAGCCTCGGGCTGCCCCGGTCCTACTAGGAGGACTGATGACGGACCACAACCTCGTCCACCGGGTCAACGTCGGTGACGCGCTGACCCGCGTCGCGTTCGGCCGCCCGGACGCCCTCGCCGTCGTCGACGGCGACCGCCGCTGGACCTACGGCGAGTTCGACACCTGGGTCAACCGGCTCGCGCACGGCCTCACCGGCCGCGGTTACACGACCGGCGACGTCCTCGCGCTGGCGTCGGCCAACAGCGCCGAGTTCCTCGCCGTCTACTACGCCTGCGCGAAGCTCGGGCTCGTCTGCGTGCCGATCAACCTCGGCTGGCGAAGTGACGAAGTCGCTTACGTGCTCGGGCATTCGCGAGCCCGCGGCATCGTCGTCGAGCGTCAGCTCGCCGACGTCATCGCGCCCGCCGTGGCGCAGACCCCAGGCGTCGCCGACGTGATCCTCGCGCCCGGCACCGGCGGCGAAGCCACCGGCCTGGACTTCGGCGACGTCCTCTCCGACGACACGACCTCACCCGAGGTCGCCGTCGAGGACCGCGCCCCACTGTCCTATCTGTACACCTCCGGGACTACGGCCTCCCCGAAGGGCGTGGTCGGGACGCACCTGGCCATCCACCTGGAGTCGATGTCGGCCGCGCTGGACTCCGGCTGGCGCGCCGACGACCGGTTCGTCGCGATGATGCCGATGTTCCACACCGCGCAGCTCAACGCCTTCTGCACCCCCGCGATCGTCGTCGGCGCCACGATCTTCGTGCACCGCGGCTTCGACCCCGAGCGGTTCCTCGACACGGTCGAACGCGAGAAGATCACCCAGGTCTTCGGCCTGCCGATGATGTACCGCGCGGCGCTGGAGCACCCGTCGTTCGGCGGGCGCGACCTGTCGTCGCTGCGCCGTGCGGTCTACGCGATGGCGCCGATGCCGGAGGCACAGATCAAGGCGTGCCTCGACGGCTTCCGCTGCGACTTCGCGCTGTTGTTCGGGCAGACCGAGATGAGCCCGATCACCACGTTGTTCCGGCCCGAGCACCAGCTCTCGCACGTCGGGGCGGTCGGCACGCCGCTCACCGGTGTCCAGGTCGGGATCATGGACTCCGGCGGGAACCTGCTGCCGCGCGGCGAGCAGGGCGAGATCGTCTACCGGGCGCCGTCGGCCATGCAGGAGTACCTGCACAACCCGGAGGCGACCGAGGAGGCGTTCCGGTACGGCTGGTTCCACTCCGGCGACGTCGGCCGGTTCGGGCCGGACGGCGTGCTGTGGTTCGCCGACCGCTCCAAGGACGTCATCAAGACCGGCGGTGAGAACGTCGCGTCCATCGAGGTCGAGCGGGCCGTCTACGACACCGAGCCGAACGTCGCCGAGGTCGTGGTCGTCGGGCTGCCGCACGAGCGGTGGACCGAGGCCATCACGGCGGTGGTCGTGCCGAAACCGGGGGAGTCGATCGACGCCGAAGGCCTGCGGCTGCGGCTCAAGGACCGCCTGGATGGTTACAAGGTCCCGAAAGCGGTGATCGTCACCGACGAGCTGCCGCGCACGTCCACCGGGAAGATCCAGAAGAACGTGGTCCGGGACCAGCACTCGGGGCACTACGGGGGAGCGGAATGACCGTCCTCAAGTCCCTGCTCGACGTCTCCGCGGAGAGCTACGCGGCCAACCGGAAGGCGCAGCTCGAAGCCCTGGCGCGGCTGGAAGAGCAACTGGAACTGGCCATCGCCGGTGGTGGCGAGCGGTACGTCCAGCGCCACCGCGACCGCGGCAAGCTCCCGGTCCGCGAACGCCTCGAGCTGCTGCTCGACCCGGACAGCCCGTTCCTGGAGCTGTCCGCGCTCGCCGCGTGGGGCACCGACTTCACCGTCGGCGCGTCGGTGCTCACCGGTATCGGCGTGGTGTCCGATGTGGAGTGTGTGGTCATCGGGCACGACCCGACCGTCCGCGGCGGGGCGATGAACCCGTACTCGCTGCGGAAGACGTTGCGGGCCTTGGAGATCGCCCGCGTCAACCGACTTCCGGTGGTCAACCTCGTCGAGTCCGGCGGCGCCGACCTGCCGACGCAGGCCGACCTGTTCGTGCCGGCCGGGCGGATCTTCCACGAGCTGACCGAGCTCTCGTCGCTGGGCATCCCGACCCTCGCGATCGTGTTCGGCAACTCGACCGCCGGTGGCGCGTACGTGCCCGGCATGTGCGACTACGCCGTACTCGTCGACCGTCAGGCCAAGGTGTTCCTCGGCGGGCCGCCGCTGGTCAAGATGGCCACCGGCGAGGAGGCCGACGACGAATCCCTCGGCGGCGCCGACATGCACTCCCGCGTCTCGGGCCTGTCCGACTACTTCGCGGTCGACGAACGCGACGCGATCCGCCTCGGCCGGCGCGTGCTGTCCCGGATCAACTGGCGCAAGCTCGGCCCGGCGCCCAGCCGGACGCCGGAGCCGCCGAGGTACGACCCGGAAGAGATCCTGGGGATCGTCCCGCCGGACCCGAAGGTGCCGTTCGACCCGCGCGAGATCCTCGCCCGCACGGTCGACGGCTCCGACTTCGACGAGTACAAGCCGCTCTACGGCACTTCGCTGGTGACGGGCTGGGCGAGCATCCACGGGTATCCCGTCGGCGTGCTCGCCAACCACCGCGGTGTGCTGTTCAGCGAGGAGGCCAAGAAGGCCAGCGAGTTCATCCTGCTCGCCAACCAGACCGACGTCCCGCTGGTGTTCCTGCAGAACACGACCGGCTACATGGTCGGCACCCGCTACGAGCAGGGCGGGATCATCAAGGACGGCGCCAAGATGATCAACGCCGTCACCAACAGCACGGTGCCGCACCTGACGGTCAACATGGCGTCCTCGTTCGGTGCCGGCAACTACGGCATGTCCGGCCGTGCCTACGACCCGCGGCTGATGTTCGCCTGGCCCGGCGCGAAGCTCGCGGTGATGGGCGCCGCCCAGCTCGCCGGGGTGATGTCGATCGTCGGCCGCAACTCGGCCGCGTCGCAGGGAAAGCCGTTCGACGACGAGGCCGACCGCACGCGGACCGCCGCGATCGAGGCGCAGATCGAGACCGAGTCGCACGCTTTCGCCGTCACCGCAAGGCTTTACGACGACGGCATCGTCGACCCGCGCGACACCCGGAACGTCCTGGGGATGTCGCTGTCCGCCGTCCACTCCAACCGCGTCGAGGGCCGTCGCGGCTTCGGCGTCTTCCGGATGTGAGCCGATGATCGCGAAACTGCTCGTCGCCAACCGCGGGGAGATCGCCGCCCGGGTCATGCGCACCGCGCACGACCTCGGCATCTCCACCGTCGCGGTCTACTCCGACCCGGACGCGGGCGCGCCCTTCGTCCGGCTCGCCGACGAGGCCGTCCGGCTGCCCGGATCGGCACCTGCGGACACCTACCTGCGTGCCGACCTGGTGATCGCCGCCGCGCGCGCCACCGGGGCCGACGCGGTGCACCCGGGGTACGGGTTCCTGTCGGAGAACGCCGGGTTCGCCCGCGCCTGCGGCGAAGCCGGGCTGACGTTCGTCGGGCCGTCACCCGAGGCGATCGCGTCGATGGGCTCGAAGATCGAGGCCAAGGCCCTGATGGACGCGGCCGGGGTCCCGGTGCTGCCCGGGGCGACCGTCACGGACGAGACCGACCTCGCGGCGGTGGCCGCGTCGATCGGGTTTCCGGTGCTGGTCAAGGCCGCGTTCGGCGGCGGTGGTCGGGGCATGCGCGTGGTGCACGACTCCGCGGGGCTGGAAGAGGCGGTCTCAGGTGCCCGAAGGGAAGCAGCGTCGGCGTTCGGCGACGGCTCGGTGTTCCTGGAACGGTTCGTCGTCGACCCGCGGCACGTCGAGGTCCAGATCCTCGGCGACACCCACGGCGAGGTGGTGCACCTGTTCGAGCGCGAGTGCTCGATCCAGCGGCGGTACCAGAAGATCGTCGAGGAGTGCCCGTCGCCGGCGGTCGACGACGCTCTGCGCGCCGAACTGGGCGCCGCGGCCGTCGCCGCCGGGAAGGCCATCGGCTACACCGGCGCCGGCACGGTCGAGTTCGTGCTGGACCAGGACGGCCGGTTCTTCTTCCTCGAGGTCAACACGCGGCTGCAGGTCGAGCACCCGGTCACCGAGCTGGTCACCGGCCTGGACCTGGTGGAACTGCAGCTGCGGGTGGCCGAGGGTGAGCCGCTGCCGCCTTCGGTGCTGGGTGCCCGGATCGACGGGCACGCCATCGAGGTCCGCCTCTACGCCGAGGACGTCCCGGCCGGGTTCCTGCCCGCCACCGGCACGCTGCACCGCTTCCGCGTCCCGCCGCTGCGCGGGGTGCGCGTCGACTCCGGCGTCCAGGACGGCTCGGTCGTGGGCCCGCACTACGACCCGATGCTGGCCAAGGTGATCGCCCACGGCCGGACCCGCCGCGAAGCCGCGCGGACCCTCGCGCGGGCGTTGCGGCAGGCGGAGCTGCACGGCGTCACGACCAACCGCAACCTCCTGGCCGGCATCCTGGCCGAGCCGGAGTTCCTGGCCGGGCACACCGACACCGGATACCTGACCCGGCACGACCCGGCCACGCTCGGCGCGTCCGGCGGCGGCGCCCGGCACGCGGCGGCCGCCGCGTTGGCGACCCAGGCGCGCAACCGGCGTGACGCGCGGGTGGTGCCCGAGATGCCGTCCGGGTGGCGCAACGTCGGCGGGGCACCGCAACGGATCGCCTACACGGCCGGTTCGGAAACGCTGGAAGTCGCGTACTCGCTGCGCCGGTCCGGCCTGCGCGTCACGGTGAACGGCGAGCCGCTCGGCCGCTCGGTCCGGCTGCTGTCCGCGTCACCGTCACTGGTGGAGCTGGAGATCGACGGCGTCCACCGCGCCTACGCCGTGCGAACCTGGGCCGGAGTGTCCTATGTAGACGGAATGGATGGGTCGGCCGCGCTGGCCGAGGTGCCGCGGTTCGCCGACCCGGACGCCGCCACCGCCGCGGGGTCGTTGCTCGCGGTGATGCCTGGCGCGGTGGTGCGCGTCCTGGCGGGTGAGGGTGACGCGGTGACCGCGGGGCAGCCCTTGGTCGTGCTGGAGGCGATGAAGATGGAGCACACGGTCGCCGCGCCGGCCGACGGTGTCCTGTCCGACCTGCGGGTGCGCCAAGGCGACCAGGTCGACACCGGACAGGTGCTGGCGGTCGTGTCGTGAGCGTCTCCTACGAAGTGCGGAACGGCGTCGCCTGGCTGACGATCGACCGGCCCGAAGCGCGCAACGCCTTGTCGAAGGAGGTCCGCGACGGGCTCTGGGAAGGCACCCGGCGGTTCGTCGCCGACGACTCCGCGGCGGTGCTCGTCCTGACCGGCGCGGGGGACAAGGCGTTCTGCGCGGGTGGTGACCTCAAGGAGATGGCCGAGACGGCCCTGGAGATCCCGCCGCCGGACTTCCTGCCCCAGTTCGGCCGGAACATCGACGTCCCGAAACCGACGATCGCGGCCGTCAACGGCGTCGCCTACGCGGGTGGGTTCCTGCTGGCGCAGCAGTGTGACCTGGTCGTCGCGGCTTCCCACGCGCGCTTCGCCGTGACCGAGGTGAAGGTGGGCCGCGGGTCGCCGTGGGCCGCGCCGCTGTCGTGGCTCGTGCCGCCGCGGATCGCCATGGAGATCCTGCTGACCGGCGACCCCTTCGACGCGGAGCGGGCCCGGGAGGTCGGGCTGGTGAACGATGTCGTACCCCTGGACGAGCTGCGGTCCCGGACGCAGGCGCTGGCCGAGCGGATCGCCGCCAACGCGCCGCTGTCCGTGCGGGCGGCGAAGCAGACGGCGTACCTGCAACGCCGGGACGTCTACGACCGCGCCGAGGAGATCTGGGCGCCCGTCTACCGCTCGCGCGACGCGCAGGAAGGTCCCGCGGCGTTCCGCGAGAAACGCAAGCCGGTCTGGGAAGGACGCTGACACATGCCCGTCTCGCTTGACGCTCTGCTCGACGACCTGGTCGCCGAGACCGCCGACGTCGAGGCCATGCTCGCCCCGCTCGACGACGACGGTATCGCCCGGCCGACCCCCGCGGCGGGCTGGGACATTCGCGACCAGGTCACGCACCTGGCCTTCTTCGACCAAACCGCGACGCAGGCGGCCGTCGACCCCGACGGTTTCCGTCTCGCGGCCGCTGCCCTCATGGCCGACGGCATGGACTTCCCCGACCGCGTCGCCGCGCGGTACAAGGACCTGGGCGCCGACGAGATCCGGGTGTGGTTCCGGCGCGCGCGGACGGTGTTCGTCACGGCGTTCCGCGGCCGCGACCCCCGGGCGCGGCTGCCGTGGTTCGGGCCGGACATGAGCGTCGCGTCGTCGGTGACCGCGCGGATCATGGAGACCTGGGCGCACGGGCAGGACATCGCCGACACCCTCGGGGTGACGCGCGTGCCGACCGACCGGCTCCGGCACATCGCCCACCTCGGCGTGTCGACGACGGCGTTCAGCTTCGGGCTGCACGATCGCCCGGCGCCGGTCGTCCCGATCCGGGTCGTCCTGCACGCGCCCTCGGGCGACCGGTGGACGTGGGGTGACGGCGCCGCCGCCGACCGTGTCGAAGGCACCGCGCTGGACTTCTGCCTCGCGGTCACCCAGCGCCGGCTCGCCTCGGACACCGGCTTGGTCGTGCGCGGGCCCGTTGCGCAGGAATGGATGGGCATCGCCCAGGCGTTCGCCGGCGCGCCCGGGCGGGGACGCGCGTGAAGCGCCCGGTCCGGATCGCGAACTGCTCCGGGTTCTACGGCGACCGCCTCGAAGCGGCGCGGGAGATGGTCGAAGGCGGCCCGATCGACGTCCTCACCGGCGACTACCTCGCCGAGCTGACCATGCTGATCCTCTGGAAGGCGCGCCGCAAGGACCCCTCGGCCGGGTACGCGAAGACGTTTCTCACCCAGCTCGAACACGTCCTCGGCACCTGCCTGGACCGCGGCATCCGGATCGTCTCGAACGCCGGGGGCCTGAACCCGGCCGGGCTGGCCGCGCAGATCTCCTCGGTGGGATTGCACCCGAAGATCGCGTACGTGGATGGTGACGACCTCGTCGACCGCCTGCCCGATCTGGCGCACCTCGACACCGGCGGCAAACTCTCCGAGGCCGGCGTGAAACCGTTGACCGCCAACGCTTATCTCGGCGGCTGGGGCATCGCCGCGGCCCTGGAGGCCGGCGCGGACGTCGTTGTCACCGGGCGGGTCACCGACGCGTCGCTGGTCGTCGGCCCGGCCGCGTGGTGGCACGGCTGGGCGCCGGAGGACGTCGACGCGATCGCCGGGGCCATGGCCGCCGGGCACGTGATCGAGTGCGGCCCGCAGGCAACCGGCGGCAACTACGCGTTCTTCGAGGAGGTCACCGATCGGCGGTACCCGGGCTTCCCGATCGCCGAGGTCGCGGCCGACGGCTCGAGCGTCATCACCAAGCACGACGGCACCGGGGGACTGGTCTCGGCCGGGACGGTCACCGCTCAGCTGCTGTACGAGATCGCCGAACCCGCCTACGCCGGACCGGATGCCGTCGCGCACTTCGACAGCCTGCGGCTTCTCGAGGAGGCGCCGGACCGGGTGCGGATCAGCGGCACTCGCGGCAGCCCGCCGGGCGAGCAGCTCAAGGTCGCGCTGAACTACGACGGCGGCTACCGGAACACGATGACCCTGGTGCTGACCGGGGACCGCATCGAGGAGAAGGCCGAGTGGGCCGAGCAGCAGCTGTTCGAGCTGCTGGGCGGCCGGGAGCAGTTCGCCGAGGTCGACGTCACGCTGCTGCGGTTCGACCACCCCGGTTCGCCGGTCAACGCCGAAGCGACCGCGCACCTGCGGATCACGGTGAAGGACCCGGACGCCCGCAAGGTCGGCCGCCGCTTCGCCACCACGACGATGCAACTCGCCCTCGGCGGTTACCCGGGCTTCCACACGACAACGCCGCCGTCGTCGGAGAGCGCTTTCGGCGTCTTCCGGCCGGCTTTGGTGCCCGCGTCCTCGGTGGAGCACCGCGTCACCCTGCCGGATGGTGCCCGGCTCGTGATCCCGCATCCACCGACCGGCGCTTCGGTACCGTCGCCGGCTGTTTCCTTCGAGCCGCGGGAGTTCGGGCCGACACGACGGGTGTCACTCGGCACGATCGCGGGCGCGCGCTCGGGCGACAAGGGCGGCAACGCGAACGTCGGCTTCTGGACCCGCACCGACGACGAGTACGCGTGGTTGCGCGGATACCTCGACGTTTCGTGCTTCCGCGAGTTGCTGCCGGAGGCTCGTGAGCTGGAGATCCGCCGGTTCGAGCTGCCGAACCTGCGCGCGCTGAACTTCGTGGTGGTGGGCCTGCTCGGTGACGGCGTGGCGTCGGCGACGCGGCCGGACCCGCAGGCCAAGGGGCTCGGCGAGTACCTGCGAAGCCGGCCGGCCGACGTTCCGGTGGTGTTGCTGGAGCCGTGACTCGGGTTGCGGGAGTGGTGCTCGCCGGTCCGGTGGTGTGCCTCGCGGTGGATGGCGCACCGGCTACCGCCGAGGGCAGTCCGGGCGCTTGCCGGAGCACCGGCGGGCGACCCCGAACCGGTCGTCTGACTGTCGGACGACCTCACCCGTTCGGCACGGTGTCCACTTCGGACGGTCCGGTGTCGCGCAGCCGGCGCAGCATCAGGGCCAGGTGCAGCCGGAAGCGGCCGGCGGGGGAGTCGACGTCGAAGCCGAGCACGGCGCCGGCGCGCGCGAGCCGGGTGGGCATCGTGCTGTGGTGGCGGTGCAGGACGGCCGCCGCCTTGCGGGCCGAGCCCGTCGCGCACAGGGCGGTGAGCGCCGCGAGGAGGTCGTCGCCGTGGGGGTCGGCGGCCAGGCGGTCGAGGGCCCGCACGTCCGGGAGACCGGCGAGGTCCGCCGGGCCGAGCGCCCCGGCCAGCGCGGTGAGGCTGCCCAGCCGGTCCCACCACACCACCGGCTCGGCGGCGGCCGTGAACCGGAGTGCTGTGCGCGCGGCCTGCCACGAGCGGGCCAGGTCCAGGGCGGGCACGGTGGGGCCGACGCCGATCCGGGCCGCCGGCGGGGCGGACTCGGGTCCGTCCACGGTGAGCACGGCCCGGACCTCGCCGAACGTGGCGGTGCGGCCGGCGAAGTCGGCGCCGGTGGCCGCCAGCACACGCAGGTGGGCCGTCGTGTCCAGGCCGAGCAGGTGCAGCGCCCGCGACCGCTCGGCCGTCCCGATCCCCTCGGACAGCACCAGTTCGACCAGCGCGGGGTCACCGAGCGCGGGCAGCGGCACGCTGGTGTGCTCCAGCAGGATGGCGGTGGCGATCGCGAAGCGCTCCAGCAGGATGTCGTCGAGCGGGGTGGGCGTGCCCGCGCGGCAGACCCAGACCACGACGCCGCCCTCGAGCCGGCGCACGGCGGCCCCGGCCGGCACCCGGCCCGAAGCGGCGACCTCGGCGTCCGGCTCCGCCCGCAGGGACAGGCCCTGCGCGGGCGCGTGCACCCCGACCGGGCAGTCGGCCAAGCGGGCCGTGCTCCGCACGAGGACGTCGAGACTCGCCCGGTCGGTGATCAGGCGGTCGAAGAACCCGATCACCCGCACCGCGTTCTCGGCATCGGCGTCGAGTCCGGACAGCCTCAGCAGCAGGCCCTTCATGAGGCCACGATAGGCGCGTCCGCCGCCGGATGGCGAGGCCCGGGCCGCCAACGCCCGCCGCGTGGCGGTGGCGACGGCCGCGGCGCGAGCCGAAGATCGGAGCATGACCTACGCGATCGATCCCGAGCTGCTGCCCTGGCTGGACATGCTGCCCGCGGTGACCCTGCCCGACTACGACGCCCTCCTGGCCGCGCGCGCTTCGATGACGCAGCTGCAGGAGGTCATGCCGTCCTACGACCCGGTGCACCCGGTCGACGTGCGGGACACGACCGTGCCCGGGCCGTCCGGCGCCCCCGACGTCCCGGTCCGCGTGTACGGCCCGGCGGACCGCGAAGGCACCGTGCCCGGGCTGGTCTACATCCACGGCGGCGGGTTCATCCTCGGCGACCTGGACATGTTCCACGCCTCGCTGCTGCACCTGGTCGACGAGCTGGGCATCGTGATCGTGTCGGTCGACTACCGGCTCGCGCCCGAGCACCCGTTCCCCGCGCCGGTCGAGGACTGCTACGCGGCGCTGACCTGGACCGCGGCGAAGGCGGCCGAGCTCGGCATCGACCCGGAACGGCTCGGCGTCGGCGGCGAGAGCGCGGGCGGCGGGCTCGCGGCCGCCGTCGCGCTGCTGGCCCGCGACCGCGGCGGCCCCGCGCTGCGCTTCCAGTACCTCGGCATCCCGGAGCTGGACGACCGCCTCGAGACGCCGTCGATGACCGCGTACGTCGACACTCCGATGTGGAACCGCCCGAACGCCGTCTACAGCTGGACGAGCTACCTGGGCACCGAACTGGGCGGCGCCGACGTCTCGCCGTACGCCGCGCCCGCCCGCGCGACGGACCTGGCCGGGCTGCCGCCGGCGTTCGTGACGACCTGCCAGTTCGACCCGCTGCGCGACGAGGGAATCCAGTACGCGCAACGCCTTCTGCAAGCCGGGGTGACCACGGAGCTGCACCACTACCCGGGCACGTTCCACGGCTCGTCGATCATCCAGGACGCCGCGATCTCACGCCGGATGCTCGTGGACGAGGTCGCCGCGCTGCGCCGCGGGCTCGGGGTGACGTCGAAGGACTGACGCGCCTGGCGGTGTGTCGGCACCGCCCGGCCACCCTGCGACCCGTCCGCCCGGAGTGGCCAACACGTCCGCTCGTCCGGTGTGTTGGCCATTCCGTGTGTTGAATTGGCTGTTCCGGGCGGTGTGCTGGCCGTGGCGAGGCGGGCGCGGGGAGCTCAGCCGAGACGCTCGCGCAGGAAGGCGAGGCCGGATTCGGTGGCCTGCTGCAGTTTCTGCCGGCTGTAGAAGTGGCCGGCGCCGTCCAGCCGGATGAGGTCGGCGTCGGCCCCCGCGCGCCAGTACGCCGCGACGAGCGCTTCGCTGTGCGCGATCGGGATGCCGGTGTCGTCGGTGCCGTGCACCAGGTGCAGCGGGGCGGCGGTGGCCGAGACGTGCAGCAGCGGGCTCGCCGTCGCGTCCGGCAGCCAGTCGTGCGGGTCGTGGCCGGTGCGGTGCAACGAAGTTCCCTCGGGCGGGGGCGGGATGCGCGTGAAGTCCGTCGGCGGGCTCCAGGCGACCGCCGCGGCGAGCCCGCTCGACTCGCCGGTGACGCCGAGATCGCCTTCCAGTGCCGGCTGGTCCGCTGTCACCGCGAGCATCGCGGCGAGGTACCCGCCGGCCGAGTGCCCCCACGCCGCGACGCGGCCGACGTCCACGCCGAGTTCGTCGCCGTGCCGGCGGAGCCAGCGGACGGCGGCCTTGACGTCGTGCAGCTGGGCGGGGAAGGCCGCCTCCCGGCCCAGCCGGTACTGCGCCCGCGCGACCGCGAAACCGTTGTCCACCAAGGTTTCCGTGACGTGATCGCCGATCCGCCCGTGCTTGTGCGACCCGGCCGCGAGCGCCCCGCCGTCCAGGAACACCACCACCGCGGCCGGCGCGCCGGCCGGGACGACGAGGTCCAGCAGCAGCGGCCGGTAGCCGGGCAGCGGGGCGACGAGCGCGTCGCGGTAGACCACCCGGGTCCCGGCGCGCTCGGCTCGGGGAAGGGCGAACGCGGCCAGGGGAGCACGGGGGGTGCGCACAGGACCACTATCGGGACCCGGCCGGGCGTGCGGCCAGCAGTACCACGATGCGGGAGGAATGCCGCGTTTCGCCGGACCCGTCCCCGGCGCCCGGCAAGGCCGGTTTTCGGGCGGCGCAAGGCCACGTTCGGCCCGCCCGGACCGGCCAATACGGCGCCGGGACCGGCCAACACGCGTCCCTGAGCGGGCAACACACAGTCTGGAGTGGCCAACACGGCGCCCGGAGTGGTCAACACGGCCCGCGAAGACTTGGTCGCGGGCGTGTTGGCCGTTGCCGCTCGCGTGTTGGCCGTTCGGGTCGGTGTGTTGGCCACTCCAGGGCGACAGCCCGGCCCGGCCGCGAGGACTTCGCACCCCGTGTTCCGGTGGTTGACACAACCGCCGATCGAGTGTCAGGATCCATTCCAATCTAGTTGGAAACGTTTCCATCTTCGGCTTCCGCAGGTTGGAAACGTTTCCAGAGTCTCGATCCGAGGTAACAGCGACGATGACGTCAACACGCGCCACGCTCATCCAGGTGGCCGAGCGCGCGGGGGTCTCCCTGGCCTCCACCTCCCGTGCCCTGCACGGGAGCGGGGCGAGCCCGGCGATGGTCGAGCGCGTCCGGGCCGCGGCCGCCGAGCTCGGGTACAGCGCCGACGCCATCGGGCGCTCGCTGCGGATGAAGAAGACCTTCCAGGTCGCCTTCGCGGTCGCGGACATCGGCAACCCCGTCTACGTCGAGATGATGCGGGCCATCCACGCGGTCCTCGAACCGCACGGCTACCGGGTCGTCGTGATGAGCACCGGCGACACCGCGACGTCGACCACCGAGCTGGTCCGCAGCCTGAACAGCGGCTTCGTCGACGGCATGATCGTCAGCCCGCTGCGCACCGACGACCGGCTGATCGCCGAGATCCAGCAGGCGCCGGTGCCGGTCGTGGTGATCGGGCGGGCCCTCGACGACCGCGGCATCAGCTCGGTCTCCACGGACTCCGCGGGCGGGATCGGCGCGGCCGTCCGTCACCTGCACACCATCGGCCGCCGCCGGCTCGGCTTCCTCAACGGCCCGCTCGACACCACCCCCGGCGCCGCGCGCCAGCGGGGGTTCGACGCCGCCACCCGGGAGATCACCTTCGACCGGGCGGATCAGGAGATCGCCGCCGACTTCACCGTCACCGCCGGGCTCGACGCGGCCCGCCGGCTGCTCGCCCGCGGCCGGGTCGACGCGCTCGTGGCGGCCAACGACCTGCTCGCCATCGGCGCCATCCGGGCCGTGCGCGAACTCGGGCTGTCCGTCCCCGAGGACGTCGCGGTGACCGGGATGGACGACACCGAGATCGGGCGGGTCTTCCAGCCGAGCCTGACCAGCGTCTCCCTCGGCTCGACCGAACGCGGGCGCGCGGCCGCCGAGATCATGCTCCAGCTCGCCGACGACCCGGACCGCGCGGTGCAGCAGATCGCCGTCGGCCCCGAACTCGTGGTGCGCGAGTCCTCGAACCCGGGAGGTGTGTGATGACGGCCCCGGCCCTGAAAGAGCGTCCGGTGCGGACCAAGGCGAAGCCGACGCGGCAGCGCACCCGGCGCCGCGAGGCGATCGGGCTCGTGCTGCCGTCGCTGATCCCGATCCTGGTGCTGAGCGTCGCGCCGATCGTCGTCGGGATCTTCCTGGCGTTCACCGACGCGCGCCTGGTGCGCCACCCGGACTACGCCTTCGCCGGCATCGACAACTTCACGAAGCTCGTCGACAACGACCTGTTCTGGGACTCGCTGCGCATCGGCATGATCTGGACCGTCGGCGTCACCGTGCTCCAGCTCGCCGCCGCGATGGGCCTGGCGCTGCTGCTCGACTCGGGCCTGCGGCTGCAGGGCCTGACCCGGGTGCTCGCGCTCGTGCCGTGGGCGATGCCGCCGGTCGTCGTGGCGATCATGTGGCAGATGATCTACTCGGCCAACGGCGGCCCGCTCAACGCCGTCCTCGGCAGCGTCGGCCTGCCCGACGACATCAACTGGCTCGGCGACTTCTCGTTCGCCCTGCCCGCCGTGATCGTCGTCGGTGTCTGGGTCGGCATGCCGCAGACGACCGTGACGCTCCTGGCCGGACTGCAGCAGATCCCGGCCGAGCTGCACGAAGCCGCGTCGATGGACGGCGCCGGCGCCTGGCGCCGGTTCACCGCGGTGACGTGGCCGAGCCTGCGCCCGATCGTCACGTCGATCACCTCGCTCAACTTCATCTGGAACTTCAACTCGTTCTCGCTGGTCTACGTACTCACCGCGGGCGGGCCGGGCGGCAAGACCATGGTCCCGGTGCTGTTCGTCTACCTGGAGGCCTTCAAGAACCGCGAGATCGGCTACGCCGCGGCGATGGGCCTCGTGCTGGTCCTCGTGGTCGTGCTGATCCTCGCCGTCTACCTGCGGTCGCAGTTCCGCGACGACCGAGCCGGAAAGGGGCGCTGACGATGCGCGGACTCGTGCGCCCGGCCCAGTACGCGGCCCTCGCGCTCTACATCCTGTTCCTCGGATTCCCGTTGCTGTGGCTGATGTCCGCGTCGGTGAAGTCGTCCGGCGAGCTCAACTCGCTGACGGTCAGCCTGCTGCCGAGCGAGTGGCACTGGGAGAACTACACCGAGGCGCTCGACAAGCAGGGCCTGATCCGCTCGGCGGGCAACAGCCTGGTCGTCGCGCTCGCGTCGACCGCGCTGGCCGTGCTCATCGCCGTGCCCGCGGCCTACGTGCTGGCCCGGCTGCGGGGCAAACTGCGCGTCGCCGGGGTCGGCTGGATCCTGGTCAGCCAGGTGTTCCCGGTCGTGCTGATCATCCTGCCGCTGTTCCTGATCCTGCGGACGCTCGGGCTGGCCGACAACCTGGCCGGCCTGACGCTGGTGCACACGACGTACATGCTGCCGTTCGCGCTGTGGATGCTGCAGGGGTACGTCGCCGCGATCCCGGTTGAACTCGAAGAAGCCGGGGCGATGGACGGCGCGAGCCGCCTGACCGTGCTGCGCACCATCGTGTTCCCGCTGCTGGCCCCCGGGGTCGTCGCGACGGCGATGTTCAGCTTCGTCTCGTCGTGGAACGAGTTCTTCTTCGCCTTGGTCCTCCTGCAGTCGCCGGAGAACTACACGCTGCCCATCACGCTCAACATGTTCGTCGGCGGCGAGGGCAAGGTCGCCCTCGGCCCGCTCGCGGCGGGCGCCGTGCTCGCCGCCATCCCCAGCATCGTCTTCTTCAGCATCCTGCGCCGGAAGCTCACCAGCGGCCTGATGGCGGGAGCGGTGAAGGGATGACCCCAAACCCCTCGAAGAAATCCTCGAAAGGTCGGTCGATGAAGACACGACGCGCGGTGGTCGCCGCCTGCCTGATGGTCACCAGCCTGCTGCTCGCCGCGTGCGGCAGCGGCAGCGGCGACAGCGGCGACGGGCCGGTCACCCTCACCTTCCAGTCCCTTTCGGACCAGCCGGCCGCGATCGCCCAGACGCAGAAGATCGTCGGCGACTGGAACAAGGCGCACCCGGACGTCCAGGTCAAGATCGTCCAGGCGGGCTGGGACGGCGTCTACGACAAGCTGATCACCCAGTTCAACGCGGGCACCGCGCCGGACATCGTGCACTACGAGGCGGCGAGTATCGCGCCGTTCGCGACCGACGGCTACCTCGCGGACCTGACGCAGTACCTGCCGGCGGAGAAGAAGGCGGACATCCCCAAGGGCGTCCTCGACTCGGTGACGGTCGACGGCAAGGTCGTCGCCTTCCCGACCGAACTGCAGTCCTATGTGGTCTTCGCGAACAAGACCCAGCTGCAGCAGGCCGGCGTCACGATCCCGACCGGTGCCACGATGAGCTGGGACCAGCTGCGGGAGATCGCGAAGGCGACGACCAAGGACGGCAAGTTCGGCCTCGGCTGGGGCCTGTCCAGCCCGACGGCGGCGTTCATCGCGCTCGCGCCGGGCTTCGGCGGGAAGTACTTCGAGGGCACCGGCAACGACGCGAAACTGTCCGTCGGCCAGGGTGAGCAGGCGCTGCCGCAGCTCGTCGACGCGATGGCCCACCAGGACCACTCGATCATGCCGGTCACGCTGACGCAGTCCGGGACGAAGGCCCTCGCGCCGTTCTACGCCGGCCAGATCGCCATGACCGTGCAGGGTTCCTACCAGGCGGCCAACATCGCGAAGGACGCGCCGAAGGGCTTCGACTGGGTCGTGCTGCCGCCGCTGGCCGGGTCGGCCGGGCCCGCGCAGGCCGCCAACCCGCAGACGCTGTCGGTGAACAAGGACTCGGGCCACGTCAAGGAGGCCGCGGAGTTCGTCGACTTCTTCACCAGCACCGACAACCTCGCCGCGATGAACGAGGCCGACGCGCTGATCCCGCCGACGACGTCGGCGCGGCAGGCGCTGACCACGAAGCTCGGCACGAAGAACGGCTGGGGCCCGATCCTCGCCTCCGGTCAGTACCTGACCTCGGCGCCCTACCTCTTCGCCGGCAAGTACGCGCAGTGGAAGGACACCGTCGCGACCCCGGCGTACCAGCAGTTCCTCGGGCAGAAGATCGACGCGGCCGGCTTGGCCAAGCAGCTGGAAGACGGCTGGAAGAGCGTCAGCAAGTGACAGGAGCGGATTCTTGACCTGGCTGGAAGACCGGGCCGTCGCGGTGATCACCGGCGCGGCCGTCGGGGACGCGCTCGGCGGCGCCACCGAAGGGTGGACCCCCGAGCAGATCGAAGAACGGCACGGCGGCCGGGTGACCGGAGTCGTCGGGCCGTGGTACCCGGACTGGCGGGACGCCCGCCCGATCGCGCCGTACCACAAGGGCGACGGGCACATCACCGACGACACCCTCATGACGCGGGCGCTCGTCGAGGTGTACGCGAAGCGCCGCGAACACCTCGACGCGTACGCAATGGCCGAGGACCTGGTGCCGCTGATGATCGGCGAGCCGCGCTGGGTGCCGGAGCTGGAGTCGACGGCGTTGCTGCTGCAGCGGGTGTTCCTCGCGGAGAAGTGGATCGTCGCGAGACTCCACTACGGCCACGTCGACCCGCGGGAAGCCGGCGTGGGCAACGTCGTCAACTGCGGGGCGGCGATGTACGTCGCGCCCGTCGGAGTCGTCAACGCGGGTGACCCGCGGGCCGCGTACGCCGAGGCGATCGACCTGACCGCGGCGCACCAGTCGAGTTACGGCCGCGAGGCGGCGGGCGTGCTGGCCGCGATGGTCGCCGCCGCGGTCGCCCCGGGCGCGTCGCTCGACGACGTCGTCGCGGCGGCGCTCGACGTGGCTCACGACGGGACCGCGGCGGCGCTGCGGGCCGTGGTCGACGAGTTCGGCGGCCGGACCGCCGCCCCGGCCACCGACGACGAAGAACGCGCGCTCGCCGCGCTCGTGCGGGAGACGGTGGCGCCGTTCGATTCGGTGGGGCCGCACTACCGGCAGATGTCGATGGACGCGCGCCGCCCGTCGCGGACCAAGGCGATCGAGGAGCTGCCGGCCGCGCTGGCGTTCGTCCTCGCGCACCGCGGCGACTTCCGCGGCGCGGTGCTCGCCTCGGTGAACTACGGCCGCGACGCCGACTCGATCGCCGTGATGGCGGCGGCGCTCTGCGCGGGCCTCGGTGGCACGGCCGTCGTGCCGAAGGAGTGGGTCGACACGGTCGGCGACGCCAGCCGGATGGACCTGCGCGAGACCGGGCACCTGCTGGCCTCGGCGGCCGCGGACATCCTGGCCGCCGACCGGGAACGCGCTCTCGCCCGCGTGGCGTCCCTCGACGTCCTCGGGGGCGCCGCGTGAGGCTGACCTGGGCACAGCCGGAGGACCTCCTGGCGCACGAGCTGGTGCAGTCGGCCGCGGAGGGCAAGGACGTCTCGGCGGTCCGGGACCGCTGGGTCGCGGCGGGCGGTGATCCCGTCCCGGTCGTGAGCGGCGCGGGTCCCGGGGCCGCCGAGCTGCGGGCGCTGGCGCGGGAGCTGCTCGACGAACTCGACGCGCTGCCGTCTGCTCCGGAGCCGTCGTGGGATTCGCTCGGCTTGTCGGCGCCGGCCTTGCCGCGCGGCGGGACGGACCGGCTGCTCGGCGCGTGGACCGGCCGGGCCGCCGGGTGCCTGCTGGGCAAGCCGGTGGAGAAGATCCCCCGCGCGGGCATCGAGGAGATCCTCCGCGCGACCGGCCGCTGGCCGCTGTCGGGCTGGTTCACCGCGGTGGGTCTGCCGGCCGAGGTGTCCGCGCGGTGGCCGTGGAACCGGCGTTCGGCCCCGACGTCGCTCGAGGAGAACATCGACGGGATGCCCGAGGACGACGACCTCAACTACCCGATCCTCGCGCTCACCCTGCTGGAGACGCACGGGCGCGGCTTCGGCACGGACGACGTCGCCCAGCTGTGGCTGGACAACCTGCCCGCGGGCCGGGTGTTCACGGCCGAGCGGGCGGCGTACCGCAACATCCTCGACGCCCGCGCGGATCCCGCGACGTACCGGAACCCGTTCCGCGAGTGGATCGGCGCGCTGATCCGCGCGGACGTCTTCGGCTGGGTCTGCCCGGGCGACGTCGTTTCCGCCGCGCGGATGGCGTGGACCGACGCGCGGTTGAGCCACACGCGCAACGGCGTGTACGGCGCGATGTGGGCGGCGGCCTTGGCGTCGGCGGCGATGGTGTGCGCGACGCCGGACGAGGTGCTCGACGCGGCTGAAGCCGTGATCCCGGCGGGGAGCGCATTGGCTTCCGCGGTCGCGCTGGGCCGTTCGGCGGCGTTGTCGGGCGATGTCCGCGTGGGCCTCGACCAGCTGCACGCCGCGTACGGCGACCTGCATTGGGTGCACGTGCTCAACAACGCGGCGGTGATCGCGTACGCGCTGGCCAAGGGCGGGGGAGAGTTCGGCCCGAGTGTCTCGATCGCGGTGACGGCCGGCTGGGACACCGACTCGGCCGCGGCGACGGTCGGGGGAGTGGTCGGCGCGTTGCGCGGGGTCGAGGGCATCGGCGAGTACTGGACAAAGCCCCTGGACGGCCGCATCGCGACGTCGCTGCCCGGCGGGGAGCGGCAGATCGCGGACCTGGCGGCCCGCACGGCGGCGCTGGTGGAGGTGACGTCATGACCGGGTCGGTGGCGCAGATCGGCACGGCGTTCACGGACGGCGTGTCGTGACCGGGCGGGTGGTCGTCGTCGGCTCGGCGAACGTGGACCTCGTCGTCGACGTGCCCCGGCATCCGCACGGCGGCGAGACCGTCCTCGGCGACCGGCTCCGCCGCAGTCCCGGGGGCAAGGGTGCCAACCAGGCCGTCGCCGCCGCGTGGGCCGGGAGTGCCGACACCACCTTCGTCGGCGCCCTCGGCGAGGACGAGGCCGCGGACCTGCTGCTCGTCTCGCTCGGCGGCGCCGGCGTCCGGACCGACCTCGTCGCGCGCGTGGACGCGCCGACCGGGACCGCATTCGTGACCGTCGATCCGGAGGGCGAGAACGCCATCGTCGTCGCTCCCGGCGCCAACCACCTCCTGCGCCTCGGCGCGCGGCAGGCCGAGCGGATCGCCGAGGCCGACGTCGTGCTGGCCCAGCTGGAGATCCCCCTCGACGTCGTGACCGCGGCCGCCGGACTCCGCAAGCCGGGCGCGCTCTTCGTCCTCAACGCGGCGCCGTCGCGCGACCTGCCCGCCGAGCTGCGGGCCGCGATCGACCTCCTGGTCGTGAACGAGCACGAGGCCGCCGACCTCGCCGGCACGCCCGAGGCCCTGCTGGACCACGTGCCCGCGGCCGTGGTCACCCTCGGCGGCGACGGCTGCCTCGTCCTCCAGCGTGCTCGGGAACCGTTTCGTATCAAGGGAATCCGGGTGGACGTCGTCGACACGACCGGCGCCGGTGACACCTTCTGCGGCGTCCTCGCGGCCGGGCTCGCCCGCGGTCTCGACGTCGCAGAAGCCGCGCGGCTCGCGACCGCGGCCGGCGCTCTGGCCGTCACCCTTCCCGGCGCGCAGACCGCCGTCCCGTCCGCCGAAGAGGTCGCGGTGCTCGCGGCCGGAGGAACAGTGTCATGACCGTCCCGTTCGACCCGCTCGTCCCGCGGCCCATCGACCGGCCGACGCCGGTGCGCGGCCCGCTGTCCGAAATGGACGAGGCCAAGATCTTCGCCGCGCCCGACGACCCGGCGGACGTCCCCGCGTGGCGCGAAAAGCTCCGCGCGTGGCGCGAAGACGCGCGAGCCCGCCACGGCTACACCGGCGAGGCCTACGCGCGTCCCGGCGCGACCTGGGCGGCGACCTGCTACAGCGTCGCCCAGGTGTGGCTGTGGGACGAGCTCCTGTACTCGTTCGACGACCACCGGTTCACCCCGCAGCGGTTCCTCGACGACGCCCGCGAGCGCTTCGGCGGCCTCGACGCCGTCGTCCTCTGGCACGCCTACCCGGTGATCGGCCTCGACGACCGCAACCAGTGGGACTTCTACCGCGACGTCCCGGGGCTGCAGACCCTCGTCGAGAACCTGCACGACGCCGGGCTTCGCGTCTTCGTCGACTACAACCCCTGGGACGTCGGCACCCGCCGCGGCGCCGACGACCTCACCGAACTGGCCGCGCTCGTCGCCGACCTCGACGCCGACGGCGTCTTCCTCGACACCCTGAAGAAGGCCGAGCCCGAGTTCGTCGAACGGCTCGAAGCCGCCAAACCGGGGCTCGTCCTGGAGGGCGAGTCGAAGCTCGCGGTCGAGCGGATCGAGGACCACACCGCGTCGTGGGCCCAGTTCTTCGCCGACTCGCCCGTGCCCGGCGTCCTGCGCGCCCACTGGTACGAGCGCCGCCACATGCAGCACCACGTCCGCCGCTGGCACCGCGACCACACCGAAGAACTGCAGTCCGCGTGGCTCAACGGCGTCGGCGTCATGGTCTGGGAGGTGGTCTTCGGCGTGTGGGTCGGCTGGTCCCGCCGGGACGCCGCGACCGTGCGGCGGATGGTGACCGTCCAGCGCGCCGCGAGCGACCTGCTGCTCGACGGCGACTGGACGCCGCTGGCCGACCTGGCACCCGGGCTGCACGCGTCGAGCTGGGAGCTGGACGGCGTGACACTGTGGACGATCGTCAACCGCGGCGACACCGACTACGAGGGTGCGCTGCCGGGCCTCGACCTCCTGGGTGGGGTGCCGGCCCGGGGGATCGGCGCGGCCCTGGAGATCGCCGAGGGTGCGACCGAGCCCGCGTGGCTGCACGACCTGGAGACCACCCCGCACGACCCCGACGCCCGCTTCCCGCACCGGCTCGCGACGCGCGTCAGTCCACAAAGGACCATCGGCGAACCCGAGCCGGACGCCGTCGTCGTCCCGGCCGGACCGTACGTGCTGACCGTCCGCTACCGCGCCCGCGAAACCGGCATGTACCAGGGCGCGCCCTACGTGGACGAATGGAAGCCGCTCCCGCCGCGCCTGCACGACGCCCGGACGCTGCAGCGCGAGGGCGAGCTGGTCACTCCGGTCGCCGTCGCGGTCACCGAAGTGACGAACGCCCAGTTCGCCGAGTTCGTCGAAACCACCGGCTACCAGCCGACGCAGCCCCACCGATTCCTGGCGCACAGTGGCGATAAGGACGAGCCGGTGACCTACGTCGACCTCGACGACGCCCGCGCGTACTGCGCCTGGCGCGGCGGCCGGCTGCCCACCGAGGACGAATGGCAGCTCGCGGGGGAGACCGGTCGCCTCGGGCGCGGCACCCCCGCCGTGTGGAACTGGACCGAAAGCGAACACTCGGACGGACGGACGCGCTTCGTGATGCTCAAGGGCGGCAGCGACTACCGGGCCGAAGGCTCCGAGTGGTACGTCGAGGGCGGCCGCCGCGAACCGGCCTACAGCGTCAAACTCCTGCTGCCCGGACTCGGCCTCGCCCGCGCGGCGACGGTCGGCTTCCGGTGCGCCTGGGACGTGACCGCATGAGCGTCACCCGCGATTCCGCCGGCGGCGCGCTCGCCGGGCTGCGTGTCGTCGACGCGTCCACGCTGTTCGCCGGCCCGATGGCCGCGATGCACCTGGGCGACATGGGCGCCGAGGTGATCAAGGTCGAGCACCCGCGCAAGCCCGACCCGTCGCGCAGCCACGGCGCCGCGAAAGACGGCGTCAACCTGTGGTGGAAGACCTTGGGGCGCAACAAGCGCACCATCACCGCCGACCTCGGCAGCGAAGGCGGCCGGGAGGTGTTCCTCGCGCTCGTCACCAGCGCGGACGTCGTCATCGAGAACTTCCGTCCCGGCACTCTCGAGCGCTGGGGCCTCGGCTACGACGTGCTGGCCGGCCGGAACCCGCGGCTCGTGCTCGCCCGCGTCACCGGTTTCGGTCAGCTGGGTCCGTACCGCTCGCGGCCGGGCTTCGGCACCCTCGCCGAGGCGATGAGCGGGTTCGCGGCGACGACCGGGGAACCGGACGGCCCGCCGACGCTCCCGCCGTTCGGGCTCGCCGACGGCGTCGCGTCGCTGGCCACGGCGTACGCGATCATGGTCGCGCTCGCGTCGCGCGGGCAGAGCGGGCGCGGACAGGTCGTCGACACCGCCATCATCGAGCCGATGCTGGCCATGCTGGGGCCGCAGATCACGCGCTGGGACCAGTTGGGGACCGTCCAGCCGCGCACCGGGAACCGGTCCACGAACAACGCGCCGCGCAACACCTACCGCACCGCCGACGGCCAGTGGGTCGCGGTGTCGACGTCGGCGCAGTCGATCGCGGAGCGCGTCGTCCGGCTCGTCGGGCGGCCCGACCTGGCCGACGAGCCGTGGTTCGCGACCGGCGCCGAACGGGCGCGGCACGCCGACGAACTCGACGAAGCCGTCGGCAAGTGGATCGGGCAGCGCTCGCGTGATGACGTCGTCGCGGCGTTCGAACAGGCGCAGGCCGCGGTGGCGCCCATCTACGACGCCGCGGACATCGTCGAAGACCCGCAGTTCCGGGCCCTCGGCACGATCCACGAGATCGAGGACCCCGACCTCGGGCCGATGCTCATGCAGGGCCCGCTGTTCCGGCTTTCGGGCCACGACGGCGTCATCGGCTTCACCGGACGGCCGCACGGCGCCGACACCGACGCGGTGCTCGGCGAGCTGGGGTTCTCCCCGGAGCGCGTCGCGGAACTGCGCGAGCGGGGTGCGGTGTGAGCCCGCCGCTGACGTTCCTCTACGCCCCCGCCGACCGGCCGGACCGGGTGCGCAAGGCCCTGGACTCCGCGGCCGACGTCGTGCTCGTCGACCTGGAGGACGCCGTCGCGCCCGCGCGCAAGGACGAGGCGCGGGAGAACGTCCTGCGGCTGCCGGCTTCCCCGGGGCGTCCGGTGCAGGTGCGCGTCAACCACCCGAGCACGCCGTGGCACGCCGCCGACCTCGCGGCGGTCGCGGCGTTGCCGCTGGAAGTTGGGGTGCGGCTGCCGAAAGTCGAGTCACCCGAAGAGATCCTGGCCGTCGCGGCCGCGCTGCCGGACCGTGCGCTGCACCCGCTCATCGAGTCGGCGCTGGGCGTGGAACGGGCCCTCGACATCGCGACGGCGTCCCCGCGGATCGCGTCGATCGGCCTCGGGGAAGCCGACCTGCGCTCGGATCTCGGCGTCGCCGACGACGCCGGCCTGACGTGGGCCCGCAGCCGCGTGATCGTCGCGGCGCGGGCGGCCCGGCTGGCGCCGCCCGCGATGTCGGCCTACGTCAACGTCCGGGACCTCGCCGGCCTGGCCGAATCCTGCCGGGCGGGCCGGGCGCTCGGCTTCCGCGGCCGGACGGCGATCCACCCGGTCCAGCTGGAGACGATCCGGACGGCGTTCCTGCCGACACCGCAGGAGGTCACGCGGGCGCGGGAGGTCCTCGAGCGGGTCACCGGCGCGACAGCGGCCGGGGTCGGGGCGATCGCCCTCGCCGACGGCACCTTCCTCGACGTCGCGATGGTCGAACAGGCGCGAACGGTGCTCTCGCTGGCCGATTGACCGGTAGTGCGCCCCAAGGCCGCCTCAGGGCGCGATTCCGGACCGCTGGCAGCCGAACCTCAGGCGCACGACACCCAGCCGGTAGGGTCGCGCCGCATGTCCCAGGAACGGGTCCGGCGCGGCCGGCTCGCGTGGTACCTCGAAGCGCCGCTGCTCGTCATCGGCTACGTCGCCTTCGGCTTCGCCCGGGCCGCGGTCTACCGGGGTGACGGGCCGGCGACGAGCGTCGCGGTGTTCGTCCAGCGCCTGGAACAGACCCTGCGGATCGCCGTCGAGTACCCGCTCAACCACGCGATGCTTGGGCACCCGGTCGTGATCCACGTCGTCGGTTACTTCTACCGGATCTGCGTGGTCGCCGTGCCGGTGGTGCTGATCTGGCTCTACGTCACCCGCTCCGCGCGCTACCGCCGGCTGCTGCTCGTCCTCGTCGTGACGATGCTCCTGGACGTCGTGCTCGTGTGGCTCTTCCCGGAGTCGCCGCCGAGGATGGCCCAGAGCGGCATCGTCGACCACATGGCGACCTACGACATCCTCGGCGGCGCCGCGTCCCGCACCCCGAACCGGGCGGTGAACCCCCTGGCGGCGATGCCGAGCATGCACATCGCGTGGACGACCTGGTGCGCGTACGCCGTGTCGTCGTCGGTGCGCTCGCGCCGGGCGTGGCTCGCGTGGTTGTTCCCCCTGCTGACGGTGGTGGTGGTCCTTGTGACCGGGCACCACTACGTCCTGGACATCGTGGCCGGCGTCGCCCTCGTCGCGCTCTCGATCGGGCTGGTACAAGTGGCGTACAAGCGCCGATGTACGGAATTTTGACCGGTGGGTGCGGCAATGGCGCCATGCGAATTCCCCGAGTGCTCCTTCTCGTGCTGGCCGTGGTGGCCGGCGCGCTGGCGATACCCGGCACGGCGAGTGCCGCCTACAGCGACCCGCTGACCACCACGGCCAAGCAGAACCTGGTCTGGCACGCGACGCCGGCCGCCGCGCTGACGGCGCTGGACAGCGCACTGCCGAACGTCAGCCTCAACACCGTCGTCCACGACCCGAGCTACACGATGACCGGCTGCACCGGCGCGGAGAAGGCCGCGCTGCCCAAGGCGCCGGCCGCCACGAAGTCGCTGTGCTGGGACGCCGAACGCGCGGGCAGCACGACCTGGGTGCCGCAGGGCATCACGACGTCCGGCGACGCCGACGACGACGGCCTGTGGGGCGCGGACAAGATCATCCTGTCCGGCTGGCACAGCACCGACGCGCTCGGCCGCTACGACGACGCGCGGATCCAGGCGGTCGACTACGACACCCCCGCTGCCGCCGCCCACCGGATGATGTACCTGGCCGTGCCGAACAGCACCGGCAGCACCTTCTCGGCGGCGAAGGCGCACATGGGCGGAATGGCCTGGTACGGCGACAAGATCTACGTCACCGCCGTCGGGAACACCTCGACCGCGATCCGGGTGTTCAGCACCAAGAACATCCTGCAGCTGACCGACACGACGTCGAACGCCATAGGCAAGACGTCGGGCGGATATGCGGCGTACACGTACAAGTACGCGATGATGCAGGTCGGCTACTACAGCTACGCGGGCGGCACCTGCAGCATGGCCTCCGACACCGGAGTGCCGTGCTTCTCGTCGATTTCCCTGGACCGCAGTACCTCGCCGGCGACGGTGGTGACGACGGAGTACTTCTCCGACCAGAGCCTGCACGGCCGGCTCTACCGCTTCCCGATGGGGACGGACTACCTGCTGACGGGGACCGCGACGGAGGCGTTCCGCGGTTCGGTGGGCAACATGCAGGGCGTCCTCTCCCACGGCGGCAAGTGGTACGTCGCCCACAGTTCGGCGACGATCAACGGCCAGCTCTGGACCCAGACGACAACGCAGAGCACGTCGGCCACCTGCGGCTCGACGTCGACGACGGCTTGCTGGGCGGTGCACCCGGAGGCGCTGACGTACGACTGGTCGACGGGCCTGGTCTGGTCCCAGTCCGAGTGGTCGACGGCGGACTGCACCGCGCAGGGGCAGACGTGCGGCCGGTCGGTGTTCGCGGTGCCGCTGTCCTCCCTGGCGAGCTGATTCAGCCGGCTTGAGGTGTCGGTTCGCTCTGCGGCTCCGGTTCGGCCACCGGGGCCGCGGGGCGACGGCGTCGCCTCAGCTGCTCGCGGACGAACCGGTACACCACCGGGGCCGCCATGACGCACAGCGACAGTGCCGCCGCGTCCAGCAGGTACGCCGCCAGCCAGACGTGCTTCGCGATCTCGAAATACCCGTCACCCACCACCGCCATCACCGCGATGCCCAGGGCCGCCGTCACCGACACGCCCGCCATCAGGCCCGCGCGGTTCGTCCACGCCCGGCGGCGGACCAGGGCCACCACCGCCGCGGCCAGGCCCAGCAGGACCAGCAGGGACGGCCACCACGGGAGGCTCATGCCGTCGAGCCACTCGCGGAACGTCGCCGGGTTGCCGCCCATGTCGCCGCTGACCGGGGCCGAGTTGTCCGGGGCCTTGGTCGCCGCGCCCCAGGGGTGGTTCGGCAGGTACGGCAGGTCGCGGCCGTGCGTGGCCTGCAGGCCGATGCCGATCGCGCGGGCCAGGGCCGCCGGGTGGGACAGCAGCAGGCTCCAGACCTTGCCCTTGACGACGCTGGGCTCCTCCAGCAGCACGTCGGCGCCGGCCAGCTGCTCCGGACCGTCGGGGTAGTACGCCTTGCCCGCGCTCTGGTTCGCGGACTCGGGCAGGCCCAGCCCGGCCGCCGAGCCCGGCAGCTCGACCAGGCCGAGGGTGTAGACGACGTTCACCGCGTTGACGTCGGCGTAGTTGCGCTCCTGCCAGGCGAGGTTCGCCCGGATCGGCGCGATGATCTCCAGCACCAGCAGGACGGCGAGCAGCGGCCCGACGAGCCGCCCGGACCACCACCGCCCGGCGCCCGCCCGGGCGCCGGTCACCGCGCAGACGAGCACGGCCAGCACGAACAGGGGCAGGAACCCGATCTTCGCCAGCCCTGCGACGACGCCGCCGGCCGCGACCAGCAGCAGTGCGGACAGCCGCTCGAAGCCGTCCTCGACCTTGGTGCCGGCGATCACCGCGAGCCCGCAGAGCAGCGTGTACGCGCCGAACAGGCCGGCGGGTTCGCCGAACGTCGAGAGGAACAGCCGCGCGAAGTCGGGGTTGAGCAGGGGAAGCACGGGCGGGATCAGCAGCGCGAGCCGGCGCCACCCGCGCCCGAGCAGCGCCCAGGCCGCGAGCCCCGTGACCAGGAAGACCAGCAGCGTGTACAGCCAGCCGAGCGAGGTGAGGCTGAACGCCCCGTCGCCGTCCGCGACCGCCTTGAACAGGACCGCGGCGCTCGAGGGCTGCGGGTCGGGGCACGGCGTGCCCCGGCCGAAGTCCAGGACGACGCCGCCGAGCCAGCTCGCTTTGTGGTCGGGGGTGGCCGGGCTGAGCCCGGCGGTGCAGAACAGCCGGTAGCCGTCACCGTTGTCGCCGGCGCCGTTCGGGGTGCCGAGAAGACCGAGACTGATGATCAGTCCCAGCGCAGCGACGAACCCGGCCGCGACGGCCATCCCCACCCTCTTCACACCGGTCAGCCTAGGTGGTGGGTTCGCCGGGCGGTTCCGGAACACCCGATTCCGGTGGTCCGGATCTCAGCCGGAGTGGCCGCACTGCAGGACGGGTGCGCCGGCCAGTGCCTCGCAGGCCGGGCACCTGGTCATCGGGCGCTCGCGCCGTCCCCAGTACGGGTGGGTCGCCCCGCACAGCGCCGTGACGCGGTCACCGGGGCCGGGGTCCGGGTTGCAGCGGGGGCAGTAGGCGTGCGCCGCGCGTTCGACGGCGGTGCTGTCTTGGCTGGCGCTCATGCGGTCGGGATACCCGGCCGGGCGGGGCCGCAACCGCGCCGGGCCATGGTCAGCTCGCGGTCTGCCTTCGAGCAGGTCTACGGCGAGCTCGGTGAGACGTCGGCGGCCGGGCGGCCGGGGCGTGAGCGCAGGGACGTCCACACGGACCGGCCGCCGGTGAAGCACCAGATCGCGATCACCGGGTCGCAGAACGCGCAGCCGAACGACGAGTCGTGGGCGAACGGGAGGATCGGCTGGCCCTTGAGGTGGTGGACGACGTCCCAGCCGGTGTGCAGGAGCCAGCCGATCCCGATGAACGTCCACGAGCCGAGCCCGCGGAACGCGACGTAGGTCATGACCGCGCAGAACACCAGTTCCCACGGCCCGAGCGCGCCGCCCGACAGGTAGGCCGCGCCGGCGCCGGCGATCATCACCGCGTTGACGCGCTGCCGGTGCGGCTCGCGGATCAGCGAGTTGAGCAGGACGTAGAGGACGCCGATCAGGATCGGCGCGAGTACCGCGATCATGCTGGATCACGCTAGGAACCGGCGGGCGCGCCGGCCAGTGGCTGTTCTGCCATCCTCCGCCGGATTCTCGCCAGGCGGGCGGCGCCTCACATGACCTCGTCCATCCCGCCGTTCTCCCGCCACGCGGCGAGGAGCGCGTGGAAGGCGACCGGCCCGTCGCCGAACGACTGGCCGCGTTCCCGGGGCCTGCCCTCGTTGTTGTAGTAGCCCGGGGTGCAGTCGAGCTGGAACTTGTACCGGTCGGGCGCCTTCCGGCGGATCGTCTCGACCCACGCCTCCTCGGCCGCCGCGGTGGGCTCCACAACGGACGCCCCGCGCTCGCGGGCTTCGGCGACGACCGCCCCGATGTGGCTCGCCTGCTCGTCCAGGACGTGGACGAAGTTCACCGAGCTCGCGTTCTGCAGGGGTCCGAGGTGGAACAGGTTCGGGAACCCGTGGCTCGCGAAACCGTGCAGTGTCCGAGGCCCGCCGCGCCAGTGCTGCAGCAGCGAGACGCCGTCGCGCCCGACGATCGGCAGGCGCCCGGCCAGGACGTCCGAGACGCCGACGGCGAACCCGGTCGCGAAGATGATGCAGTCGACCTCGTACTCCCGGCCGCCGGCGACGACGGCCCGTTCGGTGACGGCTTCCACACCGCCGCTGTCGGCCGTGTCCACCAGGGTGACGTTCGGCCGGTTGAACGTCTGGAGGTAGTGGTCGCTGAACGTCGGACGCTTGCACATGTAGCGGTACCAGGGCTTGAGCGCCTCGGCCGTGGCCGGGTCGGTGACGAGCTCGTCGACCCGGTCGCGCAGCTCGTTCATCTTCCGGAAGTCGGCGATCTCGTCGGCCTGCTCGCGGGCTTCGGGGGCGAGGTCCGCGTACGCGTCGGTCGCGATCAGCTGCTGCAGCAGGCGGGCGCTGCCGGTCCAGCCGTCGCCGACCAGGTCCTCCTCGGCCCGGCCGCCGGTGACGACGGTGAGGAAGTTGTCCCGGCGCCGCCGCTGCCAGCCGGGGGTGAGCGACGACGCCCACGCCGGATCGGTGGGCCCGTTCCCGCGGACGTCCACGGTCGACGGCGTCCGCTGGAAGACGACCAGTTCGCGGGCGTCGCGCCCGAGGTGGGGGACGACCTGGACGGCGGTCGCGCCGGTGCCGATGAGCGCGACGCGCTTGTCGGCCAGCCCGGTCAGGCCGCCGTCGGCGGTGCCGCCGGTGTAGCCGTAATCCCACCGGCTGGTGTGGAAGGTGTGCCCGGTGAACGTGTCGATGCCGGGGATGCCGGGCAGTTTCGGGTGGTCGAGCGTCCCGCTGGAGACGACGACGTAGCGTGCGCGGATCTCGTCGTCGCGGTCGGTGCGGACGAGCCACTCGCCGTCGTCCCAGCGCAGCTCCCGGACCGCGGTGCGGAAGCACGCGTCGTCGTACAGGCCGAACGTCCGGCCGATCGCGCGGGCGTGCTCCAGGATCTCCGCGCCGGGCGCGTACTTCCAGCCGGGGACGTGGCCGACCTCCTCCAGCAGCGGGAGGTACACGTAGGACTCGAGGTCGCAGTGGATGCCGGGGTAGCGGTTCCAGTACCACGTGCCGCCGAAGTCGCTGCCCTTTTCGATCACGCGGATGGTCCCGACGCCGGCCTGGCGCAACCGCGCGGCGGCGAGCAGGCCGCCGAACCCGCCGCCGACCACCACGGCCTCGACGCGGTCGCGCAGCGGCTCGCGGACGAGCTCGCCCTCGACGTACGGGTCTTCGGCGTAGTACCCGAAGCGGCCGGTGGGGCGCTGGTACTGCGCGCTGCCCTCCGGCCGCAGGCGCCGGTCGCGCTCGGCGCGGTACTTCGCGCGCAGGGCGTCCGGGTCGAAGCCCAGGTCGGCGGGCAGGGGCGAGGTGGGGGACATGGGTGGCCTTCCGGGTTCGGTGATCGGCTCACCTCCAGCAAACCCAGTCCGGAAACTGTGGTCAAGCAAGTGATTTAAAACTGGGGTAGGCTGTCGCCATGATCACCGCGGACACGCCGATCGGCGAGTGGGTGGCCCACCCCGAAGGCGGCCCGCTCATCCGGGCCCTGCTCGCCGGCGCGGGCTTCGACGAGAGCGTGCTCGCGCCGATCCGGCAGGTTCCGCTGGGCCGGCTCGTCGCGCTCAGCCAGGGAAAACTCGGCCAGGACGTCGTCGACGACCTGGTCGCGCGCGTCAACGACGGGGTCGTCCCCGCGGCCACCGGTGCCCGGGAGCGGACCGTCCCCGGCCGGTTCGAGGGCCGGACGGTCGTGGTGACCGGCGCGGCTTCCGGCATCGGCCGCGCCACGGCGTCGCGCATCACCCGCGAAGGCGGCCGGGTCGTCGCGGTCGACGTCTCGGCGGGCCGGCTCGACGAGTTCGCCGCGCGGTCGCCCGGACTCGTCCCGGTCGCCGCGGACATCACCGACGCCGCCGGGATCGAGCGGATCCTGGCCGCCGCCGGGACGCGGATCGACGGGCTGGCCAACGTCGCCGGGATCGCCGACGACTTCTCACCGGCCCACGAGGTCAGCGACGAGCTGTGGCGGCGCGTCTTCGCGGTCAACGTCGACGGCACGTTCCGGCTCATCCGCGCGGTCGTCCCGGCGATGCTCGAAGCGGGATCCGGGTCGATCGTGAACATCGCCTCCGAGGCCGCGTTGCGTGGCTCGGCCGCCGGGGTCGCTTACACCGCTTCGAAACACGCGGTCGTCGGGATCACCCGGAACTGCGCGGTGATGTACGGGCCGCGCGGCATCCGCGTCAACGCCGTCGCGCCGGGCGGGGTGGCGACCGGCATCGGGCAGAGCGGCACACCGTCGGCGTTCGGGCAGGATCGGCTCGGCGCGTTCTTCGGGCTGATGCCGCCGATCGCCACGGCGGAGCAGCTCGCCGCGTCGATCACGTTCCTGCTGAGCGACGACGGCGCGAACGTCAACGGCGTCGTGCTGCCCTCGGACGGCGGGTGGTCGGCCCAGTGAAGCTCTCCGAGATCGCGCCCGAGCTGCGCGGCAAGGCGCGGTGGCTGCCGCGCCTGCCGCTGGAACGCGCCTGGGGGCTGCGCCTGGTGCGGTGGGGGACCACCCGGGCGCGGCCGGCGGCCGCGCCGGACGTCGACGTCGAGGTCACGCCGGGGTGGCGGGTCTACCGGCCACGCGAGCCGCGGTCCGACCTGACGCTCCTGTGGATCCACGGCGGCGGCCTGGTCATCGGCGCCGCGGTCCAGGACGACCGGTTCTGCGCGGACACCGCCCGCGAGCTGGGTATCACCGTGGTGTCGGCCGAGTACCGGCTCGCCCCGGAGGCCCGGTACCCGGCGGCGCTCGACGACTGCCACGCCGCCTGGACGTGGACGCGCGAGCACGCCGCCGACCCGGCCCGGGTGATCGTCGGCGGGCAGAGCGCCGGCGGCGGCCTCGCGGCCGCGCTGGTCCAGCGCCTGCGTGACGCGGGGGAGCGGCCGCCGGCCCAGTGGCTGTTCTGCCCGATGCTCGACGACCGCACGGCCGCCCGCCGCGACCTCGACGCCCGGCGGCACCGGGGCTGGGACAACCGCCTCAACCGCTTCGGCTGGCGCGCCTACCTCGGCGTCGAACCCGGGGCGGAGGTCGTCCCGCACTACGCGGTCCCCGCCCGCCGCGAGAACCTGAGCGGCCTCCCGCCGGCCTGGATCGGCGTCGGCGACATCGACCTGTTCCACGACGAAGACGCCGAGTACGCCCGCCGGCTGCGCGCGGCGGGCGTCGACACGACCGTCCACGTGGCACCGGGCGCGCCGCACGGGTTCGAGGCCTGGGCCCCGGACACCGGCTTCGCCCGCGACTACCTCGCCACCGCGCGGGGGTGGTTGAGCCGGTTCGCCTGATGCGGGGACCGGACGGTGACTCCGTAAGGTGAAGGCAGCCGAGCACGGGGGAGACGAGGTGGCAGGGATGAACGTGAAGGCCGTCCGGGCGGAGCGCGCGAGCGCCACGCGGGAGAGCATCCTCGCCACGGCGGAGCGGCTGTTCGCCGAGCACGGGGTGCAGGTGGTGTCCAACCGGCACATCAGCGAGGCCGCGGGCCAGGGCAACAACGCCGCGGTCAACTACCACTTCGGCACCAAGACCGACCTGGTCCGCGCGATCGCCCGCAAGCACTCGGAGCGCGTCGAGCGGCTGCGCGCCGAGCTCGTCGAGGCCGTCGAGGCCGTCGAGGCCACCGACGGCCCGGGCGAGCTGCGCGACTGGGTGGCCTGCCTGATCCGCCCGACGACGACGTACCTGCGGGAGCTCGGCTCCCCGACGTGGTTCGCCCGGTTCACCGCCCAGGTGCTCACCGACCCGGCCCTGCGCGCCATCATCGCCGAGGAGTCGATGGCCTCCTCGGCGCTCGCGAAGGTGGTGGCGGGGCTGAACCGGACCCTCTCGGTCCTCCCGCCGGACGTCCGCGCCGAGCGCGGCGACATGGCGCGCCAGCTGATGATCCACATGACCGCGGAGCGCGAGCGGGCCCTGGCCGAGGCCACCGCGACCCCGCGCGCGACCTGGGACGACGCGGGCACCGGGCTGATCGACGCGATCACCGGCCTGCTCCTGGCCCCGGTGACCCCGCCCGCACGGTCGTGAGTGGTTAGGGCGGTTCTAACCGCCCTGAACACTCACGACCGGGAGCCGCGGGTTCGTCCGCGCGGATGGACCGGACCGTCCTGGTTCGTCGTCGCGGACCAACGGCTCCGCCGGAATCCCTCCTATCGTCGCCACGACCCGAGTACGTGACGACGAGGAGGCGCAGCGGTGCGGACACTCTTGCGGGGCGGGCGGGTGGTCGACCCCGGGACCGGGTTCGACGGCGTCGCCGACGTGCTCCTGGACGGCGGCAAGGTCACCGCCGTCGGCGCCGGCCTCGAAGCGCCGGCCGGGACGACGGTCGTGGACGTCACCGGGCTCGTCGTCGGGCCCGGGTTCGTCGACCTGCACAGCCACGTCCACTCGATCGCCGGGCAGCGGCTGCAGGCGCTGGACGGCGTGACCACCACCCTCGACCTCGAAGCCGGGCTGATGCCCCTCGACCGGGCCTATACCGAGGCCGCCGCGGCCGGGCGGCCGCTGAACTACGGCTTCTCCGCCTGCTGGGCCGCCGCCCGGGCGCAGGTGCTCGCCGGGATCGAGCCGGACGCGCAGATCGAGAGCGGTCTCGCTGTGCTGGGCAACCCCGCGTGGCAACGGTCGTCGTCGCCGGAGGAACTGGCCGCCTGGCTGTCCCTTGTGGAGGGTGAGCTGGCCGCCGGCGCGCTCGGTATCGGCGTCCTGATGGGGTACGCGCCCGCGACCGAGCCCGGTGAGTTCCTCGCCGTCGCGCACCTCGCCGCGAAGGCCGGTGTGCCCACCTACACGCACGTCCGCGAGCTGGTCGAGGTCGACCCGGCGATCCCGGTCGACGGCTCCGAGGAGATCGTCATCGCCGCGGCCGAAACCGGCGCCGCGATGCACCACTGCCACGTCAACAGCACCTCCGGCCACCACCTCGACCGCGTCCTGGACACCCTGGAGAAGTCCCGCGGCGCCGGTTCGCGCGTCACCGTCGAGGCCTACCCGTACGGTGCCGGCAGCACCGCCGTCGGAGCCGCGTTCATCGACCCGGACCGCTTGCGGCTCAAGGGACTTTCGCCGTCGAGCGTGGTGCTCCTCGAGACCGGCGAGCGCGTCGCGGACGAAGCCCGCCTGCGTCAGTTGCGCGCCGCCGACCCCGGCGCGCCGTGCCTGCTGGAGTTCCTCGACGAGGACAACCCCCGCGACCAGGCGACGCTGCGTCAGGCGCTCGCCTTCCCCGACTCGATCGTCGCCAGCGACGCGATGCCGGTGTACTGGCCCGACGGCCGCACCGAGAGCACCGAGTGGCCGCTCCCGCCGGGCGGCACGACGCACCCGCGGACCGCGGGCACCTTCGCGAAGACCCTGCGCCTGATGGTGCGGGAGACCGGGGCCTGGACCTGGCTCGAAGCGTTCCGCCGGTGCTCCCACCTGCCGTCGCGGCTGCTCGACGACGTCGCCCCGGCGGCTCGCGGCAAGGGCCACCTCGGCGTCGGCGCGGACGCCGACCTGGTCGTCCTCGACCCGGCGACGATCACCGACACCGCCACCTACGCCGACTCGACCCGGCCGTCCCAGGGTGTCCGGCACCTGTACGTCGGCGGGGTTCCCGTGGTCGGCGACGGCGAACTGCGCACGGACGCGTTCCCCGGCAAGCCGGTGCGGGGTGAGCCGCGGTGAACGACCTCCTCGCCGACATCGAAACCCTCGTCCGGAGCGAGTCGCCGTCCGAAGATCACGACGCCGTCGCGCGCAGCGCCGAAGCCGTCGCGACGATCGGGCGCCGGCTGCTGGGCGCCGAGCCGGAGCGGATCGTCACCGACGGCTGCACGCACCTGCGCTGGCACTTCGGCGACGGCCCGCCGCGGGTCCTGCTGCTCGGCCACCACGACACCGTGTGGCCCCTGGGTTCCCTGCGGACACACCCCTTTGCGATCGAGGACGGCGTGCTGCGCGGACCCGGCTGCTTCGACATGAAGGCCGGCGTGGTGATGGCCCTGCACGCCGCCGCGGCGCTGGCCGATCGCACCGGCCTGGCGATCCTGATCACCGGCGACGAGGAGATCGGCTCACCGTTGTCCCGCGCGCTGATCGAAGAGGAAGCCCGTAGCTGCGACGCGGTGTTCGTCCTCGAAGCCTCGGCCGACGGCGGCGCGCTGAAGACCCGCCGCAAAGGGGTTTCCCGGTACTGGATCGAGGTCGAGGGCCGTGCCGCGCACGCCGGGCTCGAACCGGAGAAGGGCGTCAACGCCGGGATCGAGATCGCCCACCAGATCCTCGCGGTGGCCGCGCTCGCCGACGCCGATCGGGGCACCACCGTCGTCCCGACCGCGCTCTCGGCCGGGACGACGACCAACACCGTGCCCGCCGCCGCGAGTGTCGCGGTCGACGCGCGGGTGTGGGACGCGGCCGAGCAGGACCGCGTCGACCGAGCCGTCCGGAGCCTGCGGCCGGTGCTGCCCGGCTCCCGGATCCGGATCGCCGGCGGCATCAACCGCGCGCCACTGGACGCCGTCGCGTCCGCGGACCTGTTCGACCTGGCCAATTCCCTCTCGGGCGGCACGCTCACGGCCGCGTCGGTCGGCGGCGCGTCGGACGGCAACTTCACGGCGGGGCTGGGGATCCCCACTCTCGACGGCCTCGGCGCGGTGGGCGGCGGCGCCCACGCGGATGACGAACACGTCGTCGTCGCCCAGCTGCTCCCGCGCACCGCGCTGCTCGTCTCGCTGACCAAAACCGTGCTGGCCCAAGGGACTTCGTCCGCCACGACCAACACCGGGGGCGAATCCGGTGCGGGACAACGGTGACGCGCCGGCCCGATCCGGAAAGGATGGTCCCGTGACTGACGTTGTGACGAACACGGTCCCGTCCCTGCGGGACGAGGCGGCCGCCGCGGCCGCCACCGCCGCCGCGGCTTCGGGGGCCGAGGTCCGTGAACTCGCCGAGGTCCCCGACCTGACGGCGGTGGCGCTGCTCTTCGAGTCGATCTGGCAACCGGAACCGGGTAGCCAGCCGGTGAACGCCGAGCTGCTCAAGGCGATGGTCGCGGCGGGCAACTACGTCGCCGGCGCCTTCGACGGGCCCCGGCTCCTCGGTGCCTGCTTCGGGTTCTTCGGCCGGCCTGCGAAGGGGGGCCTGCACAGCCACATCGCCGGGATCCTGCCGGCCGGGCTCGGCCGCGGCCTCGGCTTCGCGCTCAAGCTGCACCAGCGTGCGTGGGCGCTGCACCAGGACGTCCCGGTGATCTCCTGGACGTTCGATCCCCTCGTCCGGCGCAACGCCCACTTCAACGTGACCAAGCTCGGCGCCCGCCCGGCGCAGTACCTGCCCGACTTCTACGGCCCGATGCACGACAGCATCAACGGGTCGGGCGACACCGACCGGATCATGGTCGCCTGGGAGCTGGCGAGCCCGCCGGTGCGAGCCGCCGCGCTCGGCGAGCCGGCGAGGTTCGACGCGGTGGCGCTGCGAGCGCGGGGCGCGTCGACGGCGCTGGCGGTGGGCCCGGACGGCGGACCCGTGACCGGGAGCGCCGACGGGCCGCTGGTGCTCGTCGCCGTGCCGCCGGACATCGAAGCGCTCCGCCGGGTCGACCCCGGCCGGGGGCGGTCGTGGCGGGTCGCGCTGCGGGAGGTGCTGGGCGGCCTGATGGCCGGCGGCGCCGAGGTCGTCGGGTTCGATCGTGCCGGTTTTTACGTGGTCGCCAGGGAGAAGCCGTGAAACTCAGTGGTGTGGAACTCCTGCGGGTGCGGATGCCGCTGGTGGCGCCGTTCCGGACGTCGTTCGGCACGCAGGCCGAACGCGAACTGCTGCTCCTGCGCGCCGTCACCTCCGACGGCGAGGGCTGGGGCGAGTGCGGCGCGATGATCGACCCGCTGTACTCCTCGGAGTACGTCGACGGCGTCGAGCACGTGCTGCGGACCTTCCTCGTCCCGGCGCTCATCGCGGCCGGCGACCTGACGGCGAACAAGGTCGCGCCGCTGCTGGCGAAGTTCAAGGGCCACCGGATGGCCAAGGCGGCACTGGAGATGGCCGTGCTCGACGCCGAGCTGCGGGCGCACGGCGTGTCGTTCGCGTCGGCGCTCGGGTCCACAAAGGACTCTGTCCCGTGTGGAGTTTCTGTCGGCATCATGGAGACCGTCCCGCACCTGCTCGACGTCGTCGGCGGCTACCTCGACGACGGGTACGTCCGGATCAAGCTCAAGATCGAACCCGGCTGGGACGTCGAACCGGTGCGCGCGGTCCGGGAACGCTTCGGCGACGACATCCTGCTCCAGGTCGACGCGAACACCGCGTACACCCTGTCGGACATCCCGCAGCTCGCCCGGCTCGACCCGTTCGAGCTGCTGCTGATCGAGCAGCCCCTGGAAGAGGAGGACGTGCTCGGCCACGCCGAATTGGCCAAGCACATCCGGACGCCGATCTGCCTGGACGAGTCCATCGTCTCGGCCCGCTCGGCCGCCGACGCGATCACGCTCGGCGCGTGCCGGATCGTCAACATCAAGCCCAGCCGGGTCGGCGGCTACCTGGAGGCGCGGCGGGTGCACGACGTCTGCGCCGCGCACGGGATCCCGGTCTGGTGCGGCGGGATGATCGAGACCGGCCTGGGGCGGGCGGCGAACGTCGCGCTCGCGTCGCTGCCGGGCTTCACGCTGCCGGGCGACACCTCGGCGTCGGACCGGTTCTACACCGAGGACATCACCGAGCCGTTCGTGCTGGCGGACGGGCACCTGCCGGTGCCGTCGGGCCCCGGCCTCGGCGTGACGCCGATCGCGGGCCGGCTCGCCGAAGTGACGACCGCGAAGAGCTGGCTGGCCTGACCGGTTCGTCCGCCGCGATGAAAGATTCCCCCGGTCTCGTCGGATTCGACGAACCGGCGGGGTAAGCGCAGGTCATAGCATCGCCGGCAACGCCGGTTCACCCATCGGACGAGAGGCAACCATGTCGAAACTCACCGAGCTCGGGACCTGGCTCGAAAGCCGGCTTCCCGCACTGCTGGCCGAAAACCACGTGCCCGCCGCGTCGGTCGCCGTGTACGCCGACGGCGAGGTGCTCGACCGCGCGGCCGGCGTGCTCAACAAGGGGACCGGCGTCGAGGCGGACGCCGACTCGGTGTTCCAGATCGGCTCGGTCACCAAGGTCTGGACGGTGACGCTGGCCATGCAGCTCGTCGACGAGGGCAAGCTGGAGCTCGACGAGCCCGTCCGCCGGTACCTGCCCGAGTTCGTGCTCGCCGACGACGAGGCCGCCGCACGGATCACCGTCCGGCAGCTGATGTGCCACACCTCCGGCTTCGAAGGCGACATCTTCACCGACACCGGCCGCGGCGCCGACTGCGTCGAGAAGTACGTCGCCACGCTGCACGACGTGCCCCAGCTCTTCCCGCCCGGCGAGATGTTCTCCTACAACAACGCCGCGCTCTGCGTGCTCGGCCGGGTCGTGGAAGTGCTGCGGGACAAGGACTACAACCAGTGCCTGGCGGATCACCTGTTCGTCCCCTTGGGACTGACGCACGCGGCGCAGAGCCCGTACGAGGCGATCCGGTTCCGCGCCGCGCTGGGCCACCTGACGCCGGAGCCGGGCGCCGAGCCGGAGCCCGCGGGGATCTGGGCGCTGGCGCCGTCGAACGCGCCGGCCGGCTCGATGCTCGCGATGCGGGCGCGGGACCTCGCCACGTTCGCCGGCATGCACCTACGTGACGGCGAAGGCCCGGACGGCACCCGCGTGCTCAGCGCCGAGAGCGCCCGCGCGATGCGGGAACGCCTGGTGGAGCTGCCCGACCTCGGCCTGATGGGCGACGCCTGGGGCCTCGGCTGGTCGCTGTTCGACTCACCCGGCGGCGCTCTGGTCGGCCACGACGGCAACACGATCGGCCAGGCGTCGTTCCTGCGGGTCGCGCCGGAGCACGGCGTCGCCGTGGCGCTGCTGACCAACGGCGGCGACCCGATTCCCCTGTACACCGAGATCCTCGGCCACGTCCTGCGCGAGCTGACCGGCATCGAGCTGGCGCCGCCGCCGGTGCCCGACCCGGCCGCGCCGCGCGTCGACGCCTCCCGGTACGTCGGCGAGTACTCCTCGACGGTCGCGGACATCGTGGTCAGCCAGGACGACAGCGGGCGCGTCTGGGTGGAGCGCGTCCCGAAGGGGATCTTCGCCGAGCTGAGCGGCCCGGTGAAGAGCGAGCTGGTCGCGATGAGCGGCGACACCCTGATCCTCGCCGAGCCGATGCAGGGCATGTACATCCCACACGCCTTCGTCGGCGACGACGGCGCCGGGCACGCGCTGTACCTGCACACCGGCCGCGCCGACCGGCGGGTGCGCGCATGACCGGTGTCGAAGACGAGATCGCCGCGGTCTTCACCGCCGCGGGCGCGCGCGGCTTCGTCCACGCGCGCGAGATCGGCGGCGGCCGGGGCGAGGTGGCGCTCGGCGCGGACGAGCCGGTGGTGCTGGCGTCGGTGTTCAAGATCCCGGTCGCCGTCGCCTACGCCCGCGAAGTGGCGGCGGGCCGCCTCGACGAGACCGAGCGCACCCGCGTCGGGAAGCGCTACCGCATCGGCGGGATCGGCACCGCCGGCTGCGAAGACGACGTCGAGATGAGCTGGCGCGACCTGGCGCTGTTCATGCTGACCATGAGCGACAACGCCGCCACCGACGTGCTCTACCACCGCGTCGGCCAGGCCGCCGTCGACCGCGTGCTCGACGACCTGGACCTCAGGCGGACACGGCTGATCGGCTGCTGTGAGGACCTCTTCGCCTCGGTCATGGCCGACCTGGGTGCCGACGGCGACCTCGACGCCGCGTTCGCCGGGGCCACCCCGGAGCAGACGTGGAAGCTCTCGGTGCTCGACCCGGACCGCACGACGTCGTCGACGCCCCGGGAGGTCACCACCCTGCTCGACGCCGTCTGGACCGACCGCGCCGCGGAACCCGCGGCCTGCGAGAAGGTCCGCTCGATGATGGCCCGCCAGATCTGGCCGCACCGGATCTCGTCCGGCTTCGGTTCGGACGTCACCATCGCGGCCAAGACCGGCACCCTGCCGGCCGTCCGCAACGAAGCCGGCGTCGTGTCCTACCCGGGCGGACGCCGGTTCGCCGTCGCGGTCTTCACCCGCGCGGACTCGCTCGACGAACGGCAGCCCGCTGTGGACGCCGCGATCGGCGCGGCCGCCCGCCTCGCCGTGGACCACCTGCGGAAGGAAACCCCATGACCCCCACACGGACCGCGGTGGTCCTGCTCGGCGGGCTCGCCCTCGTGGCGACCGCCTGCGCGGGACCGGGAGACACCGGCTCGAGCCAGACCCCCGTCGACGGCGGGACGTTCACCTTCGCCCTCGGCTCCGACCCGGGCAACCTCGACCCGCACATGTCGGTGCTGTCGGTGACCGGCCAGGTCGACAAGTTCCTCTACGACTCGATGCTCGAGCTCAGCGCGGACGGCAAGCCCCTGCCGGAGCTGGCCGAGAAGTGGACGGCCACGTCGACCACCGCCGCCACCTTCACCCTGCGCCCGGGCCTCACCTGCGCCGACGGCGCCCCGCTGACCGCCGCCGACGTCGCGGCCAACATCGTGTTCGTCGGCGACCCGGTGAACAAGTCGCCCTACGCCGGCCTGACGATCGCGCCCGGCACGAAGGCCACCGCCGACGAAGCCACCCGCACGATCACGGTCACCAGCGGCGCGCCGGACGCGTTCCTGCTCCGCAACGTCGGCGCGCTGCCGATCGTCTGCGGCAAAGGCCTGGCCGACCGCAAGCTGCTGGCGAAGGGCGAGAGCGGCACCGGCCTGTTCGCCGTCTCCGAAACCGTGCCGAACGACCACTACACGCTCACCCGCCGCAAGGACTACACCTGGGGCCCCGGCGACTGGAAGGCCGAGCCGGGCCTGCCCGACAAGGTCGTCCTGCGGGTCATCTCCAACACCTCGACGGCGGCGAACCTGCTGCTCTCGGGCGAGCTCAACGCGGGGGTGATCATCGGCCCGGACCGCCAGCGCCTCGACGCGCGCAAGCTGTTCCACGGGGACTACAACGCGCCGCTGGGCGAGATCTTCTACAACCAGGCCGCAGGCCGCCCGGGTGACGACGAAGCCGTGCGGCGCGCGCTGACCCAGTCCCTCGACCTGGCCCAGCTCGGCAAGGTGCTCACCAGCGGAACCGGCAAACCGTCGCAGGGCCTGGTCACCGCCGACCCCAAAGCGTGCTCGGGCGACACCGTCACCGGCAACCTGCCCGGCCACGACCCGGCGGCGGCCGCGTCCGCGCTGGACGCCGCGGGGTGGAAGGCCGGCGCGGACGGCGTCCGGGTGAAGAACGGCAAGCGACTGACGCTGAACGTCATCTACGGCACCCAGCTCGGCCCGACGATGGCGCCGACGGCGGAACTGTTCCAGCAGACCTGGAAGGCGCTCGGCGCCGAGGTCACGCTCAAGGGCGTCGACAGCCCGGGGCTGTCCCAGGTGCTGTTCGGCACCGGTGAGTGGGAGGTCTCCCTCGGCCCGCTCGGGCTCACGCTGCCCAGCCAGCTGGTGCCGTTCGTGTCCGGCCCGGCCGCGCCGGACGGGACGAACTTCGGCCACATCGCCAACCCCGCCTACGACCAGGCCGTGAAGCAGGCCGCCGCGATGAGCGGCGAAGCCAGCTGCCCGACCTGGAACGCCGCGGAGACGGCGCTGATCAAGCAGGTGGACGTGGTGCCCTACATCGACTCCGTCACCGCGGTCTACGGCAGCGGCACGAAGTTCACGATCAACCAGGGCGCCGTCCTGCCGTCCTCGATCCGGATGTTCGCGAAATGACCACGGCGACGGCGCCCGCCGGCCTGCGGGGCAGCCCGTGGCCGGCGTTCGCCGGGCGCCGGCTGGCCCGGTTCGCCGTGTCCCTGTGGGTGCTGATCACGGCGGCGTTCCTGATGATCCACCTGGTCCCCGGCGACCCGGTGCGGGCCGCGCTCGGCATGACCGCGCCCGCCGAGCTGGTGCGGGCGCGGCGCGCCGAGCTCGGCCTCGACGATCCACTGTGGACGCAGTACGGGCACTACCTGCACGGGCTCGTCACCGGGAACTTCGGCACGTCGATGGCGAGCGGGCAGCCGGTGACCCAGGTGATCGGCGACCGGCTGCCGGCGACGCTGCAGCTGGCCGCGCTGGCGTTCGTGGTGGTCATCCTCGTCGCCGTCCCGGTCGGGGTGTGCTTCGCGGTGCTGACCCGGGGCGGCCGCCGCCGCGGCACCGAGCTGGGATTCACGTCGGGGAGCGTGCTGCTCGCCGCCATCCCGGACTTCCTGCTGGCGGTCGGGCTGGTGGCGGTGCTCGCCGTCGGCCTCGGCTGGTTCCCGGTCGCGGGCGGCGACGGCCCGGGCGCGTACGTGCTGCCCGTGGCGGCCCTCACGATCGGGCCGGCCGCGGTGCTCGCCCGGATCGTCCGGGTGGAGCTGCTGTCCGTGCTGGGCGCCGACTTCGTCCGCACCGCGCGGGCGAAACGGCTGCCGGCGCGGCTGGTGTACGTCCGGCACGCGCTGCCGAACGCGCTGACCGCGACGCTGACCCTGGGCGGGCTGATGCTGACCGGCCTGGTGGCGGGCACGGTGCTGGTCGAGAACGTGTTCGCCTGGCCGGGTCTCGGCTCGACGATCGTGCAGTCGATCCTGCAGAAGGACTACCCGCTGGTGCAGGGGATCGTGCTCGTCTACGGCGTCGGCGTGCTGCTGGTGAACCTGCTGGTCGACGTCGTGCTCGGGCTGCTCGACCCGCGTTCGACGATCCGGGAGAGCTGAGGTGACGGCGATGCGCGCACGACGTTCGGTGTGGAAAGGCGGTTCGGTGTGGACGACGGCCGTGCGCACGCCGGTGGGCGCGTGCTCGGCGGTGCTGCTGGTGCTGGTGATCGCGCTGTCGGTGCTGGCGCCGCTGGTCTGGGGCGACGGCGCCGCGGTGGTCGACACCGACGCGATCGGCCAGGGCGCGTCCGCGGCGCACCCGTTCGGCACGGACGCCCTCGGCCGCGACATCTTCCTGCGCACGCTCGTCGCGACCCGGCTCTCGGTCGGTCTCGCTGTGCTCGCGACCGTGATCGGCGTCGGCGCCGGAGTCGTCCTCGGAGCACTGCCGGCGGTGCTGCCGCGGTGGGCGGGCCGGCTGCTCACGTCGGTGATCGACATCGCCGTCGCGTTCCCCGGGCTGCTGCTGGCCCTGTTCTTCGCGGTGATCTTCGGCGTGGGCACGAACGGCGCGGTGCTGGCGATCGCGTTCGCGATGGCGCCGGCGTTCGCCCGGCTCGTCCAGACGCTCTCGGCGTCGGTCGCCGGGCGCGACTTCATCGCCGCGGCCCGGGTGTCCGGCGTCGGCCGGATCCGGCTGCTGGCCCGGCACGTGCTGCCGAACATCGGCGAGCCGCTGGTGGTGAACGCGACCATCGGCGCCGGGTCGGCGTTGCTCGCCTTCGCCGGGCTCTCGTTCCTCGGCATCGGCGTGCAGGCCCCGGACTACGACTGGGGCCGGCTGCTGCGCGAAGGCCTGGACGGGATCTACGTGACGCCGGTGGCCGCGCTCGCGCCCGCCGTCGCCGTGGTGCTCGCCGGGCTGGCGTTCAACCTGGTCGGGGAGACCGTGGCCGCCGTGGTCGGCGTCCGCTCCCGCGCCGCCCGGCGCGCGTCCGGTCCGCTGCCCGCGCCGCGCCCCGCCGTCGTCGAGGCACCTGCGGACGACGCCGTGCTCGTCGTCGAGAACCTGCAGGTGGCGTTCCCGCGCGCGGGTGGGTGGACGGTCCCGGTGCGCGGCGTGAGTTTCACCGTGCGCGCCGGCGAGGCGATCGGTGTCGTCGGCGAGTCCGGCTCCGGCAAGAGCCTGACGGCCCTGGCCGTCTCGCGGCTGATCGAGCTGCCCGGCGTGGTGACGGCGGACCGGCTGGAGTTCGCCGGGACGTCGCTGCTCACCGCGTCCGACCGAGAGCTGCGCGGCCTGCTCGGGACGTCCCTCGCGATGGTGTTCCAGGACCCGATGACGTCGTTCAACCCGGCGCGCCGCGTCGGTGGGCAGCTGGCCGAGGTGTCCGAGCAGCACCACGGCCTGTCGCGGCGCGAGGCGTTCGACCGTGCGGTGGACCGGCTGGCCGCCGTACGCGTCCCGGCCGCCCGGCGACGCGCCCGGCAGTACCCGCACGAGTTCTCCGGCGGCATGCGCCAGCGGGCGATGATCGGGATGGGCCTGATGGGCTCGCCGAAGCTGATCGTCGCGGACGAGCCGACCACGGCCCTCGACGTCACGGTCCAGCGCCAGGTGCTGCGGCTGCTGGCCCGCACGCGCGACGCCGAGGGCGCGGCGATCCTGCTGATCAGCCACGACATCGCGGTGGTTTCCCAGACGTGCGAACGGATGCTGGTGATGTACGCCGGCCGCGTCGTGGAGGACCTGCCGACGGCGGACCTCCCGGGGGCCGCCCGCCACCCGTACACCCGGGCGCTGCTGGCCACCACGGTCGACCTCGGCACGGACCGCGACGAGCCCCTCGCCGTGATTCCGGGCCGGCCGCCGGAGCCGGACCAGGTCCCGGTGGGCTGCGCGTTCGCCGCGCGGTGTCCCTTGGCGACCGAGCGCTGTCTCACCGAGGATCCGGCGCTGGAACGGTCCGGCGACGGCCACCGGGTGGCCTGCTGGCACCCGCACGAAACCGCCGTGAGTGTCCTTTCCGGACAGTCGCGAAAGGATGGTGCCGCGTGAGCGAGCTCCGGTTCGACACGGTGAGCGTCCGCTACGGCCGGCTGACGGCGGTCGACGGCGTCAGCCTGACCGTCCCGTCCGGCCAGGTCGTCGGCCTGGTCGGCGAGTCCGGCTCCGGCAAGTCGACGCTGGCCCGGGCCGCGGTCGGGTTGTCCCCGGTCAGCGGCGGCCGGGTGCTGCTCGACGGCGTCGACGTCCGGCGGCTGCCCCGGCGCAAGCCGCTGCAGATGGTGTTCCAGGACCCGTATTCCTCGTTGGACCCGCGGATGGCCGTCGGCGAGTCCATCACCGAGGCGATGCCGCGCGGCGCGCACCGCGGCGCGGCCGCCCGGCGGGCCGAGGTGGCGCGGCTGCTCGAACTGGTGAACCTGGACCCGGAACGCGCCACGACGCTGCCCGGTCAGCTGTCCGGTGGGCAACGCCAGCGCGTCGCGCTCGCCCGGGCGCTGGCCGGGCAGCCGAAGGTGCTGATCGCCGACGAGATCACCTCCGCCCTGGACGTCTCGGTGCAGGGCGCCGTGCTCAATCTGGTCCGCGACGTCCAGCGGCGGCTCTCGCTGTCGATGCTGTTCATCTCCCACAACCTCGCCGTGGTGCGGTACGTCAGCGACTTCGTCGCGGTGCTCTACCTCGGCCGGATCGTCGAGGCCGGGCCGGCCCAGCAGGTGCTCACCGATCCGCAGCACCCCTACACGCGGGAGCTGCTGGCCGCCGCGCCGTCCGCGCACCACGGCCTGCTCGACGATCCGGGTGTCGACGCGCTCGCCGACACCGAACCCGCCGACCCGCACCACCCGCCGCCCGGCTGCCACTACCACCCGCGGTGCCCGATCGGCCCGCTCGTGCACCCCGACCGCACCGTCTGCCTCAGCGCCGACCCGGCGACCGAGGCCGCCGGACGGCCCCACTCCGCGGCCTGTCACTTCGCCGCGCCCCTTCCCACTGCGCCGAATCCCACGAGGAGATCCGCATGACCCGACGCCTGAGCGCCGACGACCTGTACGCACTGGAGTTCCCGGAGCAGCCCGCGCTTTCGCCGGACGGCACGCGGATCGTGTACGTCGTGCGCACCGCCGACCGCGACGCGGACCGCGACACCCGGTCGCTCTGGCAGGTCGCCACGAGCGGCGGCCCGGCGCGCCGGCTGACCCGCGGGACCGCCGACCTCGCCCCGGTGTGGTCGCCCGACGGCACGCGGATCGCGTTCCTGCGCGCCGCGGACGGCCCGGCGCAGCTGTGGCTGCTGCCCGCCGACGGCGGCGAACCCGAGCAGGTCACCACGCTCCCGCTCGGCGCGGGCAGCCCGGTCTGGCGGCCGGACGGCGCCGAGATCGCCTTCTCGGCCCCGGTCGACCTGGCCGCGGACGAGGGAGACGACGACGCGGCCCGCGGCCGCCGCGCCGGCGCCCCGGTGGTCGCCGACCGGCTCGACTTCAAGGCCGACGGCGCCGGCCTGCTGCGCACTCTGCGCAAGCACGTCCACGTGCTCGACGTCGCCTCCGGCGAGGTCCGGCAGGTGACCGCGGGGGACTGGCACGCGGGCGATCCCGCGTGGTCGCCGGACGGTGCGCTGCTGGCGTTCCCGGCCGGCCCGGAGGCCGACGCCGACCTGACGTTCCGCTCGGGCGCCTACACGATCGAGGCCGGCAACCGCCTCGCCGAGCCGAGCCCGGTCGGCTCCGGCGACGGTATGTGCGGCACGGTCACCTGGACCGCCGACGGCACCGCGCTGCTCGTCGTCGGCCGCCGCGACACCGCGCCCGGCCACCTCGGCCTGCTGCGGATTCCCGTGGACGGCGGGGAAACCGTCGACCTGGCCGCGCCGCTGGACCGGAACGTGATGCCGGGCGGGCCGGGTTATCCCGGCGCGGTCCCGGTGCTGAGCGGCGACGGCGCGACCGTGCTCTTCTGCGTCCGCGACCGCGGCTACACGCACCTCTACGCGGTCGGCGTCGACGGCGGCGAACCGCGGCTCGTCGCCGGTGGCGCGGGGAACACCTTGTCGAACCTGAGCGTCGCCGGGGAGACCGCGGCGGTCGTGTTCACCACCCCGGCGTCGTACGGCGAGATCGCGACGGTCGCCGTCGCCGGGGGAGAACCCGACGTGCTCACCACGCACGGCAACGAGGTCGAGGTCGAGCTGTTCACCCACGAGGAGCGCGAGTTCACCGTCTCCGACGGCACGGTCGTGCACGGCTGGCTGCTGCGCGACCCCGAGCGCACCGGCCCGCTGCCGCTGCTGCTCGACATCCACGGTGGCCCGCACAACGCGTGGAGCGGCACCGCCGACGCCGTCCACGCCTACCACCAGGAGCTCGCCGCGCGCGGCTGGGCGGTGCTGCTGCTCAACCCGCGTGGCAGCGACGGTTACGGCGAAGCGTTCTACACCGCTGCCGTCGGCGCTTGGGGTGTCGCCGACGCCAAGGACTTCCTCGAACCGCTGGACGCGCTCGTCGCCGAAGGGATCGCGGACGCACAGCGGCTCGCCGTCTCCGGTTACAGCTACGGCGGCTTCATGACGTGCTACCTGACCAGCCACGACGACCGCTTCGCCGCGGCCGTCGCCGGCGGGGTCGTGAGCGACGCGGTCAGCATGGCCGGCACGTCCGACAGCGGGCACTACCTCGGCGTCGCCGAACTGGGCGGAGCGTCCTCTGTGGACCAAGCGCACTTCGGCGAGTCGTCGCCGCTGGCCCGGGTCGGGCAGGTCCGCACGCCGACGCTCGTGGTGCACGGCGCCGACGACGACCGCTGCCCGGTCGGGCAGGCCGAGCAGTGGTTCACGGCGTTGCGCGAACAGGGCGTGCCGACCCGGCTGGTGCTCTACCCCGGCGCGTCGCACCTGTTCATCCTGGAGGGGAAACCCTCGCACCGCACGGACTTCAACCGCCGCGTCGTCGACTGGGTCGAGCAGTACGCGGGTTCGCCGGGGCGCGTGCCGCTCGACGGCGCGCACTGGCAGCGGCGGCTGACCGCGCTCGCGCGCAAGTACCGCGTGCCCGGCGCGGCCCTGGGCATCCTGCGTCTCGACGGCGACGAGCAGGTCTTCGCGCACACCGGCGTGCTCAACAAGGCGACCGGCGTCGCCGTCACCGACGAGTCGGTGTTCCAGATCGGCTCGATCACCAAGGTGTGGACGGCGACCGTCGCCATGCAGCTGGTCGACGAAGGCCTGCTCGACCTGGACGCGCCGATCGCCGACGTGCTGCCGGAGCTGCGGCTGGCCGACCCCGACGTCACCAAGCAGGTGACGCTGCGGCACCTGCTGACCCACACCAGCGGCATCGACGGTGACGTCTTCACCGACACCGGCCGCGGCGACGACTGCGTGGAGAAGTACGTCGCCGTGCTGGACCAGGCCGCGCAGACCCACCCGCTCGGCGCGACCCTGTCCTACTGCAACTCGGGCTTCATCCTGGCCGGCCGGGTCATCGAAAAGCTGACCGGCAAGACCTGGGACGCGGCCCTGCGGGAGCGGCTGTTCACCCCGCTCGGCCTGACGCACACGGGCACCCTGCCCGAGGAGGCGCTGCTGTTCGGCGCGGCGATGGGCCACGTCGCGGCGGGCGACGACGAGCCGCAGCCGGCGCCGGTCTGGGGCCTGCCGCGCTCGGCGGGCCCGGCCGGCCTGATCACGGCGACCCCGGCGGACGTCCTGGCCTTCGCCCGCCTGCACCTGCGGGGCGGCCTCGGCCCGGACGGCGCGCGCGTCCTCTCGGAGTCGGCCGCGACGGCGATGACGCAGTGGCAGGCGGACATGCCGGACAAGCACACCCTCGGCGATTCGTGGGGCCTCGGCTGGATCCGCTTCGACTGGGACGGCCACCGCGTCTACGGCCACGACGGCAACACGATCGGGCAGTCGGCGTTCCTCCGCATCCTGCCGGACCAGGGCCTCGCGGTCACGCTGCTCGCCAACGGCGGCGGCACCCACGACCTGTACGAGGAGCTGTACCGCGAGATCTTCGCGGAACTGGCGGGCGTCGCGATGCCGCAACCGCTCTCGCCCGCTGCTACACCGCCTGAGGTGGACGTCTCGGAGTTCCTCGGGACGTACGAGCGGGAGTCGGTGCGGACGGAGATCCTCAGCGGAGACTCGGGCCTGCGCATCCGCCAGACGGTCACCGGCCCGCTGGCCGAGCTGGTCCCGGAGCCGACGACCGAGGACGACCTGATCCCGATCAGCGCGACCCAGTTCGCGTTGCGCCCGAAGGGGACGAGGTCCTGGCAGTCGGTGACGTTCTACCAGCTCCCGACGGGGGAGCGGTACCTCCACAGCGGAGTCCGAGCGACCCCGAAGGTGAGCTGATCGGCTTGGTCTCGCGGGCCTGAAGTCCGTGAATGGCACATCGAGGGACTCAGAGTCCCTCGATGTGCCATTCACGGCTTACGCCCACCGCGGTCAGGGGACGATGACCACCCGCCGGTCGTCGCCGTCGTCTTTCCATGCCGCTTCGACGTCCTCCAGGGGGACGGTGCGGGTGTCGATCCGGAAGGTGCCCCGGCCGACTTCCGCCGCGAGGGCGGGCAACTCCGCGACGATGTCCCGGGTGGGCACCGAACCCTGGCCACTGCCCACCAGCTGCAGCCGTGCGGCCCGCAACGCGGCCGAGGGCAGCGACGCCGTCCGGCCTGCCACCGAGCCGATCTCGATCCACGTCAGGGGCTTGGCCCGATCCGCGCGGTGCGTGACGATCCCGCCCATCGCCTCGGCGGTCGGTTCGCCCCAGACGTAGTCCAGGACCACGTCGATGTCCGCGGCCGCGGTGGCGACGTCGGCGAGCGGGACCGCGACGTCGGCGCCCAGGCCCGGCAGCGTCGCGAGGCGGCCGGGATCCCGGCCCGCGGCGACGACCCGCCCGGCGCCGAGGTGCCGGGCCACCTGGACGGCCAGCCGGCCCGCGTTGCCGGTCGCGCCCAGGACGAGGACGTCCTGCCCGGCCGCGAACTCGATCCGCCGCCGCAGCGCGATCCACGCCGACATCGCCGGGTTCATGCCCGCGGCCACGAGCGCCGGGTCGACGTCCGCGGGCAGCACGACACTGCGCCGCAGGTCCACCACCGTCCGCTCGGCGAGCGCGCCCATCGCCGTGTCCGGCAGGACGAAGTAGCGCAGGCTGCCGTCGGGCGCGCGGCCCACGCCGTCGATGCCGGGCACGAACGGCAGCTCGGCGGACTCGGTGTAGTGCGAACCGTCGGCCTGCGACCGCACCCGCGGGTGCAGGCCGACGGCGACGACGTCGACGAGCACCTCGTCCGGAGTGCCCGGTGCGGGCTCGGGAAAGTCCTGGCAGGAGGGCGGTGTGCCGAACGACGTGACGACTGCTGCGCGCATGAGGACCTCTCGAAGATGATTGGTAGTGCCAACTAGATTAGCTGGCACTACCAACTAATTCAAGGTAGTCTCGGCGCATGACCGAACCCGGGCCCGACGAGGTGCTGGACAACCTGGTCCAGGTTTCCTTCACGGTGATGGCGCTGCTCAGCCGCGCGGCGGCGGCGCACGACCTGTCGCTGACGCAGCTGCGCGCGCTGGCGATCCTGCGCGACCGCACGCCCAAGATGGCCGAGCTGGCGGAACACCTCGGGCTGGACCGCTCGTCGGTGACCGGCCTGATCGACCGGGCCGTCAAGCGCGGCCTGGTCCGGCGCGAGGCCAGCGCCGACGACGGGCGCTCGGTGCGTGTCGGCCTGACCGAAGAAGCGCACCGCCTCGCCCGGAAACTGGAGGCGGAGATCGCCGGGCTGCTGGCGCCGCTGACCCGCGACCTCACCCCGGCCGAGCGGAACCGCCTGGGCGCGCTCCTCGGCCGGATGCTCCCATGAGCCGCGTCACGCGCGGGAACACCGCGGATCCCCAGGCGTTGTAACGGGTGTCGGTACGGCGGGGTCCCCGGGCCTCACCTTCAGCCGGCGCGGAGAGACACCGCGCCGCGCCACCCGCCGAGAGGCGACCCCCGTACCGGCCCCGGACTCCCGTTTCCGCTCGCAGGTCTCCCCCCAGCCTTCGCTGAGCGGGAGCGGGACTCACTTGTCCGAAGTGGACACCGGCGGCTCGGTGAACGTCGCGCTCGAGCGGCGGATCAGCGCGAACGCCTCGTCCGTGCCGCTCGCCGCCGCGAACTTCGCAGGTCGCTCGGCGCCGGTTGCGCGTCATCGGCCGCCTCCCGCGTGGGGAACCGTCCGCCCGCGGGAGTCAGCTGTCCGAGGCGGCCGTATCGCTCGAGCGGCGGATCAGCCAGCTGAGCGCGAAGGCCACCAGCCCGATGCACCCGGCCACGACGAACGCCATCCGCAGTCCCGAGGCGTCCGGGCTGCCCGCCGTCGCGTCCGCGGTGCCGAGCGTCGCCACGCTGACGAACAGAGCCGTCCCCATCGCGCCCGCCACCTGCTGCAGCGTCGACAGGATCGCGCTGCCGTGCGAGTACAGGTGCTCGGGCAGCACGCCGAGCGACTCGGTCATCAGCGGCGTCATCATCAGGCCCAGCCCGGCCATCAGCAGCACGTGGATCCCGATCACCGCGATCAGCGCCGAGTCCGGCCCCAGCAGCGTGAACAGCCACAGCGACAGCGCCATGGCCGCCGCGCCGGGAATCACGAGCGGGCGCGCGCCCACGCGGTCGAACAACGCTCCCACCGGACGGCCCAGCAGCCCCAGCACGAGCCCGCCCGGCAGCACCGCCAGCCCGCTGACGAACGTGCTCGTCTTCAGCACCGTCTGCAGGTAGAGCGGCAGCAGGATCGCGGCCGCGCCGATCAGGCAGACGAACAGCAGCGCCGTCAGCACCAGCGCCACGACGAACGGCCGGTGGGTGAACGGCCGCAGGTCCAGCAGTGCGCGGTCACGGCGTTGCAGGCGCACCTGGCGCCACGTGAACACCACGAGCGCGACCAGCCCCACGACGATCGGCAGCCACGCCGGCACCGGCGGCTCCACCCCGCCCGCTTCGCCGGTCGACGACAGCCCGTACAGCAGCCCGCCGAAGCCGATCGCGGACAGCAGCACCGACGGGACGTCCAGCGGCACCCGGCGGTTCTCGCTGTAGAGCCGCAGCCGCAGCAGGCCGATCACCAGCGCGGCGAGCGACAGCGGCAGCACGATCCAGAACATCCACCGCCAGCCCAGCCCCGACAGCACCGCACCGCCGATCGTCGGCCCGATGGCCGGCGCCACGGCGATGACGATCGTGATCGTGCCCATCGTCGCGCCCCGCCGCTTCGGCGGCACCAGCCGCATCACGGTCGTCATCAGCAGCGGCAGCATCACGGCCGTGCCGCACGCCTGCACGACGCGCCCGACCATCAGCACCCCGAACCCGGGCGCGAGGGCGCTGATCAGCGTGCCGAGGCTGAAGGCCGTCAGCGAAACGAGGAACACCTGCCGCGGCGTGAACCGCTCCAGCAGGAACCCGGTCGTCGGGATCACCACGGCCATCGTCAGCAGGAACCCGCTGGTCAGCCACTGCACGGTGGTCGTCGGCACGTGCAGGTCGACGGTCAGGTCCCGCAACGCGACGCTCAGAATGGTCTCGTTGAGGATCATCACGAACGCCGACAGCACGAGAACGCCGATGAGGAGCCCCGAGCCCGCCGGGGCGTCCGTCCGGTCGTCGGTGGGTGCGGTGTGCACGGTGTCGGTCATCGGGGTGGGAGCTCCTGGTCGCCGCGCCGGCGGAGTGGGCCACCTTCGACGCCGGCGACGATCGGGGAAGGCGTGCGCTGGTTCTCCCTTGCAGTCTGCCTGGGCGGCGGCCCCGGTGTCACGGCGGTTTCGGCAGTGGAGCCGGTCACACCCCGGGAAAGGGAACCCCCTGCGACGCCCGCGACACGGTCCGATATGCTTCTGCGAGTACGGACTTCCGGAGCGCGCGATTAGCTCAGCGGGAGAGCGCTTCCCTGACACGGAAGAGGTCACTGGTTCAATCCCAGTATCGCGCACCAGGGTTCCCCAACCCTTACAGCGGAGTTCGTACCGCGGGCGATTAGCTCAGGGGGAGAGCGCTTCGTTCACACCGAAGAGGTCACTGGTTCGATCCCAGTATCGCCCACCCGAGATTCGCGGAAGAGCCCTGTTTGCGGAATGCGCAAACAGGGCTCTTCTCGTCTGTGTCCTGTGGGGGCCGAGCCCCCACGTCCCCGCCGGGGGCACGCCCCCGGACCCCCGCGTGTGGTTCCTTTGGTCTGGCGGCTCGCCTTTCGTTGTTCCCCCTTTCGGGTAATCGTCGTACGTTCCCGGTGACGTCCACTGTGGATCTTGGTGGCTGGCGTCGCCGGGGTTTGTGCTGTTCGGGCCTTGACAAGAAAAGTTGTCGGTGGGAATGTGGTGGGTGACGGGACCTCGACTTCTGGGAGCGGACATGTCTTTTCAGGCCTACCTCGACAATGCCGAGAAGCAGACTGGCATCACCCCTCGGGGCTTTCTGGAGCTGGTTGGTGGTCAGGGGCTGACCAAGCAGGGGGAGATCGTCGCCTGGCTCAAGGCTGAGCACGGGCTGGGGCACGGGCACGCCACCGCCGTGGCACGACTTGTCGTCAAGGGGCCGGAGTTCGTCGCGGAGCACCATGGTGCTGTTCACCTCGACGGGCTTGCCGTCCGAGGGTGATCCTCGAGCGGCGTCTTGTTCACGCTGCCTGACTCGCTGCCCGGAGCGGCCAACATGGCGACCGGAGTGGCCAACACGCCCAGGTTGGCGGCCTGTTGGCCACTCCGGCCGGTGAGTTGGTCACTCCGGTACGCGGCGGGGGCCGATTTCGCTGGCTCCGGTTCTTACTCCGGCGTCTTCGCCAACTGCGCCAGCTGATCGCGCGCCGCACTCGCGACGTCGGACGCCACTCCCAGCTCGCCGAGCATCTCCGCGGCGGCCGCCATCTCGGCCGTGCGGCGGACGGCGTGGGTGTGGGAGCCCGTGACCAGTCGCTCCACAGTGGACTCGTTCGCGGCCGTCAGCTCGTCGGTGATCAGCTTCCGCAGCCAGTCCTCGCACCCCGCGGCCCGCGCGGCGTGCAGCGCCTCGACCACGGCCGCCGACATGCCCTTGAAGAACACGCTCCGCAGCAGTTTCCGCTCCGCCGCCAGGCCGGCCTCGCCCGGCATGACCTCGACGGCCGCGCCGAGGCCGTTGAGAATCCCGGCCACCGAACCGGCTGCCGTACCGGTCGCGAGCATCGGCACCCGCAGCCCACGGCCCGGCACCGGCGCCATGATCGCGACGTCCGCAAAGCCCGCGCCGTGCGAAGCCGCCGTCGAAGCCAGCCGGCGCTTCGCTCCGGGGGACGCCGTGTTCAGATCGGCCCAGAGCGCGTCCGGCGCCAGGCCGGCGAGCCCCGCGGACAGCGCGTCGTAGGCGGCCGACGCGCTGTTCACGCTCAGCACGACGTCCGCGCCCGTCGCGGCTTCGGCCTCGGAGCCGGTGGCGACGATCCCTTCCGGCGCCGGCACGGCCGGGTCGTAGCCGCGGACCACGGCGCCGGCCGCCGCCAGATCGCGGGCGAGCGCGCCGCCGGCTTCGCCGAGCCCCAATACCGCGATGGTTCCGCGCATAGCACAATCCTCTCCAGGCACCTACGATCAAGTGAACGATCTGTTCGACAAAATTGTCAACAAACAGGGGTGGGAGTATGACGGAGACTGCCGCGGACCAGCGGCCGGGGGAACGATCCGTGGTGGCCGCCGTCCGCGACGCCATCGTCCGCGGCGAGTTCGTCCCCAACCAGCGGCTGGTCGAGGCGGATCTGTCCGCCCAGTTCGCGGCCAGCCGCGCCAGCGTGCGGTCCGCGCTCATCGAGCTCACCAACGAAGGTCTGGTCGAGCGGGTGCAGAACCGCGGCGCGCGGGTGCGCGCGGTCTCGCTGGAGGAGGCCGTCGAGATCTCCGAGGTGCGGATGATGCTCGAGTCCCTGTGCGCGGCGAAGGCCGCCGAGCGGATCACCGACGCCGAGATCGCCGAGCTGCGCGAGCTGGGGGAGGCGATGCGCGCCGCGGTGTCGGGCGGTGACGTCGTCGGGTACTCCGGGCTCAACCAGCGGCTGCACCGCCGGGTCCGCGAGATCGGCGGCCAGCGCACGGCCGAGCAGGTACTCGAACGGCTGCGCGGGCAGAGCGTTCGCCACCAGTTCCGGCTGGCCATGCGCCCCGGCCGGCCGCAGGTCTCGCTGCCCGAGCACCTGGCGATCATCGACGCGGTCTGCGCGCATCACCCGGTCGAGGCCGCCGAAGCCGCGCGGGTCCACCTGCAGAGCGTCATCGAAGCGCTGCGCGAGGCGGACGCCGCCGAGGTCTCCCACCTCCACTGACCCGTGTCGTCCGTCTGCGTACACGTGTCGTCCATCCAGGTCCGGGTGGGTATCCGCGGCCGCGGTCGTGCCGGTACCGGAATGGCGAACACACGTACCCCGGCGGACGACACGCGTACTCAGGTGGACGACACGGCGTCGAGGGAACCTGACTGAGCCGTCGCCAAGATTGTTGACAATATCGTCGACGCTATCTAGCGTCGACGGCATGGAACCGGTCATCGTCACGAACCCACCCCGCGCCGACGCCGGGCAGGTGACCAAGCTGGCGGAGTACGGCGTGGCCACGGTCCACGAGGCGCTCGGCCGCAGTGGGCTGCTCGGCCCGGACCTGCGGCCGATCCAGGACGGCGCGCGGATCGGCGGCACCGCCGTCACGGCGTTGTGCTGGCCGGGGGACAACCTGATGATCCACGCGGCCGTCGAGCAGTGCCAGGAGGGTGACGTCCTGGTCGTCACCACGACTTCGCCGTCGCGCGACGGCCTCTTCGGCGAGCTCTTCGCCACCGCGCTGCGCCACCGCGGGGTGCGCGGGCTGGTCATCAACGCCGGCGTCCGCGACGTCGCCGAGCTGCGCGAACTGGGCTTCCCCGTGTGGTCGGCCGCGGTCAGCGCCCAGGGCACGGTCAAGGCGACGGCCGGCGCGGTCAACGTCCCGGTCGTGCTCGGCGGCCAGGTCGTCCACCCGGGCGACGGGATCCTGGCCGACGACGACGGCGTGCTGCGCGTGCGGCGCCAGGACGTCGAAGAGGGCTTGAAGGCGTCCCAGGCCCGGCTGGAGAAGGAAGCCGCCGCGCGTGAGGCGTTCGCCGCCGGACAGCTCGGCCTCGACCGCTACGGCCTGCGCGAAAAGCTCGAGGCCCTGGGCGTCCGCTACCTCACCGCCGAGGAGTACGAGAAGGAGCGGGGATGACCGGCGTGCGCTGCATGCTCATGCGCGGGGGCACCTCGAAGGGCGCCTACTTCCTCGCCGAAGACCTGCCCGCCGACCCGGCCGAACGCGACGACCTGCTGCTGCGGATCATGGGCAGCCCCGACCCGCGCCAGATCGACGGCCTCGGCGGCGCGCAGCTCGTCACCAGCAAGGTCGCGATCGTCTCGCCACCCGGTGGCCCCGATCGCGACGTCGACTACCTGTTCCTGCAGCTCGGCGTCGACGAGGCCACCGTCTCCGACCGCCAGACCTGCGGCAACCTGCTCGCCGGGGTCGGCCAGTTCGCCGTCGAGCGCGGCCTGGTCCCGGCCGGCGGCGAACGCACCACCGTGCGGGTCCTGCTGGTCAACACCGGCGCCATCGCGGTCTCGACGTTCGCCACCCCCGGCGGCGAGGTCGACTACGCCGGTTCGCTCGCGATCTCCGGCGTGCCCGGCACGGCCGCGCCGGTGGAACTGGACTTCGCCGAGACCGAAGGCTCGGTCTGCGGCAGCCTGTTGCCCACCGGCAACGTCCGCGACGACGTCGGCGGCCTCGAAGTGTCCTGTGTCGACAACGGGATGCCGGTCGTGGTGGCCCGCGCCACCGACTTCGGCATCACCGGCTACGAACCGGTCGAAGAGCTGACCGGGCTCGCCGGCCGCATCGACGCCCTGCGCCTCGAAGCGGGCAAGCTGATGGGTCTCGGCGACGTCAGCGGCAGTTCCGTCCCGAAGACGACGCTCGTCGCGGCCCCGCGTGACGGCGGAGCGATCGCCACCCGGACGTTCATCCCGGTGAAACCGCACCCGGCGATCGGTGTGCTGGGCGGCGTCAGCGTGGTGACGGCACTGCTGCTCGACGGCGCCGTCGGCCACGAACTCCTGGTCCGCCCGCCCGCCGGTGAACCGATCGAAATCGAGCATGCGAGTGGCACGCTCGGCGTCGGCATCGAGTTCGACACCACGGTCACGCCGCCGCGGGTGGCCCGCTCGACGGTGTTCCGCACGGCCCGGAAGTTGTTCGACGGCACCGTTTTCCCCCGTTCCTGAAGGCCGGCCATGCCCGGCCCCTCGCCCCGCCACGGCGACACCGGCATCGGGCCGACCTACCTGTGCCGCGACCGGACGGCCACGAGCTGGAGCTCTACTGGGAAACCGAGCGTCCGGCACCTCGACCACGTGAACCACCTCGCGCAGAAGTCCTACGACCACGGACTGGAGACGCTCGACCGGGCGCCTGCACCACATCGCGTTCGCCACCGGCACCCGCGAGGACGTCCTGCGCGCGGCCGACATCGCGCTCGACAACGCTCAGCTCCTGCGGGGCTCTTCCGGTGCGTCTTCCGGGGCGTCGGCTTCGTCGCCGTGGGCCAGGGTGCGCAGGGACGAGAACATGCTGACCCGGCGCATGTCCATCAGCTGCCAGCCGCGGGCGATGCCGAAGGCGAGGTCGCCGATCAGCACGTAGTACAGGGTGCGCAGCGGTTCCCAGTTGCCCGGTTCGGTGAGGAGCTCGACGCCGGCGTAGATCTCGAAGCCCGCGATCACCAGCAGCGCCGACGCCATGCGCAGCGAGCTCCAGTGTCCCCGCCGGTGCCGCACCGCCGTGACGATCGAGCGGGTCGCGGCCGCGTCGAACACCAGGATGCCCACCCCGGACGCGACCGCCCAGCCGCCCGGGGTGCTCCCGGGCACGAGGATCATCAGCGACAGCACCAGCGCGTTGGTGAACAGCAGCAACGCCGCGGACGCGCGGGTGTGGTATTCGGCGTGCGTCGTCGTCCGGCGGACACGCTCGGGCGACACCGAGACGGCCACAAACAGCAAGCCGATCAGCGCCCCGCTCGCCCCGGCGACGGCGACGGCGAATTCGTGGTACTCGTCGGGGATGCCCATCGGCGCAACGTACTTCACCGGGCCGGTCCGCGCGCGAAGGAGCTTTGTGGTGTGATCGACGGCATGGGCGACACGATGCTGGCGGGCCGGCTCGATCTGGACAAACGGGAATTCGGCGTCGAGGAGGTGCCGATTCCGGAGCCGGGACCGGGACAGGTGCGGATCGCGGTCGCCGCGGCCGGCGTCTGCCTGTCCGACCTGCACCTCATCGACGGCACCCTGCCCGGCACCGGCCGGGTCACCCTCGGCCACGAGGTCTCGGGCACCGTCGACGCGCTCGGCCCGGACGTCCCGGAGCACCTCACCGCCGGCCTGCGCGTCACGCTCCAGGCGGGCCAGTCGTGCGACGTCTGCGACCGCTGCCTGCGCCGGCAGCCGTGCCTGCGTCCGCGGGTGCGGGGCGTGCACTACGACGGCGGCTGGGCGGAGTACGCGCTCGCCCGGGCCGACACGGTCGTCCCGATCCCCGACGACCTGCCGTTCGACCAGGCGGCGATCATCCCCGACGCGGTGTCGACGCCGTACGCGGCGGTGGTCGCGACCGCCCAGGTCCGCCCGGCGCGCTCGGCGGGGGTGTGGGGCGCGGGTGGCCTCGGCGTCCACGGCCTGCAGGTGCTGCGTCTCGCGGGCGCGGCGCCGATCGTCGCGATCGACCCGCTGCCCGCCGCCCGGGAACGAGCGCTGTCGTTCGGCGCGGACGTCGCGCTGGACCCCGCCGCGGCGGACTTCGCCGAGCGGATCGGCGCGCTGACCGGTGGGCGCGGGCTGGACTACGCGTTCGACTTCGCCGGGTACGCGGCGGTGCGCGAGCAGGCGGCCGCGGTGCTGGGCGCGCAGGGCGCAATGGTGCTCGCCGGCCTCACGAACGCCCCGCTGCACCTGCCGGACAGCACCGGGCTGAGCGTGCGGGGCCAGCGGATCCTCGGGCACTTCGGTTCGTCGGGCGAGCACGTGCTCGAACTCGTCGCGCTGGCGCGCCACGGCCGGCTCGACCTGTCCCGGTCGATCAGCGCGCACATCCCGCTGGCGGAGGCGGATCGGGCCGTGAAGCAGCTGGCGGACAAGACGGGCAACCCGATCCGGCTGATCCTCGTCCCGTGATCTCGTGTCCCATGTGGACGGTGTTCGACAGATTCGACGGGGCGGTCACGGTGCTCCGGGAGCCGGTGTAACGACTGGCCTTCCCGCGCCGATGACGCCCCTGTGAGTCTGAAGGAAGCCCCGGTCATCAGCAACGGCTGGCGTGTCACGGCAAAGTTCACGATGACCGGTCGCGAGACCGAGATCCTCGATCTCATCGGCGAAGGCCTGCGCAACCATGAGATCGCCCGGCGGTTGGTGATGAGCGAAGCGACGGTGAAAACGCACATCAACAACCTCTTCGCCAAGGCGGGCTTCCACTCGCGGGAAGACGCGGTCCTGTACGCGATCGGCACCGCCGAGCCGGGCCGCTACCACCGAGTGGACTGACACCGGTGACACCGGTGACACCGGACCGCCGCGACGGCCGAGCCGTCGCGGCGGCCTCCGGTCAGTTTGCCGCCACCGCCGCGGGTTCCGGCGGTACGGGCGTCGAAGCCGCCGGCGTGTGCCGGGGCAGGAACGCCGCGATGCCCAGCGCGATGAGCGCCGCGCCCGACCCCATCGCCAGCACCACGCGGAATCCGCTCGCCGCGGGCAACGTCGCCGGTCCGAACTGGACAGTCAGCTGCGCGAGCACCAAACCGGCCGTCGCGCTCGAGATGGACGTGCCGATCGAGCGCATCAGGGTGTTCAAGCTGTTCGCCGCGGCCGTTTCCGACACCGGGACCGCCGCCATCACCAGGCCCGGCATCGCGCCGTAGGCGAGGCCGATGCCACCGCCGATGACGCACGAGATCAGGACCAGGTGCCAGACCTGGCTCATCAGCACGATGCCGATCGCGTAGCCGATCGCGACGACCACCGCGCCGAGCATCAGCGTCGTCTTCGGGCCGCGGGTGCGTGAGATCCGCGCGGACACCGGCGCGAGCGCCATCATGACCAGACCCGACGGCGCCATCACGAGGCCCACCACCAGCATCGACCGGCCGAGGCCGTACCCGGTGGCCGCCGGCAGCTGCAGCAGCTGGGGCAGGACCAGCGACATCGCGAACATCGCGAAGCCGAACACCGCGGACGCGAGGTTGGTCAGCAGCACCTGGCGCCGCGCGGTGGTGCGCAGGTCCACCAGCGGCTGCCGGGTCCGCAGCTCCCAGCGGCCCCACAGGAGCAGAACCAGCACCGCCGCGGCGAACAGGCCGAGCGTCGCCGCGCTGCCCCAGCCCCAGTCGGCGCCCTTGGAAATGGCCAGCAGCAGGCACACCAGGGCGATCGACAGCCCGGCCGCGCCCGGCACGTCGAACCGGCCGCCGGTGCGCACCGGCGACTCGGGCACCAGCGCGACCACGAGGCCGGTGACGACCAGGCCGAGCCCGGCCGACGTCCAGAACAGCACGTGCCAGTCGGCGTGCTCGGCCAGCAGCGCGGCCGCGGGCAGCCCCAGGGCGCCGCCGACACCGAGTGACGCGCTCATCAGCGCCGTCGCGGACCCGAGCCGTTCGGCGGGCAGCTCGTCGCGCATGATGCTGATCCCGAGCGGGATGACACCCGCCGCGAGGCCCTGCAGCGCCCGCCCGGCGACCATCGGCAGCAGTGTGTCGGACAGCGCGCCGATCGCCGAGCCGACGACCAGGGCGCCGAGGCTGATCAGCAGCATCCGCCGCTTGCCGTACATGTCGCCGAGCCGCCCGACCGTCGGCGTCGCGACCGCGCCGGCGAGCAGGGTGGCCGTGATGGCCCAGGTCGCGTCGGAGGCGGACGCGTGCAGCAGGCCGGGCAGGGCCGGGATCAGCGGGATCACCAGCGTCTGCATCAGCGAGACGACGATGCCGGCGAACGCGAGGACGGCGACGACGAGGCTCGCTCTCGGCGCGGTTTCCCCGGCGGGGGCGGAAGGTCTGGACACGGGCGGGTCCTCCAACGGGGACACAACGGGGGACGGATCGGGCGTTCGGGTCGAATTAAATCAATCGCTTGACTTAGCTTAGCAGCCTTCGGTTGACTGCTGACGAACTGACGGCCCACCACGAGGAGGATGCACGGTGACCGACGAGGTCCTCAGCTATCCGATGCCGGCGCCCGCGGCGCTCGAACCGCCCGCCGACTGGGCGCGCCTGCGGCAGCGGTGCCCGGTCGCCGCCGTCCGGCTGCCCAGCGGCGACCAGGCGTCGCTGCTGACCCGCTACGACGACGTCAAGCAGGTGCTGTCCGACCCGCGCTTCACCCGCGTGCTCAACGCTTCCGACGCCGCGCGCCTCACCGACTCCGAGTCCGGCGGGGTGTTCAACAGCGAGATGGCGAACACGCTGCCGCAGGAGGGCGAGGGCCACCAGCGCTGGCGCCGGATGATCAGCAAGTGGTTCACGGCCAAGCGGATGGCGGCGCTGCGCCCGGGCATCGCCGCGATGGCCGGCCGGCTCGTGGACGAGATGGTCGCGTCGGGTGCCCCAGCCGACCTCAAGGCGAGCGTCGGGTTCCCGCTGCCCGTCTGGGTGATCTGCGACCTGCTCGGCGTCCCGGACGCCGACCGCGAGAAGTTCGCGCACTGGTCGGACAACCTGCTCAACCTCACGCGCTACACCCAGGCCGAGACCGACGCCGCCCAGGCCGAGTTCGGCGCCTACATGCTCGCGCACGTCACGGCCAAGCGGGCCGAGCCGGGCGACGACCTGCTCAGCGACCTGATCACCGGCGCCGCCGAGCCGCTCCCGGACACGATCCTGGTGGCCACCGGCCAGGGGCTGCTCGTCGCCGGGCACGAGACGACGGCCAACATGATCGGCAAGATGCTCGGCCTGCTGCTGTCGGAGCGGGCGCGCTGGGAGCAGCTGCTGGCCGACCCGTCGCTGGTGCGCACCGCGGTGGAGGAAGCGCTGCGGTTCGACGCCAACCCCGGCATCGGCATGCCGCGCTACCTCGGCGAAGAGGTCCAGCTGGGCGGCGAGGTGCTGCCGCGCGGCACCACCGTCCTGTGCAGCATGGCGGCCGCCAACCGCGACGAAGGCGCGTTCGACGCCGCCGGCGAGATGGACCTGACCCGCAGCCCCAACCCGCACCTCGCCTTCGGTGCGGGCTCGCACTCCTGCCTGGGCCAGGCCCTCGCGCGGACCGAGCTGCAGGTCGTCCTGGAAGTGCTGCTGCGCAAGGTGCCGTCGCTGGCGCTCGCCGTCGAACCGGGGGAGCTGCGCCGCGTCGAAGGCCTCGCCGTCGGCGGCCTGCGCGAGCTCCCGGTGCGCTGGTGAAGACCGCCCGCGCGGACACCACCCGCGGGCTGATCCTGACGACGGCGGAGCGGCTGTTCGCCGAGCACGGCGTCTACGCGGTGTCGAACCGGCAGATCAGCGAGGCCGCCGGGCAGGGCAACAACACCGCGGTCGGCTACCACTTCGGCACCAAGGCCGACCTGGTCCGCGCGATCGCCCGGCGGCACACCGAGGGGATCGAGGTGACCCGGACCCGGATGGTCGGCGCCGTGCCCGCCGGCGCGGACGTGCGGACCTGGGTCGCGTGCCTGGTCCGCCCGGCGACCGACCACCTGGGCGCACTGTCCGGCCCGACCTGGTTCGCCCGGTTCGGCGCGCAGGTCATGACGGACCCGGCGCTGCGCGGGATCATGGTCGAAGAGGCGCTGGCCGTCCCGTCGCTGCACCGGACCCTGCTCGGCCTGCACGGCTGCCTGCCCGCCCTGCCCGCCGACGTGCGGGTCGAGCGCGCCGACATGGCGCGTCAGCTCATGGTGCACACCGTGTCATCCAGGGCTTCGCCCTGAGCCGGGGGCTCCGCCACCCGGACCCCCGAACGACCGGGTGTGCCGAACGCGAGCGAGCACTCGCCGAAAACACCCCTACCCCGCGCGCCGGCTGGCACGCCGCCGGGACCGGCCTGATCGACGCGCTCGTCGGTCTCTGGCTCGCCCCGGTCACCACCACGAACCAAGGAGAACTGTGATGAAGGTAGCCGTCGACACCGAAAAATGCTGCGGCGCGGGAACCTGCGTGATGCTCGCCCCGGACGTGTTCGACCAGGGTGAGGACGACGGCATCGTCATCCTCCTCGACGAGCACCCCGCCGAGGAGCTGCACGCCACGGTCCGGGAAGCCGCGAACGTCTGCCCGGCCACGGCGATCACGATCTCGTGAAGGTCCTTGTCGCCGGGGCGTCCGCCGCGGGCCTGGCGACCGTGGAGACTCTGCGCCGCAAGGGGTTCGATGGCGAGCTGACGCTGCTCGGCGCGGACGCGCGGCTGCCGTACGACCGGCCTCCGCTGTCCAAGCAGGTCCTGTCCGGCGCCTGGGCACCGGAGCGCGCCCAGCTGCGGACGGCCGCCGTGCTGTCCTCTTTGGACGTCCACTTGCTCCTGGACGACCCGGCCGCGGGCCTGCACGCCGGCACGCGGACGGTGCGCACCGCCTCGGGCCGGGAGCTGGCCGCGGACGCCGTGGTCGTCGCCACCGGCGTCCGGCCCCGGCGCTTCCCCGGGCAGGACGGCCTCGCCGGCGTCCACGTCCTGCGGACCCTCGAAGACGCGCTCGCCCTGCGAGCCGGGCTCCGGGCCGCCGAACGGCTGGTGGTCGTCGGCGACGGCGTGCTCGGCGCGGAGATCGCCGCGACCGCCCGGGGCCTCGGCGTCGACGTCACCCTGGCCGGACCGCAAAAGTTTCCGCTGGAGAGCCAGTTCGGCCCGTTCGTCGGCGGCCTGCTCACCGCCCTGCACACCGCGCACGGCGTCCGGCTGCGGCTCGGCACGGCCGTCACCGGTCTGGACGTCCGCGACGGACGCGTCACCGGCGTCCGGCTCGACGGCGGCGAGGTACTGCCCGCCGACGTCGTGGTGGTCGCCATCGGCTCCGACCCGGTCACCGGCTGGCTCGACGGCAGCGGCCTGACCTGCGAGAACGGTGTTGTCTGCGACTCACGCTGCCGCGCCGCGCCCGGGGTGTACGCCGCCGGCGACGTCGCGCGGTGGCACCACGAAGGCCTCGATGCGTTGCTGCGGCTGGAAAACCGCACCAACGCGACCGAGCAGGCGATGGCCGTCGCCGGGTCGATCCTCGGCGAGGACCGGCCCTACGTCCCGGTGCCGTACTTCTGGACCGACCAGTACGACGTCAAGATCCAGGTCCACGGCGTGCTCCACCCGGCCGCCGAAGTGTCCGTCGTGGACGGTGACCCGGCGGCCGGCCGGTTCGTCGCCCGGTACCGCCGCGACGGAGCGACCGTCGGGGTCCTCGGCTGGAACATGCCCAAGCAGACCCGGTTGCGGCGGCCCGAAGTCGCCGAGACCCTCACTCGCGTCCACTGTGGAGGAACCGTATGACCAGCACGCCCGGGATCCCGGACTTCCCGATGACCCGCGCCGCGGGCTGCCCGTTCGACCCGCCGCCCGCCGCCCGCGTATTGCAGGAGGAGGCCCCGCTCAAGCGGGTGAAGCTCTGGGACGGCTCCACGCCGTGGCTGGTGACCCGCTACGCCGAGCAGCGCACCCTGCTGGCCGACCCGCGGGTCAGCGCCGACATCTCCCGCCCTGGCTACCCGAGCCCCGCGCCGCTGCCGAAGGGCGGCAGCGGCATCAGCTTCATCCTGATGGACAACCCCGAGCACGCCCGGCTGCGGCGGATGGTCACGGCGCCGTTCACCATCCGGCGCACCGAGAAGATGCGCCCGGCCGTGCAGAAGATCGTCGACGACCAGCTCGACGCCATGCTGGCCGGCCCCAACCCGGTCGATCTCGTCGAGGCGTTCGCGCTGCCGGTGCCGTCGCTGGTGATCTGCGAGCTGCTCGGCGTGCCCTACACCGACCACGACTTCTTCCAGGAGAACAGCAAGGTCATCATCCGGCGCGACGCGAAGCCCGAAGAGCGGGCGGCCGGGCACCAGGCCCTCGTCGGCTACCTCGACGAGCTGATGGGCAAGAAGCTGGCCGAGCCGTCCGACGACCTGCTGTCGGGACTCGCCACCCGCGTCAACGCGGGGGAGCTGACCCGGGTCGAGGCGGCGCAGATGGGCGTCCTGCTGCTCATCGCCGGCCACGAGACCACGGCGAACATGATCGCGCTCGGCACCCTGGCCCTGCTGGAGCACCCGGACCAGCTGAAGCTGCTGCGGGAGGGCGACGACCCGAAGCTGGTCGCGTCGGCCGTCGAGGAACTGTTGCGCTACCTGAACATCACGCACAACGGCCGGCGCCGGCTTGCGTTGGAGGACATCGAGATCGCCGGCGAGACCGTGCGCGCGGGTGAGGGCATGATCATGGCGAACGACATCGCCAACCGCGACCCGGACGTCTTCCCCGACGGCGACCGCCTCGACCTGAGCCGCGACGCGCACCGCCACATCGCGTTCGGCTTCGGCGTCCACCAGTGCCTCGGCCAGCCGCTGGCCCGGCTGGAGCTGCAGGTCGTCTACAGCACGCTGTACCGCCGGATCCCGTCGCTCGCGCTGGCCACCGAGGTCGGCCAGGTCCCGTTCAAGCACGACGGGTCGGTCTACGGGGTCTACGAGCTGCCCGTCACCTGGTGAACTCGACCCGCATGACGAACCGCCGCGGGCTGGGGTGGGTGACCTCGGTGAACCCGGCGTCCTCGAAGACCTGCCGGGCGCCGACGTGCAGCTCGCCCCAGGTGACGGTCTTCCCGGGCCGGGTGACCATCGGGTAGGCCTCGAGCGCGCGGGCGCCGTGTTCGCGGGCGAACGGGACGGTGGCGCGGGCCAGGGGATAGGTGAGGCCGCGGCCGCGGAAGCCCTTGCGCACGACGAGGCAGGTGACGGCCCAGACGCCCGGGTCGTCCTTGTCCTCGGCGCGGCCCTTCCACGGGATCCGGGAGGTCCGCAGCTTCGGGAAGGCGCGCCGCGGCTCGACGGCGACCCAGCCAGCGGGCTCGCCGGCCACATAGGCCACGAGCCCGCTGGTGGGGCCCGGGGTGCCGCAGCCGGTCTGGGCCTCCTGGGCCTCGAGGCGTTCGTCGAAGGTGGAGTCCCGCCAGATCCACTCGGTGACCTTGAACCGCTGGCACCGGCACCGCTGGGCGTCACCGCTGCCGAAGATCAGTTCCAGGTCGGGCCAGGACGCCTCGTTGGCGGGCACGATCCGGACGTCGTCGAACGGCTCCATGCCCGCCATCATGGCGGGCGGTCAGAAGCTGCGCAGCACCGAGACGACCGTGCCGAGGATGACCGCGCGGTCGCCGTCGATGACCTCGTAGGCCGGGTTGCGGGGCTCGAGGTAGACGTGGCCGTCGCGGCGGCGGTAGACCTTGACCGTCGCCTCCTCGTCGATCATCGCCGCGACGATCTGGCCCGAGTGGGCTTCGCTCTGCTGCTTGACCACGACGATGTCGCCGTCGCAGATGGCGGCGTCGATCATCGAGTCGCCGCGGACGCGCAGCCCGAAGACGGTGCCGCGGCCGGTGAGGTCGCGGGGGAGGTTCAGGACGTCGTCGACGTGCTCCTGGGCCGCGATCGGCGTACCGGCCGCGATGTCGCCGACCACCGGCACGGCGACCGAGTCGGCGCTTTCGCGGGGCCCGCTGTCCCGCAGGAACGCGCGCACATCGAGCTGTCGCGCGACCGAGCCGCCGCGGCTCAGGAAGCCCTTGTCCTCCAGCGCCGCCAGGTGCTTCGACACCGACGACGAGGACCGCAGCCCGACGATCTCCGCGATCTCGCGGCTGCTCGGCGAATACCCGTGGTGCACCACGCAGTCCCGGATCGCCACCAGGATCCGTTGCTGCCGCTCCGGCAGGGCGGTGGTGTCCAGGTGCTCGAACGGATCGACGTCGTAGGTGGTCACGGGCGGAATCCTAGTGGTAGGCGCTCCGCGCGCCGCCGCCCGGTCCGGCCGCCACGATCGAGTGAATTCCGCTCAGCGGAACAGCGGCGGATGGTTGGCGACTGACCAACATGCCTTGAGGATTGCCACCTGTTGACCTATGTCCGATTTCATCGTATGGTCTAGACCACAAATTTCCTTCGCTCGAACACCTTCCCGGCGCGGCGGGCCTCCTCGTGAGGTCCGGACCGCGGCTCCGCCGTGCCCGGCGGCGGGAAGGCGAGCCCGTCCCCGAAGGAGCTGGGTATGAAAGCCAACCGGAAACTGGTCGCGGCCGCCGCGGGTGTGCTGCTGGCCCCGGTGCTGGTGCTGGTCAACCCCGCCGGCATCGCGAGCGCGCACGGCTACGTCAACTCGCCGGCCAGCCGGCAGGCGCAATGCGCCCAGGGCACCGTGTCCTGCGGGGAGATCAAGTACGAACCGCAAAGCGTCGAAGGCCCGAAGGGACTGACCTCCTGCAACGGCGGGAACGCGCAGTTCGCCGAGCTGAACGACGACAACAAGGGCTGGAACGCGGCGCCGGTCGGCAGCACGGTGACGTTCACCTGGACTTTCACGGCCCGCCACAGCACCGCCAGCTATGACTACTACATCGGTGGCGAGAAGGTCGCCGGCATCCCCGGCAACAACCAGCAGCCGCCGGAAACCGTTTCGCACCAGGTGGATCTGAGTGGCCACACCGGCCGCCAGACGGTCCTCGCGGTGTGGAACATCGCCGATACGGCGAACGCGTTCTACTCCTGCATCGACCTGCAGGTGGGCTGAGCCCCGGGCCGCCCGGGAGCGCGCGGCTCCCGGGCGGCCCGGTCACCGCCATCGCCCAGCCGGGCCCGGCCACCACGCCGCCCGGAGCGGCCGACTCGCCGACCGGAGTGGCCACCATGCCGCCCGGAACGGCCGACTCGCCGACAACGGGTTTCCGCGGTCGGCGCCACTCCGGTCGCCGTGTCGGCCGTTCGGGGAAGGGCGAATCAGGCCGCCGCGAGTTCCACAAAGGCCCGTACGCCGGATTCCAGCGCGTAGCTCATCGAACCGCCGTTGGGCTCGTAACTCGTGTGCTCGCCGGCGAAGTGGATCCGGCCCTCGGGGGCGCGGATCGCGGGCATCAGCTTGCCGTGGCCGCGTTCGGGCAGCACGTACGAACCCTCGATCCACGGCTGGTGGTCCCACGCCACCGACAGTCCCAGCTCGTAGTGCTCGCGGGCACCGGGGAACATCGTCTCGACGTGCTCCAGCACGAAGTTCAGCCGCTCCTCTCCCGTCATCGCCGCGACCGCCTTCGACCGCCAGCCGGTCATCAGCACCTCCAGGATGCGGCGCGGGCCGGGCTGGCTCACCGAGGCGTCGCGGACCCAGCGCACCGGGAGATCGGTCGACACGCTCACGTTGTGCCCTTCCCAGAACTGCGACCGCATCTGCAGGTAGACGCGCACGATCGACGCGTACCGCAGCCGGCGCATCACGTCGATCTTCGCTTCGGACAGCCCGGCGTGGCTGACGTCGACGTGGCGCATCGCGCTGAACGGCACCGTGACGACGACCCGGTCGGCGGTCACCGTGGCGAGCCGGCCGTGGTCGAGGTAGGTGACCGTGACGGCGTCGTCGTCCTGGGCGAGGCGGACGACCGGGCTGCGGTACCGGATCCGCTCGCGCAGTCCGTCCGCAAAGGACTGTGGCAGCACGTCGGTGCCGCCGGCGATCTTGCCCCAGCCGTCCACTTCGCCCAGCAGCGAACGATGTCCGCTCTCGTGCCGCAGCCACGACAACGCCGACGCCGAGCGGAGATCGCCGCCGCGCATCTCCAGGAACAGCGGTTCCATCAGGTCGATCGCGGCCTGCGACGCGCCCCGGCCGCGCAGCACCTCCTGCACCGACGCGCGGTCGAGGTGCTCCATCTCCGCCGCCGGCGCCCAGTCCGGCGCCGCCAGGTCGGGGCCGAGCTCCTCGGCCGCCGCGGTGACGTACCGCTCGATCATGTCCGTGACGCTCATCCCGCGTTCGTGCTCGGCGAGCGGCAGCCCGGCCGCGGCGAGCGAAGCCGGGTCGGCGCGCACGAACCGGCCGTTGACGAAGTAGGAGAAGTCCTGGTCCAGCAAGTCGGACCGGTCCAGTTCGACGCCGAGGAGTTTCCGGTAGTGCGTCACGTAGTCGCAGTGCGGCGTCACGGTCATCGCGCCCGCTTCGACGCGCAGGCCGTCGGCGAACGGGCTCCGCAGCGTGAACGCGCGGCCGCCGGGGCGTTCGGACGCCTCCAGGACCGTGACGTCGCACCCGGCGCGGTGCAGTTCGTGCGCGGCCGCCAGTCCGGCGAGCCCGGCTCCGACGACGACCGCCGACCGCGGTGGCCGCAGCCGCGGAAACCCCTCGTCGAGCTGTCGCCGCACCTCGGAACGCGTGATTTCTCGCATCTGTACCAGCCCCAAACGATTGCCCCCGAGAAACTATAGTAAGCAGCCGTCGGGGGCGACTGTCAACGTCGGGCGCGGAAAACCTTAGCTCGTAAGCATTCTTCGGCAGCCGTCGAAGTGGTCTGGTTTGGAAACGACGGTCATCGGGAAATCATCGGACGTGCTTCGGGAGGAGCCAGACCAGCCCGAAGGTGACCACGTACAGCACGACGGCCAGGCCGATCACGAGTTCGCCCGCGCCGAGGAACGTAGTGCGGCCCGCCTGCGCGAAGAACACCGTGCCGAGCGCGGCGACGCCGATGGCGCCGGAGAACTGCTGGACGGCGTTGAGCATGCCGGCACCGGTGCCGACCTCTTCGGTGGTGGCGTTGCCGAGGATGAAGTCGAAGATCGGGACGAACACGAGGCCGGAGCCGAACCCGATCAGCAGCAGGGACGGCGCCAGGGTCACGGATGTGAGGCCGCCGCCCCGGTGCGCGATGGTCCACCACAGGGCGAGCAGGCCGGCGACGGCGATACCCAGGCCCAGGTGCAGGGTGGCGCGGCCGAGCCGCTGCGTGAGCACGGCGCCGGCGAGCCCGACGGCGACGGCGCTGCCGAGCGCCCACGGGATCAGGGTGAGGCTGGTGTGCAGGGGAGTCCAGTGCAGACCGAGCTGCAGCAGCAGGTTGAACGCCAGCTGGAAACCGGTCAGTGACGCGAAGAACGCGCCCACGATGGCCAGGCCCGCGACAAAACTGCGGCTGCGGAACAGCGACGGCGTGATCACCGGGTGCGCGCTGCGCCGCTCCGAGACGACGAACAGCCCCAGGGTGACGATCGCCGCGGCGAGTGACAGGTAGGTCCACCACGGCCAGCCGAGCTCGCGGCCCTGGACCAGCGGGATGATCAACAGCGCCGAAGCCAGGGTGAGCAGGGTGACGCCGCCGACGTCGAGCCGGGCGTTCGTGTCCTCGCCGGTCCGGTGCGGCAGGAACCGCCGGCCCAGTGCCCAGGCGAAGACGCCGACCGGCACGTTGATCAGGAAGATCGAGCGCCACTGGCTGCCGAAGAGGTCGATGTGCAGCAGCCAGCCGGCGAGGATCGGCCCGGCCACCGTCGCGAGTCCCATCACCGGGCCGAACGGGATGAGCGCCTTGCGCAGCAAGTGCGGCGGGAAGACGACCTTCACCATCGCGAACCCCTGCGGGATCATCACCGACCCGAACAGGCCCTGCAGCACGCGGGCGGTGATCAGGAAACCGACGCCGGGGGCGAGCCCGCAGGCGAGCGAGGCGAGCGTGAACCCGGCCATGCCCAGCAGGAACAGCCGGCGGCGGCCGAGCAGGTCGCCCAGCCGGCCCGAGGTGATCAGGCCGATGGCGAAGGCCGCCGTGTAGGCGGTGAGCACCCATTGCAGGGTCGTCTCGCTGCCGCCGAGGTCGGCGCGGATGGCCGGGCCGGCGAGGGTGGCGATCGTCGAGTCGATCACGTCCATCACGTCGGCGATGAAGACGACCGCGAGGACGAGCCAGGCCTTGCGGAGGGGGAGCGGAGCGGTGCTCGACGCTCGTAACGAACTTTGTTCGACTGTCACGAACTAAGTTCTACGACTGGAACATAGTTCGTGTCAAGGTAGGCTCGGCCACATGCCAGTGGATCCCGAACGACGCCGCGCGGCCCGGCACGCCCAGCCGGCCGTCTCCCCGGAGCGGCAGCCGCGCCGGAAACCGCCGATCACGGTCACCCGGATCACCGACGCGGCGCTGGAGGTCGTCGCCACCCAGGGCTACGACGCCTTGACGATGCGCAGCGTCGCCGCCGTGCTCGACACGGGACCCGCCTCGTTGTACGCGCACGTCGTCAACAAGGCCGACATCGACGAGCTGATCATCGGCCGGCTCTGCAGCCAGCTGGTGCTGCCCGAACCCGACCCGGCGACCTGGCGCGCGCAGATCCTCGACGTCTGCGCCCAGATCCGCGACCAGTACCTGCGTTACCCCGGCGTCTCCCGCGCCGCGCTGGCCATGGTCGCCACCAACCTCGACGTGCTGCGCGTCAACGAGGGAATGCTGGCCATCCTGCTCGCCGGCGGCATCGAGCCGCAGACCGCGGCGTGGGCGATCGACGCCCTCGCGCTCTACGTCAGCGCGTACGCCCTGGAGAGTTCCCTGGTCGCGCAGCGGCAGAGTCATCAGGGCGACGAATGGGTGGTCGGCCGCGACGAGCTGGTGAGCCGGTTCGCCGCGCTGCCCGCCGACCGGTTCCCGCAGATCCGGCGCTACGCCGCCGAGCTGACCTCCGGCACCGGGCACGAGCGGTTCGACTTCACCCTCGGCACGATCGTCGACAACCTCACCCGGCGACGCCCCGCTGCCGAGGCCGCAGTAGGTTCCAAGTAATCAGTTGAAGACTTAACCTGCGAAGGGGCCGACGGTGGCCAAGCACGCTCTCCTCGTCATGGACGTCCAGCCGGTGGTCGTGGACCGGTACCCCGATCCCGCCTACCTGCCCCGCCTGCGCGAGGCGATCGAGGCCGCCCGGGCGAGCGGCACGCCCGTGATCTACGTCGTCGTCGGGTTCCGCCCCGGGTTTCCGGAAATCAGCTCCCGCAACAAGATGTTCGGCGCGCTCGCCGGCTCCGCGGCGCCGATGGACGAAAAGCTCACCCGGGTCCACCCGGACGTCGCCCCCGGACCCGGCGACCTCGTCGTCACCAAACGCCGTGTCAGCGCGTTCGCCGGCAGCGACCTGGACGTCGTGCTGCGGGCGGGCGGCGTCGACCACCTGGTGCTCACCGGCATCGCCACCAGCGGCGTCGTGCTCTCCACCCTGCGCCAAGCCGCGGACCTCGACTTCGGCCTCACCGTCCTGGCCGACGGCTGCCTCGACGCCGACCCCGAGGTGCACCGGGTGCTGACCGAAAAGGTGTTCCCGCACCAGGCCGAGGTCACGACCGTGGCGGAGTGGGTCGCCGCCCGCTAGCTGTGATGTCCGGACAGCTCCACGTCACATCCGGTGGCCTTCACCTGTCTGCACGACAGGCCGTCACCCTCACCTCAACCCGGGACAACGTCCTGGACATCACAGCTAGCTCAGCGCGGCGGGTACGGCGGCGCCGGCGGGGCCGGCGGGTAAGGCGGAACCGGCGCGGTGGGCCGGGAAGAGCGCTGGCTGCCGATCAGGACGAAGATCGCCCCGCAGATCGCGATCCCGGCGCCGGCGACGGTCAGCGTCAGGTCGCCGGTGATCTCGGCCTGCGTCTCCGGCAGCGAGCCGACGGTGTAGTCGCACCGCTGCGCGCTGTTCTGCGCCGAGCAGGTCCAGTCCGACGAACTCGAGGTGGGGTTGCCGGCCAGGGTCAGCGCGGTGACCGCACCGGCCACCAGCAACACCATCCCGGCCACGAACAACAGCGCCCCGAACACCGCCGAGAGGATCCGCACGAGTCCCGCACCTTCCGTTCCCTGATCGATCGCGGCGATCGTAAGCACCTACGCGCGGGCGCGGAGGCGACTTCGGGGAATCGGCCCGGATCGTGATCGGGGCTACGCGGTCCTGCGGCTGCGCGTGACGATCCCCGCGGCGAGGACGACCGTGCCGAGGACGGCGTGGAACAGGTGGTCGCCCGTCATCAGGTGCAGCGGCCCGACGTGCCACCCGCGGTCGGCCGCGGGGTCGCCGAGCGCGAGACCGAGCGCGCCGAACGTCAGGTAGCCGGCCCCGAAGACGAGGCAGAACAGCTTGGCCCCGCCGCGGAATCCGGCGTAGAGCGCGACCAGTCCGGTGACGAAGTGCAGGAGCGTGTGCCAGCGGCTCGCCGTATCCCCCGAAAAGACCGCGATCGGGCTGGTCGCGACAAAAAGGACACCGAGGATCCGGCACGCCCACCGGGCCACGTTCGCGGTGCGGTGGGTCGCGGGCCGGACGGTCACGACACGACCGGCGGGACGGAACCGGGCTCCCGGCGCCGGAACCCCTGTACGGCGGCGATGATCCCGGCGATCGCGGTGCCCCACAGGCCCACGGCCATGACCGCGGTGCCGGCCGCGAGGCCGGGGTTGCCCTCGCCGAAGTTGCGTAGCACCAGGGCGAATCCCACCCCGCCGATCCACAGCGAGATGAGCGTGGCCAGCAACGGGCTCCACCACCACTTCGCGGTCAGCACGACCAGGGCGCCGAAGGCCGCGATGATGACGATCCCGGGTGGGAACGCCGGGAACTTCCCCGGATCGGCGATCCACTGGATCACCAGGCCGGCGACGCCGGCCCCGAGCCCCGCCAAGGCGATCCGGGCGGCGGTGGTGCGGCCGAGTACGTCGAGTCCAGTCATGGGGACAACTGTGTCGGCGGGCGGCGGTCCTGCCATCCGCACCGGCGCGTAACCGTGCCGTACGTTGACCGACGTAGGCCCGGTGGCTCGACGACGACCCCGTGCCGGACACCCTCGCCCGGACGCGGGTACGCCGATCCGCTCGCCCGCCGCGAGACGCTGCCGGAGACGTCGCCGCGCGAGCGGCGCACCGCCGGCTGCCTCAGCTACCTCGGCTTCGCGCCGGCCGCCCCGGCGATGTTCCGCCGCAATCTGATCGACGCGACCGACCCGGCACTCTCGGCCGCGTCGTCGTTCCTGGCGGTTCAAGGCAAACGCGGCGTTCGACGTCCCCCTCGTCTCGGCGCGGTCGCGGAACCTGTTGCGTGGCAGTACTTCGCAAAGCGGCCGTGCGCCGGACACCGCCGTCCCGGAAAACCGCTGTTCCGGTCCGGGGAGCCGGAAACACACTGCGAAGGTGGCCACAGTGGACAAGAGCGCGCCGAGCCGGGCGCGGGCGACCGGGCTGAGCCTGACCTCGTGGGTGCTGTTCGCGAGCTCCGGCCCGGTGGCCAAGGCCGTGCTGGCCACCGGGTGGTCGCCGGGCGCGGTGACGGCGGTGCGGATCGGGCTGGCCGCCGTCCTGCTCCTGCCCGCGGTCGGGGTGCTGCGGCCGCGGGCGCTGCGGTTCCGCCGCGGCGACCTCGGGCTGCTGCTCGGGTACGGCCTGCTCGGCGTCGCCGGGGTGCAGCTGTTCTTCTTCGTGGCCGTGGCGCGGGTTCCGGTCGGGGTGGCGATGGTGCTGGTGAACCTGGCGCCGGCGCTGGTCGCGCTGTGGGTGCGGGTGGTGCGGCGCACCCGGCTGCCCGGGCCGGTGTGGCTGGGCATCGCGCTGGCCGTGGCCGGGCTGGCGCTGGTCGCGCAGATCTGGCAGGGCGCCCGGCTCGACCTGCTCGGCGTCGCGGCCGGGCTGGGCGCGGCGATCTGCTCGGCCGGCTACTTCCTGCTGGGCGAGCACGGCGCGAGCAGGCACGACCCGTTCGGCCTGACGGCGGCCGGGCTGGCGATCGGCGCGGTCGTGGTGCTCGCGGTCAGCCCGCCGTGGGCGCAGCCGCCGGGGTCGCTCTCCACCCCGGTGGTCCTGGGCGATCTCCGGGTCCCGGTGTGGGTCGCGCTGGTGGCGCTGGCCGTGGCCGGCACCGTGCTGCCCTACCTGGCCGGGCTGCAGTCCCTGCGCGTGCTGCCCCCGGCCGCGGCCAGTGTGCTGGCCCTGGTGGAACCCCTGGTCGCCGCGGCGCTGGCGTGGCTGCTGCTGGGCGAGGCCCTCGGCCCGGCCCAGCTGGCCGGGGCGGTCCTCCTGCTCGCCGGCGCGATACTGGTCCAGCTGGCCGGGCCGAAGGCGCGGCGGCCGGCCCGGCCCTGACGCCGTCTCCGATCAGTCGTCGAGCACGTCCGGAAAGCCGAACAGGGCGGGCAAAGCCGGATCGTGGAACTCGACCACCCGGGCGATCCCGGTGGACGTCGGGGCCAGCACCACGACGCCGTGTGCGCGGAGCGAGCCGTCCCCGCCGCGGTGGTACACGGCGGCCGCGGGCTGGCCGTTGGCCGCGGTGGGGAGCAGCCGCCAGTCGCCCGGCGCCCCCAGCACGTGGGTCCCGAGCAGGTGAAGGCACTTCACCCGGCCCGCGTACCACTCGCGGAACGGCGTCGCCTCCAGCGTGGCGTCCGTGCGCAGCACCTGCTCCAGCAGCGCGGGGTCGGCGCGCTCGAACGCCGTGATGTAACCGTCGAGCAGCGCCCGCGCTCGCCGGTCGGCCGGTTCGAGCAGCTTCTCGCGCTCGGGTTCCCGTTCGTCCAGCCGGGCCCGGGCGCGTTGCAGGCCGCTCTTCACCGCGGCCGTGGTGGTGCCGAGGATCTGCGCGGTTTCGGCCGCGGAGAACGCCAGCACGTCCCGCAGGATGATGATCGCGCGCTGGCGGGCGGGGAGGTGCTGGAGGCTCGCGACGAGCGCCAGCCGCAGCGACTCGCGCGCGACCGCCGTCGCGGCCGGATCGTCGGCGGCCGCGGCGATCCACCGGTCCGGCACCGGTTCCAGCCACGCGACCTCACCCGGCGCGACGGGACCCGGCGGACGGTCGGGTCCGTCGTAGGCACCGGTCAGGCCCGAGGGGAGGACCCGGATCCGGCGGGGCGCCACCGCGCTCAGGCAGACGTTGGTGGCGATCTTGTAGAGCCAGGACCGGATCGACGCACGGCCCTCGAAGCCGGCGTAGGACCGCCACGCCCGGAGGTACGTTTCCTGCACCAGGTCTTCGGCGTCCTGCGCGGAGCCGGCCATGCGGTAGCAGTGCGCCAGCAGTTCCGGGCGGAACCGCGCGGTCTCGGCGGCGAACCGGTCCTGGTCCGCCGCCGCGGGTTCCCTGCTTGCCATGTGCGTCTCCTCCTGCGGGGTGGTCCCGCCGGCCGGGACCTGCACCCTGTACGACCGGGACGCCGGGGCAAAGGAATCGAAGCCCAGGTCAGGGCCGGAGGGCCAGTTTGCCCACGGTCGCCCGGGCTTCCAGTTCCGCGAGGGCCTTCGGGCCGTCCGCCAAGTCGTAGCAGGTGGGGTTCGCGGGGGCGAGGACGCCGGCGCCGACGAGGGCGGACAGCTCGCCCATGACCTCGCCGAAGAGCCGCGGCGCGGCCTGGATCAGCGCGCCGAGGTTGAACCCGATGAGGTGGATCCGGTGCCGGTACACCAGGTCCTGGTTGGTGATCGCGGCTTCTCCGCCGGCCACCCCGTAGACGACGACCCGGCCGGTGACCGGCTTGGCCGCGGCCAACCCGGGGGTGAAGGCGGCACCACCCGCCGGCTGCAGCACCAGATCGGCCCCCGCGCCGCAGGTCAGCCGCAGCACCTCGGTGGTGAGGTCGCCGTCGACGGAGTCCAGCACGTGGTCGGCGCCCAGGGCCAGCACCGTCTCGTGCTTGCCCGGCGACGCGGTGGCGATGACCGTCGCGCCGTAGTGCTTGGCCAGGGTCACCGCGGCCTGGCCGGTCGCGCCCGCGGCCGCCTGGACGAGCACGGTCTCCCCGGCGGCCAGCCGGCCCAGGGGCCGGAGCGTGGCGAGCGCGGTGGGCCAGTTGACGACCAGGCCGAGCGCCTGCTCGGCGCTCCAGCCGGCCGGCACCGGCGTCGCCGCGGCCGCGGGCAGCACCAGGTACTCGGCGAAAGCCCCGTCGCCGACGCCGACGACCCGGCTGCCGAGCGGCGGGCCGGTCACCGGCTCGCCCGCCGCCACGACGTCACCGGCGGCTTCGAAGCCCGCCAGGTACGGCGGTGTCGGGCCGCCCGGGAACGTGCCGTACGCCTTCGAGATGTCGGCGAAGTTGACGCCGGCGGCGGCGACCCGGATCAGGACTTCACCCGGGCCGGGACGCGGTACCGGCGCGCCGGTGATCAGGCGCATGTCCCGCGGCCCGGCCGGCGAGGTCTGCTGCAGGGCACGCATGGTGGCGGGAACGCTCACGGTCATCGGGTCTCCTCCGGCTCGCCCGGCCCGTCCGGCGGGCCGCGTCGGCGAAGAGGTAGACCGTGCTCACGGTGGAAAGGAATCGCCCGCCGGCGGTCCGGTCCGGGCCACCGCGGCTCGGATCGGACCGTCGGAGATCAGGGGCCGACGTCCATCGCGTCGGGGTCGTTCTTCTTCGTCCAGTAGTCGGCGATGTCCTGGTCGGTGATGTTCTTGAGCTGCGGCGGGTCGAGGTCGCCGCGGTCGAGGGCCGCCCAGTCGTCGGCCGTCGGGTTCTTGTAGAAGCCGCCGTAGCCCGGCCACTCGCCCGTCCGCGCCGCGTCGCGGGCGCCGTGCATCTCGGCCGCGTCCCACTTGTCGATCGGCTTGGTGGTCACGTGGTCGGTGCCGGGCACCGAGTGGCCGCCGGCGGGCACGGCCTGGCCGGCCTGCGGGTTGTACCGCATGCCTTCGCCGCTGGAGTGCATGTCGTCGATCATCTTGTGGTACGAGTCGTCGGCGATGGCCATCCGCTTCTGCTCGGCGTCGTAGGCCGCCCGGTCCGGGTGGTTCGGGTCGGCCTTGACGGCGTCCCGGCGGTCCTGCTCGGCCTTCGCCGCGTCCGCGGTGTCCTTGTCGTACAACGGGTGGTCTTCGTTGTGGACGTGGTTCTTGTCGTTCCCGTGGTAGACCTGATCGGAGAAGCTGTGCGGGTTGTCGTAACCCGCCTTGACGGTCTGGGAGTTCTGGAACCCCTGCTGGTGCCCGTAACCGAGCTGGTTGAGCTGGACCGCGCTGCTCGGGTCGTTGGCCTCGAGGGCGTTGCGCTGCGCGTTCCGGTACGAACCGAGGCGGTCGTCGTAACCGAGCTTGTCGTCCTTCGTCGTGTTGGGCGAGTCCCGGACGTCGCCCTTGGTGAACCCGGACTCGTGGTTGTCGCCACCCTTGCCCGTGCCCGGGTGGTACCGGTGGTTGGCGTAGTCCTCGTAGTACGCGTTGGCGTTGTTCTCCAACGGTTTGCTGCCCTTGTCCGCCCGCGAGCCCTTCGCCGCGCCGTTGTCGGTCAGGATGTCGTAACCGGCGGCGTGCTCGGACTGGTGCGTCTTGTCCCCGTCGATCTTGAAGTCGTACTTGTCGTCGAGGCGCTTGCGCTCGGCGCCCCGGTCGCCGTAGGTGCTTTCCGGGTACTTGCGCTTGCTCGTCGACGGCCCGGAGTTCCCCCGGGCGTAGGGGTGGGCCTGGGCCTTGGCGGCCGCGCAGGGCGTGGTCCGGGTCGGGGCCAGGCCGAGCGGGTCGATCATCGCGGTCGGGTTGCCGACGTAGGCCAGGGAGTCCGGTGCCGGGGTCAGGCCCAGCGGGTCGTGGGACAGGTAGCGGCCGGTCTCGGGATCGTAGTAGCGGTAACGGTTGTAGTGCAGCCCCGTCTCCGGGTCGTGGTACTGGCCCGGGAACCGCAGCGGCGTGCTCGCCGTTCCGCCGGCCGAGACGGCCGGGCCCCACAACGCGGTGTGCAGGTGCCCGGCCAGCGCGCCGGTGTCGTCGACCAGTTCCGCGGGCGCGCCGACCAGGTCGGAGACGATCGCGTGGAACCGGTCCGCGGTGCCCGGGCCGAGCACGCGTTCGGTCTGGGTGAGCGGGACCCGCACGCCGGGCGCGTACTCCCACACGGTGGCGACCGGCGGCCGGCCCGGTCCACTGTGGACCTGTTCGGCGGGAAGCTGCCCGTCCCAGGCGAATTCGACCTGTTCGGCGACACCGCCGGTGGCGTCGAGACGCTGCTTGGCGATCCGGCGGCCGAACGGGTCGTAGCGGTAGCGCCACACCGTGCCGTCCGGCGTGCGCACGCCGAGCAGCCGGTTCTCCGCGCCCCACTCGTAGGTCCAGCGCTGCCCGCCGCGTTCGCGGGCGACGACGCGCCCTTCCCCGTCGTGGCGGTAGCGGGTGGCGCCGGCGGAGGTGAGGAGCGTACCGGCGTAGGCGCGGGGACCGGCGGCTTCCGGCGCGCCGGACCAGGCGGCCCCGGTGAGGGCCCCGGTCGCGTCGTAGTCGTAGTTCTCCTGCCAGCGCGGGCCGCGCACCGCGCGGACCCGGCCGGTGGCGTCGACGTCGAGGGTGCGCGGCCCGGAGAGCAGGTCGGTGACGCCGGCGAGGTAACCGTCGGGCAGGTAGCCGTATTCGCGCCGCTGCAGGGTGTCCGCCCCGCGGAGCACCGTCTGCGCCGACAGCTGCCCGGTGGGCGTCCAGTCCTGGCGCAGCTCCGCCACCGGTCCGGCGCCGTTCTGCAGGCTGCGCACCGTCTCGCGGCCCGCGGCGTCGTAGCCGAAGCGCAGGGTGCGCCCGGCGGTGACCAGCGTCCTCGGGCGGTCGGCGGGGTCGTAGCCGACCACCGACTCCGCGCCCGAGGGCGTCCGGCGGCTCACCCGGCGCCCGAGCGGGTCGTAGCGGGAGTACACGACCCGGCCGTTGATCGACTCGGACAGCACACGGCCGAGCGCGTCGTAGGTGAACCGGACCTCGCTGTGCCCGTTGGCCGCCGACAGCATCCGGTCGGCTCCGTCGTAGGTGAACACGGCGACCTCGTCGGCGCTGCTGCGCCGCACGACCCGGCCGAGGCTGTCGCGCTCGAGGGTGATGGTCTGCCCGGCGCCGTTGGTGCGGTGCGCGAGCCGGCCCGCGGCGTCGTAGCCGTAGCGCAGGACACGCCCGTTGTAGTCGGTCTCGCCCACCTTGCGGCCCGCGGCGTCGTACTCGTAGCGCCACACCAGGCCGCGTTCGTTGGTGACCGAGGTGAGCCGCAGCTCGGTGTCGTAGCCGTACTTCAGCAGGCCGCCGTCGGGGCCCCGCTCGCTGACCGGCAGGTCGAAGTGGGCGTACTCGATGCGGGTGACGCCACCGCGCGGATCCGTCCGCTCCTCGAAGCTGCCGCGCGCCGTCGAAGCCAGCTGCTCGATCGCGCCGTCGGCGTCGCGCGTCTGCACGAGGTGGCCGGCGGCGTCGCTGACCATGGTGGTGGTGTTGCCCAGCGGGTCGGTCCGGCTCGTGGTGTTGCCGAGCGCGTCGTAGCCGTAGCGCCACACGGCGCCGTCCGGCTCGGTGACGAGCACGGGGAGTCCGGCGGCGTTGGCCTGGATCCGGGTGACCCCGCCGAGGGCGTCGGTCACCGAGTCCACGGTGCCGGTGAAGGGGTCGTAGGTGTAGGAGGTCGCGGCGCCGCCCGGGTCGACCGTGCGGGCGAGACTGCCGCGCCCGTCGTATTCGTAGCGCCACACGGCGCCGTCCGGGCCGGTCACCGCGGCGGGCCGGTGCCGCTCGTCGTACTCGACGGCCATCCGGCTGCCGTCGGGACGCGTGACCGCGGCGAGGTTGCCGATCTCGTCGTAGTCCCAGCGCGTGACGTTGCCGAGCTCGTCGGTCTCGGCGAGCACCCGCCCGAACCGGTCCCGCTCGGCGCTGGTGCTGTGGCCCAGCGGGCCGGTCTGCCCGATCACCCGCAGCCGCTCGTCGAGCCGGTAGCGGGTGACGGCGCCGAGCGAGTCGGTGACGGTCGTGACGCCGGGCTCGTAGGCCAGCGTCGTGTCCAGGTAGCCGCCGGCGCCCTGGGCGCGCACGCAGCGGCCCTGGCCGTCGTAGCCGTAGCCGTACCAGCGGCCGTTGACGTCGTCCCAGCGCACCAGCCGGCCGTCGGCGTCGTAGGTGAACTTCTGCGGCGTGCCGACCGCGTCGGCGACCTCGACCAGCCGGCGCGCGGCGTCGTAGCGGTACTCCGCCACCGGGACGGGGGAGCCCGCGGTGCGCAACGCCGTGACGAGACCGTCGGCGCTGTCGATCTCGACGCGGTAGCCGCCGGAGTGCTCGATCGCCACCGGCACACCGTCGCGGTAACGCAGCACGATCCGGTTGCCCGCGCCGTCCACGACCGCGCGCAGCGGCAGCGTGGTGTCGCCGCGACGGGCCGCGAAGTAGCGCATCCGGTCGGACTGCGGGTCGCCGACGATGTAGCCGTGCCGGACCCGGCGCAGCGCCAGGTACGGGCCGCTCTCGGGGACCACGGCCTCGACCCCGTGCGGGACCGGGTAGCGCAGCAGCGTGCCGTCGGACAGGGCCAGGTGCAGTCCGTCGGGCTCCACTTCGAGCCGCTCGTCCAGTGTCGAGGCCCACGTCGGGCCGAACAGCCGGCCCGCCCGGTAGGTCGACAGGTGCGTGCGCTCGACCACGAGCGGCAGCGCGCCGGGCAGCGAAATGTCCTCCTGGACCACCATCACCGCGCCGGTCGCGACGTCGATCGGGTCACCGCAGTCGGTTTTGTCCTTCGTCTGCGTGGTGTGTTCGTCCGGCTTGGGGTTGTTGTCCGTGATCCGCGACCCGTCGCCCTTGGGGTCGCCCTTCGGCGTGCTCGACGGTGTGGTGTCCGCGTCCGGGCCCTTCGACGCCGGCGGCGGCGTCGGGTCCGGGCTCTTCGGGGTGTCGTCGGGGCCCTTCGACGCGGGCGGCGGGTCGGTCTTGGGTGGCGGCGCGTCCGCACCCGAGGAGTGGGTGCCGTCGCCGTCACCCTTGGCGCCGGACGGTGTGGTGGAGTCCCCGCCCTTCGGCGTCGGCGGCGGGTCGGTCTTGGGCGGCGGCGCGTCCGGCCCGCCTTTGCCCTTCGGGCCGTCGAGACCCTTCGGGTTGCCCTTGATGTCGATGCTCTTCGGCGGCGGAGCGGCCTTACCCGGCTTGATGTTCCGCAGCGCCTTCGCCGCATCCGAGAACAGGTCACCCGCGCGCTTGAGCAACGGCACCAGCGCCTTCAACGCCGTGACCAGCCGCTTGACCAGATCGGCGATCTTTGACGCCGTTTTCGCCACGGCGCCGATCACCTGCGGCACCACCCACGTCAGGCCGATGCCGAGGGTGAACACGACCTGCAACGCCCAGCTGATCAGGTGCCCGATCAGCTCCGCGATGATGTCCCGCACCAACGCGCGCACCGCGGCGACGACTTCACCGGCGGTCTTCACACCGCTGGAAGCGCCTTCACAGCCCTTCTGCGCGGTGTTCAGCAACGTCACCGTGTCGTCGGCGCGCTGGCGGTAGCTGTCCCCGGCCGGGCCGGTCCAGGACACGGTGTCGGCCTTGACCATCCCGGTCAGGTCCTCGCCGATGCTGCCCAGCTCGGTCGCGATGTTCTTCCAGGTCTCCGACTGCGCGGCGATTTCGTCGGCGTTGCCCGTGAGGCCGTTGAGGGCTTCCTTGAGCGGACCTACGTGCTCCATCAACCAGCCGACCCCGGCCGCGAGGACCGCCCCGAACGGGTCCATCGCCATCGACAGCGCGTCGAGCGCGGTGCCCACGGCGCCCATCGCGACCGAAGCCCAGTCACCCGACTCGATCGCGGACTTCAGATCGGCCGCCGACTCCAGCAGCGACACCCCCGAGTACGCCTTCGTCGAGTCTTTGGTCTCCGCGACCAGCGGGTTGCTCACGTACGGCCCTTCTCTCCACCAGTCGACCTACGACAAGTGAAGTTAACAAGAAGGACCGGCGGGAACTACGTGAACCCCGGGGAATGCCTCTTCGACCAGCCGATCGTGCCCCCCGCACGAGCGAAGCCGGGACCTACTCCGGCGCGGGCCGGGTGGGCCGTGAACCCCCTGGTGCCAGGGGGGTGTGCCGCAGCAGGGTCAGCGCCTGCTTGGCGGCCAGGGTGAACAGCCCCATGGTGATGTCCGGCTGGCCGAACACGACGAGCAGGAGCGACGATTCGACGGGGAAGACGCAGACGTAGCCGGAGCTGCCCTCGAACATCGCGGAGCGGGATTCGCCGATCCTGGCCTGCGCGGTGAACTGCGCGGCGAGCCCGATGGCCGCCGCCGACATGGCGGCGACGCTGTCGGCTTCGATGGCGTCGGTGTCGTTGGCCAGGACCAGGCCGTCGTGGGTGGCCACGAGCAGCCCCACGACCTGGTCGACCTGGTTCCGGATCGCGCGGAGGACCTCGAGCGTCTGGGCCGAATCGGGGGGCGGGCTCGTCACCGCCGGCTCCGGCGGTGAGCTGGTGTTCGCGGACGGTTTGCGGATCGGCAGCGGTGCACTGAAGTGCTGGCTGTGCGTGTCGGTACCTCTCATACGGACAGGCTGGTCTCGATGCGCTTGAGGCTGTGCCGGGCGAGCGCGAGGTTCGCGCGTTCGCGATCCAGCACGAGGTAGAGGAACAGGGTGGAGTTGCCGCGGGCCGACAGCGGCCGGATCACGTGGTACTGGCGGTGCAGGGTGATGAGGATGTCCTCGATGGCGTCGTCGAGCCCGAGGGACGACATCACGCGCAGCTTCGCCCGGACGACTTCGGTGTTGCCGGCCGCCGCGACGTCCAGGTCGAGCCAGTCGCCACCGCCCGCCGACCCGAGCGACATCCCGCTGTCGTAGTCGACGAGGGTCGCGCCGACGGCGCCGGGAATGCTCATCGCTTCTTTCAACGCCAGGTCGATCGTCATGAAAAGGGGTTCTCCTGTCGGACGTTCCGGTCGAGTTCGGCAATCGACGAGCCTGGGCGCGAGAGTTCAGGGGTCGCGTATCGGCAGTTGGTTGCGTAGGCACGTGACGTTATGTGTCCGCGGAAGTTCTGAGTACGACCGTTCGGAGCAATTTGCCGGCATCGTTTCGATTATTTCCGGCGAACTCGCGGCGTGTAGCGGGCTGTGAAGGCGTGGTCACTCCGGCGGCCGGAACCGTCCATAATCCCTGGTAGTGCCGAGTACGCCACGGTTTTCGTGACTCGTTCGCGCGCCCGGCCGCCCGGACCGGCAGGCATTTTCCGGCCCGGGATAACGAACGTCCGCGGTGACACTGGACTGCAAGTTGCATTCGGCAAATGGCATTCGGGAAGGTTCATGCGTTATGACAAGCTTCACAACGGCAGAACGACGGGTGTGACCCACGCATCCACCGGTTGTTGCCGAGGGGAGGCCCGGCAGCACGGGGAAGGGAACAGCAGTGGGGAACGCAGCGAACGCCCGCGTCGCGCGGGTGGCCGTGCTCGTGGGCGCGGTCCTGGTGACGGTCACCGCGTGCAACGGTGAAGACACGAAGCCGGCGAACGCCGCGCCGTCGACCAACGCCGTGGTGACCGGGGTGGCGTCGACCGCGACGAGCGCGCCGCCGCCGACGTCGGCTCCGGTGTCCAAGCCCACCGTGGCGCCGGGGAGCACCACCTCGAACCCCGGTCAGCTGTTGCGGTGCACGGCGGGTGAGCTCGCCGTCAAGCTGGGCACGCCGGCGCAGGTCGAGCAGGGCCAGCTCGACGTGCCGCTGGTGTTCACCAACACCGGCACCCGGCCGTGCAAGCTCTACGGCGTCCCGGGCGTCGACCTGCGCGGCCCGGCCGACCCGAACGGCCCGGTGTACTCCCTGCCCCGCGTCGACGACGGCGACAAGGACGTCACGGCGGCGCCGGGCGAGTCCGCGAACGCGCACCTGATCGTCCTGACCCACACCGATGGTTCGGTGGGCAGCAACGGCTCCGGCGAGTGGGTGCCCACGCAGCTGGTCACGACGCCGCCGGGGCAGACGATCCCGCTGACCCTGACCTGGCCCGCGGGGGTTTCGGTCCTCCGGCAGGACAGCGCCACCCACCCGGGTTCCTCGGTGCACGGCTTGACCGTCCACGCCTGACCCGCCGGGCGCCTCAGCCGCCGACGACCCGCCGGATCCAGGCCGCCTGCCCGAAAACGTCGCCCGCGCCCGCGATGGTGGCGCGGTCGGAGGTGTCGAAGACGCCGACGAGGGTGTCGGCCGTGGTCCCGGTGCCCATGACCGGGCCGCCGGAGTCGCCACCCGCGGGGATGCCGGTGACGCCGGTGGTGCAGAAGTCGCTCCCGCCCGGGACGGCGAAACCCGCGCAACGCCGGTCCCGGGTGGGCAGGACCCGCAGGTCCGACTGCTTCAGCACGTCCGACTGGCAGGCGTTCTCGTCGCCCTGGCAGGTGGCGCCCCAGCCGTACTGCCGCACGATCCGGCCGGGGCGCACCGGGCCCGAGCCGGGCAGCTTCGCCGGCGTGACGTCCATCGGCGGCACCTTGATCAGCATCATGTCGGCGTCCGCGCTGCCCTGCCTGCTGCCGGGCACCGGGTGGACCGGGGTGCCGCGCCGCTGGTCCAGGCGGCCCACCCGGAACTCGATCCGCGCGTCGGCGATCGCCTCGGCCTGTTCGAAGAAGCAGTGCGACGCGCTGATGACCCATTCGCGGCTGATCGCGGTCCCGGTGCACTCACCCCGGCCGTCGACGAGCATCCGCACCGCCCACGGCGCGTGGGTGCTGACGGAGCCCCCGATCACCGCGGACGCGCCGGGAGCCGCCACGATCGTGGCCGGCACGACCAGCGCCAGCAGGACGGCAACGCGGGGCAACCTCATGCGGGAACCTTCCGTTCTCGCCTCGGACCTGCTGCCGGGGCACGGTTCCAGGACTACCGCACGGCGACCGTGATCACCGAGGGGACAACGCTAGGGTGTGAACGATCTTCACGCCGCCGTGGCAACCGCAACCCGGAAGACCGGTGGAAATCACGCCGTCGCCGCGGTTGGGGTGCGGCCGGATCGCTCCCGGCGAGCCGGCCTGCCGGTTTCGTGTCCGAATTGCAAACTTTGCTTTTCCCGTCAAATTTTCGATCATCCCCGTAGGTACTGGCGAGTCCCCTTGCGGGCCATTGGGATGGTGACGGTCCGGGTGGGGACCACGTCCACAGCCGATTCGTCCGCAGACTGTCCACAGTGGCCGGTGTGGTGCGAGATCTCGGGATCCACCCCGAGGTCGTCAAGCTGGTGGCCGCCGGGGATCCTCACCGATAGCCGAGTTGATCTCCGGGGTGCCGTCATCGGTCGGCGTAGTGTTCTGTTACAGAATGAATCCATTGCCGCACCGCAATCACTGGATCGAGTGATTTCGCAGCGTCGCCGGTCGTTCGCGGACAGTTCACCCGTACCGTTGACAAATACGTTCGCCCGTCCGGTTGAAAGATCATGGACGGGTTTGATCCGGGCTCCACCAACCGAGGCGGCGAGCTGCGGAATGGAAGCGGACAGTCCGCTCGAGTGGGACCTGTCCGAGCTGCAAGGGGCGACGATCGTCCAGTTGTCGGGCGTTCTGGACGTCCGCACGTACGGGGTGCTGCGGGACGTGCTGCTCAAGTGCGCGGCCGACCAGCCCCGCGCGGTGATCGTCGACCTCGATGCGCTCGAGATCACCCAGGACCATCTGACCAGCGTGTTCGTCGCGGTGTGGCTGCGCGTCTCGCAGTGGTCGACGGTGGCGGTGGTCGTGGTGCCCGGGCCGGCGCACGAAGCCCTGTCGCGCCACGGGCCGATGCGGCGCTTCATCAGGGTCCAGCCGTCCGTGCTCGCCGCCCTGGACACCTTGGGGGACCCGCCGCCGCGCCACCGGACCGAGCTCTGGCTGCCGTCGTCCTCTCTCAGCGTGCCCGCGGTGACCCCGTTCGTTGCCGACATCTGCCACAGTTGGGGCATCGGCGAGCTGACGGCGCCGGCCACCACGGTGGCCGGCGAGCTGGTGGCGAACGCCGCCGAGCACGCACGTTCGCCGGCGCGCCTGCGGCTGGAGCTGCGCCTGGGCAGGCTCACGGTGGCCGTTTCCGACGACGACGCGCGACGGGTGCCGCTTCCGCCGGTCGGGCGGAAGGAACCGGCGCCGCGCAGCGGGCTTCCGCTGGTCACGCACCTCGCGCACGCCGCGGGCTGGTCGCCGAAGCAGTCCGGCGGCAAGGTCGTCTGGGCCGTACTCCGGCCGCCGCGCGCGCGACCCGCGGGGAACGACGCCGACGGTTCTCCCGAGCCGAATTGAGGAACTCCGTCCCGGCAAGCGCCGCCATTCGGTCCGCGAAGTCGCTTTCGCTGTAACGCCAAGGGCTTCGCGGCGACTGCCTGCTCGGGTTCTTTCCGGGGCTCCGCGCTGTCGCGGGGGTGCTCGACTCCTGGATCAAGGTCGCCGGTGAGGTGCTCGACCCCGAGCCCCGGAGGCAGCTCAAGTACACCGATCGCGACTACGTGATCCGCGAGACCGGGTCCATGGCCGACGGCCTGCGCTCCTCGTCGTCGAACAAGGAGCACTTCTTCACGGCCGCGCCAGGGCCCGGCCTTCGCGGTTCGAGAAAGAAGAAATGCGGAAAGCCGTGGGCCAGGGCCGCCGCACAACGTCGATGGAGGACTCAGCACGCTGAGCGGTCTGCCGCGGCTGGTCGTGAGTGGTCAGGGCGGTTCTAACCGCCCTGACCACTCACGACCGCTTGCGGCGCGGGCCAGGTCACGGTGATCGTGGCGAGCGGCTGGGCCGTCCGCGTCGAGGCACCTGACGCTCAAGGACTGATCGTGCCGCGGTGCTACTGCGGCTGCTGTTCTTTCTTGTCTTCCTCGGCCCAGGCGGCCTCCGCCTGCATCTGGATGTCGGTGAGGCCGCGGTCGACCTGCACGATGTCCTTTCCCGCCCAGCCCACGAAGTTCTTCGAGCTCTTGGCGTCCGAGAGCGCTTTCAGCATCGGGTAGTAGTCCGGGGCCTTCTTCTTCAGCCAGTCGTCGACGAACTTCATCTTGCTGTAGCTGTCCCCGAACTTGGTCTTCAGCCAGTCCTCGTGCTTCTTGATCGTCGAGATGTCCTGATCGCTCAGCTTCGACTTCGGCGACGGCGGCTTGGGCGCGGGCGGCGGGTCCGCGGGCTTCGGCAGCGGGCGCGAGAAGTTCGGCGTGGTGCCGTCGCCCGGGGGCCGCGTGGTGGGTGTGGCGCCGCCTCCGGGCGGGCCGTCGTGCGTGACCGCGGTGCCCGGGGGCGGCAGCGGCCGCGAGAAGTTGGGGGTCGTGCCGTCACCCGGGGGCCGGGTGCTGGGCGTGGCGCCGCCCGGCGCGGGCGGGCCGTCGTGGGTGACCGCCGTGCCCGGCGGTTTCGGCAGGGGCCGGGAGAAGTTCGGGACGCCGCCGCCGGTGGGCGGCAGGTTGCTCAGCTCGTGGCCCGCGTTCGAGGCGCCCGCCTTCGGCTTGACCAGCTTCGAGAGCTGGGTGAGCCGGGCCAGCGTGCGCCCGGCGTAGGCGACGACCTTGGCGAGCTTGGCCATCATCGCGGCCACCTGCACCGAGACCGTGGCGACGCACTTGGTCACCCCGACGGCGATCGACGCCCCGAAGGTGGGGATGGCGAGCGCGAGCGCGATCAGCATCGTGGAGATGATGTCGCCGAGGATCGTCGTGATGATGTCGCGCAGCAACGAGCGGACGGCGCCGATCAGGGCCCCGGTGGTCTCGACCATGTAGCCGGCGACGTCGGACGCCTTGGCGTTCGCGTCGATCCAGCCCTTCCGCTCGTTGATCGACTTCAGGAAGCTGTCGTAGCCCTTGCCCTCCCACTGCGTGATCGTCGCCTTGAGCGTGTCGTCGAGCGAGGTACCGGTGTTGCGCAGCGACTCGCCGATCTTGTGCAGCTCGTTGGCGATCTTCGTGACCTCCGCGGGGTTGCCCGCGACCTGGTCCAGTGGCCACTTCAGGAACGAGACGTGCTCGATCAGCCAGCCCAGGCCCGCCGCGATCAGCTTCGCCAGCGGGTCCATGACGAACGCGACCGTGTCGAGCGCGGCGCTGATGACGTTGATGCCCAGCTCGACGCTGACGGCCGCGAGGTCGCCGCCGTGCTCGGTCTGGACCTTGCCGATCGAGTCGCCCACCTGCTTCCAGCTGTCGAAGACACCGGCGCCGGTCGTGGAGTTCGATGCGGTGATGGGAACGGTCACTTGCCCAGCTCCGTTTCGAAGGTGCTCAAACCCTGCGCCGTGTTCGCGTCGTGGGTCGAGTACACGTCGGCGGCCTTCTTCACGTCGTCGGCGGACTTGGCGATGTCCCCGACGAGCTTGGTGATCTCGCCGGTGATCACCCCCATCGTGATCCGCGAGGGCACGGCCAGCACCTGCGCGAGCAGGATGCCGAACGCGGCGTTGTCGAACTCGTTGGCGGCCTGCATCCGGTTCGCGGCGTCCTGCACCGCGGGCTGGGTGGTGCCCGACAGGAACTGGCTGAACTTCTGCAGCTCGGCCGGGTCGACCGAGAAACCTGCTCCGGAAACCACTGGATCTCCTCCGTACTACCAGGGGTTGCTCTCGCCGTCGTCCTCGTCCGGCGCGGGCCGGGGACGACGGCGTGGCTGACCGTGCTGCTGTTGCTGGGGGTTCGGCGGCGGTGGGCCCGGCGGCCGCTGGCGCGGCGGGGGCGGCGGGGATGGGGGCCGGTCGTCGGCCTCCGGCATGAACTTGGCGCCGCCCGGAGGCGTCCCCTCGGCCGGTTCGGGTTCCGGCAGGAACTCCGTCAGCAGTTCACGGGCGGCCGAGTTCTCGCCGACCATGCCGCTGAACGCGTCCGCCACCTCGGCCGAGACCTTCTGCTGGGCGCGGCCGATCAGCTGCATCACCAGGCTGGACAGGGCTTGCGGGGGACGCTCGTACGCGCGGGGGCCGAACCGGAGCTCCTGCAGGACGCCGCTCGGGCCGACGGTCACCGAGACCGCCCCGTCCGGTGCCTGCACGGTGGCGACGGCGGCCCGGAGCCGTTCCTGGGCCGCCGCGGCCTTGGCCTGGAGTTCCTCGAGCTCGGCGCTGAAGTCGGCCAGCGGATCGCCGGCGCCGCCGCCGGGGGGCACGGACTGTGTCAATTTGTCCTCGTCGCGAGAAAGGTGGTGAGCCAGTGAAGTCAATCAGTGGTGTTTTAACTTCAGATGACACGGACAGAGCGGCCAGCTGAACGTGAAGCGGCTCTGTGCGTCGGGCTCGCCGAGGAGATCGGTCGAACGTCCACCGCCGTCCGGCTGGGACGCGGTCGCGCGGGACGGCTCAGTTCCGGGCGCCGGCCGACAGGTCCGCGGCCGTGGCGGTCACCGCCTGCACGATCCGCTCCAGCCCGTCCGGCGTCAGCCGGAAGCTGGGCACCGACACGTTCACCGCGGCCAGCGGGGTACCGCGGAAGTCGAGCACGGGGGCCGCGACCGCGGTGAGGCCGATCTCGTGCTCCTCCGCCGCGACGACGTGGCCTGCCGCGCGTTCCTGGCGCAGCCGCCTGAGGACGGCGGCGACCGTCCGCGGGGCGCGGCGGGTGCCGGGCAGCGGGCCCGGCCGGGTCGTCAGCAAGGTGGTGATCTCGGCGTCGGCCAGCCCGAACAGCAGGGCCCGCCCGCTGGACGTGCAGTTCAGCGGGGTGCCCCGGCCGATCCACTCGCGGGCCTGGACACTGCGCCCGGCCTGCTCGCTCAGCACGGTCAGGGCGGCGTCCCCCTCCCGGACGGTCAGGTACGCCGCCTCGCCCAGCTCGTGGACCAGTGCGCGCAACGCCCGGGGCGCGTCCTGGCGGAGCCGGTCGTCGCCGGCCGCGCCGGCCAGGGCGTAGAGCTGCCAGCCGAGGCGGTACTCCAGCGACTTCGGGTCCCGCTCGACGAAACCCTCCTGGAGCAGCACCTTCAATGTCCGCGAGATCTGGGTCTTCTCGGCGTCCAGGACTTCGGCGACCGCCTGGACGCCCAACGGGCCGGATCCGAGCGCCCGCACCACATCGAGGGCCCGGTGCACGCTGGTCAGACTGTCGTTCGCCATCGGCCCAGTGTCCGGCCGCCGTGCGCGGAGCGCAACTGCGGTTGTCCTGGACGCACGGGCCGACCTAGCGTCGGGGTCATGTGCGGAATAGTCGCGTGCTACACCCCGTCCCCGGAAGTGATCACCTCCGACGTCGTGGCCACCGGCCGGACCATGCTCGCCCGGCTGGCCCACCGCGGTCCCGACGACACCGGACAGGCCCGGGTCGGCGAGCGCGCCTGGCTCGGGCACAACCGGTTGTCGATCGTCGGTCCCGCCAACGGACGGCAGCCGCTCGGCGAACCCGGGCCGTGGTCGCTGGTCTGCAACGGGGAGATCTACAACGACGCCGACCTGCGGGAAAGCCTGCCCGGCCACCACTTCACGACGGCGTCGGACAGCGAGTCGGCGCTCGCGTTGCTGACCGCCGGGGGACCGCGGGCCCTCGACCGGCTGGACGGGATGTGGGCGCTGTGCGCGGCGACCCCGGACGGGCGGTTCGTCGCGGCCCGCGACCGCCTCGGCATCAAGCCCCTCTACTGGGCGCGGGCCGACGGCCGGTACTACTTCGCGTCCGAGATGCGCGCTTTCCCGGTCACCGTCCAGCACGCGGTGGAGATGTTCCCGCCCGGCTGCTGGTGGACGCCGGAAGACGGCCTGGTCCGGTTCGCGACGGCCGTCACCTTCGCCCCGGTCCAGGACGGCGTCACCGCGGCGGAACTGGAGAACCGGACGCGCGCCGTGCTCGTCGACTCGGTCCGCCGGCACCTGATGGCGGACGTCGAGGTCGGCGTTTTCCTTTCCGGCGGGCTGGATTCCAGCATCGTCGCCGCGGTCGCCGCGGCCGAGTACGCCCGCGAAGGCCGGCGGCTGAAGACGTTCGCCGTCGGGGTCGACGGGTCCGCCGACCTGCTCGCGGCCCGTGAGGTGGCGGAGTTCCTCGGTACGGAGCACCGGGAAACGGTCTTCGACGCGGCGCAGGCCGTGGCCGCGCTCGACGACGTCGTCGCTTCCGTCGAGTCGTTCGACGCCGGCCTGATCCGCAGCGCGGTGCCGAACTGGTTCCTCGCCGAACTGGCTTCACACCACGTCAAGGCGGTGCTGACCGGCGAAGGTGCGGACGAACTCTTCGCCGGCTACAGCTACTACCACGAGGAGCACCACGACCCGGCGGCGCTGCGCCGCGAGCTGCGGCGCACCATCGAGCAGCTGCACGGCCTCAACCTCCAGCGCTGCGACCGCGTCACGATGGCGCACGGGCTCGAGGCCCGCGTGCCCTTCCTGGACTCCCGGGTGGTCGCTCACGCGATGTCCCTGCCGGACGCGGTGAAGTCCCTCGAAGCGGACGGCCTCGAGAAGGGCCACCTGCGCCGCGCGTTCACCGGCCGGCTCCCCGAGCGGCTGCTGTGGCGGCCGAAGCTGGAGTTCGGCACCGGCAGCGGCGCCGCGGACCTGCTGACCCCGTACTGGAGCCGGCACATCGGCGACGCCGAACTGGCCGAACGGCGCGACCCGGCCACGGCGTTGCGGTCCAAAGAGGAACTCGCCTACTACCGCGCGTTCCGCCGGGCCCTGCCGGAAGTCCGGCCGGCCGCGGTGCTGACGCGCTTCGCCGTCGCCTGAGCCGGGAGCGTCGGACGCCGCCACCGCCCGGCTAAGCGTTCCTCGCCCGCGGGACCGCGTGACGGCGGTCGGCGCGGGCCGGCACCGGGAAGACCCGCTTCCCGGTGCCGGTTCACCACCGGGTCAGCAGGGCCCGGCGACGCCGTCGAAGGAGGCGCAGTCGTCCTGGTCCCAGGGCGTCGACTGCCACTGTTGCGCGGTGAGCGTGCGCGAGGTGTCGCCGGCGACGAAGGTCCACGGGCCGTAGTAGGCGTTGCTGAACCAGTAGTTGCCCTGGTCGTGCGTGATCGCGTCCTGCACCACGGTGCCGTGGTAGGGCGACCAGTCCGGGTAGGTGCCGTAGTTGGCCAGCAACGCCATCCGGCCGCACAAGCCGCTGGTGCAGCCGATGTGGGCGGGGTCGAACCGGAACGTGTTGTCGTGCACCTCGACGAACTGCGTCTTCCACCGGCAGTCGTCGTAGAGCGGCCGGGTGGCGATCGCGGGGGCCGAGCACGACGTCCGGTCGGCGACCAGCTTGGTGCAGGTGTTGCTGGAGGTGTTGGCGGGGCTGTTGCAGAACCGGTCGGAGTTCTCCCACGCGGTGATCCCGGACCAGTTGTCCTCGAACGTGTTGTCGTAGATGTCGATCAGGTGGGTCCGGGCCGGCACCCGCCGGTCGCCGCCCGATTCCGACAGGTACACGCTGGCGACGGGGAAGTTGTCGCCGCGATCGGCCTTGCGCTTGCCGGAAACGAGGGCGTTGCGCCGCAGCGTGTTGTCGCGGAAGACGAGGTTGTAGCTGATCTCGTAGAACAGGCCCTCGGCCTCGTTGCCTTCGATCAGGTTGCGTTCGATGAGGAAGTCGTTGTTGTTGGTGTCGGCCCACAAACCGGCGCCGTGGTTGTCGTGGACCCAGTTCCCGCGGATGTCGGCCCGGTTGACCGCCCAGAACTTGATCCCGCCGCTGCACCCGCAGCCGGGTACGCGGGTTTCCCAGTCGTCGGTGTTGTTCCCGGCGATTTCGTTGCTTTCGACCACCAGCCCGGTGATCGTGTTGTCCGACCGGTAGGCGTTCATGCCGTACTGCCCGTTGTTCCGCAGGCAGCTGTGCCGCACCACCTGCCGGGCGCCGGCCATCAGCCCGGCGCCGGCGTTGTTCTGCACCGTGCTGTTCTCGATGGTCCAGTGTTCCCCGGAATCGTGGTTGACGACGCCCTGGTCCTGCGGCGGGACGAAGTTCTGCACGGTCAGGCCGCGGATGACGACGTCCTTGGCCTGCTGGGTGAACGCCGCCAGGTTGATCCGCTGCCCGTCGAGCACCGCGCCGGGGGCGCCGAGGTACACGTCCCCGTCTTTCGGGATGACCTGGCCGAACGGATCGGAGGCGAGCGTGTGCGTGCCCGGCGCGAGCCAGAAGGTCGTACCGGGCGGTGAATCCTGCGTCTTGTGGTACAGATCCGCGGTCACCGCCGGATCGATCACGACCGCGCCGGGCGGCGCGGTCGTGTTGGCGACCGGCTGGTGGTCGCACACCGGCCCCGGCGTGGGCAGCTTCGCGGCGGTGGCGGCGACGGGGGGAATCGCCAGGACGGCCAGAACGGCGGCGGCGAAAACGGAAACGATGCGCGACATGCGGACGAACCTACGGAGTGCGGCCCGAAATAAGCATAGACCACCCGTGTTGACTTCGCCTCTTTCGAGTGTACGAAGTGGTGGAATTCGCCGTGATCAACTAACGTCGATTCGGGCAAGGTGCAGGTAAAATGCGGTGGAAATCGGCATGAACCGCCCTTGGTGGGTGTTGTCCGGCCTTCCGTGTGGGGAAAAATGCGGTGGCGGAATGGGTTGAGTGCGGAAATAAAACGTGCCCGGGCGGGAAATGGGTCGAGGCAAGCGCGCCGCCGCCGCAGACCGGGCCCTTCTGGCCGGGTGCGGCTCGGTGGATCGGGCGGCAGCCGCGGCCCTCCACGGCCGATCCGCTCTCGGCCGGTGGTTCGGCGGGCAGTGCGAGGTGCGTCTGTGGGGCGGATCACCGAAACGGATCTTGCGGCCCCCGGCGACGTCCTCGATCCCGACCATGCTTCTCGGCATGGCCACCGGCAGCGCCGGGCAGGTCGGCGATCCGCATGGTCGGGTCCGGGTTCGCGTCGGACGCCGACGCCTGGCTGAAGAAAGCGCTTACCGGCGGTGCACGATCGTGGGCTTCGACCACCACGTGCACAAGAAGGAGACTCCCGCGTCCCGACGACGCGTCTGGTCGTGCAGGAAGCCGCCGAACCGCGCGACGGCCACGAACTGCTGGACTGTACGAATCTCTCGTGCGTGTCATGTACGCGGAGAAGGGCCGGCACCCGTTTCACGTCGATCTTCGTGGCCGCGCGGATCACCGGCCGGACCGCCCACATCATGGAACAGCTCGCGGGCACCAGCCTGAACCGCCCGTGGCGCACCTACCGCGGCGCACGGTCGCCGGACGGAAGAATCAAGGAAAACCCGAGCGCGACGCGCTACAGTGGCGACGCAGCTGGTTCGGGATCCGCACGCACGATCGCGGTGACCGAGGCAAGAGGGAACCCGGTGCGAATCCGGGACTGCCCCGCAGCGGTGAGTGGGAACGAACGCCGTCAGTCCCTCGAGCAGCAAGCGAGGACAAGCACTGAGCCACCCGGCTTGGGAAGCGACGGTCAGTAGGAAAGAGCCGGACCGCCCACGAGTCCGAAGACCTGCCCGCTGCGCACCCCACGACCGTGGGGTGCTGGCCGCGACCTCGTGGGTGGGTCATCGCCGAGTCCCGACCGGACGCCGGTCGCGGCTTGTCGTGCGCTCCCGCAGGTCCACGTGGACTCGCGAAGGAGAGCCCCGTGACACCCCCGACGACACCCCAGACACCCCAGACACCCCCGGCCAGCCGCGCCACCGTGTACGGCTACCCGCGCCAAGGTGCCGGCCGGCAGCTGAAGAAGGCCGTCGAGTCGTACTGGAAGGGCCGCGTCGACGCCGACGCCCTGCTGGGCACGGCCCGTGAACTGCGGCTGCAGAACCTGGCCGAACTGCGCGGCGCCGGGATCGACGAGATCCCGGGCAACCACTTCTCGTTCTACGACCACGTCCTGGACACCTCGGTCCTGCTCGGCGCCGTCCCGCAGCGCCACGTCGCCGCGGTCCCGGACGCCACGACGCCGGCCGGTGAGCTGGACCGCTACTTCGCGATGGCCCGCGGCACCGCGGACGCGCCGCCGCTGGAGATGACGAAGTGGTTCGACACGAACTACCACTACCTGGTGCCCGAGCTGGGGCCGGACACCACGTTCACGCTGAACGCGGCCAAGCCCCTCGCCGAGTTCGCCGAGGCGCTGGAGCAGGGTGTGACGACCCGGCCGGTGCTCGTCGGCCCGGTCACCTTCCTGCTGCTGGCCAAGGACCCGACCGCCACCGACGGGTTCCGGCCACTCGACCTGCTCGACCGGATCGTCCCGCTCTACGCCGACCTGCTGCGGCAGCTGCACGAAGCCGGCGCCGAATGGGTCCAGCTCGACGAGCCCGCGCTCGTCGCCGACCAGCCGGCGGACGTGCTGGCCGAGGTCGCCGGCACCTACGCCACCCTGGCCGCCGCGACCGCGCGGCCGAAGATCCTGGTCGCGTCCTACTTCGACCAGCTCGGGGACGCGCTGCCGGTGCTGGCCGCCGCCCCGGTCGAGGGCCTGGCGCTGGACTTCACCGGGTCCGCCGCGGCCAACCTCGACACGCTCGCCGCGGTCGGCGGCATCCGCGACAAGCGGCTGGTCGCCGGGGTGGTCAACGGGCGCAACATCTGGGCCGCGGACCTGACCAAGGCGCTGTCCACCCTGGGCACGCTGCTCGGCCTGGCCGGTTCGGTCGACGTCGCCGCGTCCTGCTCGCTGCTGCACGTGCCGCTGGACGTCACCCTCGAAGCCGACCTGGACCCCGAGATCGCCGGGTGGCTGTCGTTCGCGCGGCAGAAGCTCGCCGAGATCGTCACGCTGCGCCGCGGCCTGACCGAAGACCGGTCCGTGATCGGCGACGTCCTGCGGGCCAACGCCGGCCGCCTGGCCTCCCGGGCGGCGTCGCCGATCGTGCGGGTGCCCGCCGTCCGGGACCGCGTCGCCGCGGTCACCGACGCCGATCTGCACCGCGTCAACCCCTACGGCAAGCGCCGCCTGGCCCAGGAGGAGCGCCTCCGGCTGCCGGAACTCCCGACCACCACGATCGGCTCGTTCCCGCAGACCACGGAGCTGCGCAAGGCCCGCGCGGCGCTGCGGTCGGGCAACCTCGAGCAGGACGCCTACCGCGAGGCGATGCGCGCCGAGGTCCGCGCGGTCATCACCGAGCAGGAGCAGCTCGGCCTGGACGTGCTGGTGCACGGCGAGCCCGAGCGCAACGACATGGTCCAGTACTTCGGCGAGCAGCTCACCGGGTTCCTGGCCACCCAGCAGGGCTGGGTCCAGTCCTACGGCACCCGCTACGTCCGGCCGCCGCTGATCGTCGGTGACGTGGCCCGGCCCGAGCCGATGACCGTCGAGTGGGCCACCTACGCCCAGAGCCTGACCGAACGGCCGGTCAAGGGCATGCTGACCGGCCCGGTCACCATGCTCGCCTGGTCGTTCGTCCGCGACGACCAGCCCGAAGGCGACACCGCCCGCCAGGTCGCGCTCGCCCTGCGCGACGAAGTCGCCGACCTGGAGAACGCGGGCATCGCGGTCATCCAGGTCGACGAGCCGGCCCTGCGCGAAACCCTGCCGCTGCGCACCGCCGACCGCGCCGCGTACCTGGAGTGGGCCGTCGACTCGTTCCGCCTGGCCACCGCGGGCGTGCGGGACGACACCCAGATCCACACACACATGTGTTACGCCGAGTTCGGCGACGTCCTGCAGGCCATCGTCGACATGGACGCCGACGTGATCAGCCTGGAGGCGGCCCGCTCGAACATGGCCATCGTCGCCGATCTCGCCCGTGCGGGTTATCCGAACGAGGCCGGCCCCGGCGTCTGGGACATCCACTCGCCGCGGGTGCCGTCGGTCGAGGAGATCGCCGGGCACCTGCGCACCGCCGTCGCGGCGTTCCCGGCCGACCGGCTGTGGGTCAACCCCGACTGCGGTCTCAAGACCCGCGGTTACGCCGAGGTGCGGGCGACCCTGGCGAACCTGGTGGAGGCCACCGGGCAGCTGAGGACGCGCCCGTGACGAGCGGGCAGCTTTCCCCGCGGCGGGCGGTCACCCCGCCCGCCGCGGTTCCCGCACAGCGATCCGCGCGGCTGCGCACGGTCCGCGATCGCCTGGCCGCCGGCACGCCGGTGCTTTCGCTGGAGTTCATGCCGCCGCGCGAGACCGACAACGCGGAGCGGATCTGGCAGAACGTCCGCAAACTCGAGTCCTTGCACCCGGGCTTTGTGTCGGTCACCTACGGAGCCGGCGGGTCCACCCGGGACAACACCGTGGCGGTGGCCGCGCGGATCGCCCGCGAGACCACGATGCTGCCGGTGGTCCACCTCACGGCGGTCGACCATTCGGTCCGGCAGCTGCGCTCGTTCGTCGGGGCGCTGGCCGACGCCGGGGTCGTGAACGTCCTGGCGTTGCGGGGAGATCCGCCCGGCGACGTCACGGGGGAGTGGGTCCGTCACCCGGAGGGCCTCGACTACGCGAGCGAACTCGTGACGCTGCTGCGTGAGCACGGCGACTTCTGCGTGGGCGTGGCCGCGTTCCCGCACGGGCACCCGCGGTCGGCGAGTGCGGCGGAGGACACGCGGCATTTCGTGGCGAAGTGCCGGGCGGGCGCGGATTACGCCATCACCCAGATGTTCTTCGACGCCGACGACTACCTGAGGCTGCGGGACCGCGTCGCCGCGGCCGGCTGCGACACGCCGATCATCCCCGCGCTGATGCCGGTCACCACGATGAAGACCATCGCCCGCTCGGAACAGCTGTCCGGCGCGCCGTTCCCGGCGCACCTGGCCGAGCGGTTCGGCGCCCTCGCCGACGATCCGGCGGCGGTCCGGGCGCTCGGCATCGAACAGGCGATCCTGCTCGCGCGGCGGCTGCTCGCCGAAGGCGTCCCCGGCCTGCACTTCATCACGTTCAACTTCGCCAAGGCCACCACGGAAGTCGTCGCCGAGCTCCCGTTTCCCGCGTAACGCCCCGACGCCGCGCCGGATCCGGGTCGACGACGAGCCGGCGCGAGCCGCAGCCATGCCGGAGGCCTCCGGCGGACGGGACCACGACCGCCGGGGGCGACCGCCGGACCGCGACCGGAAAGCCGCGGTGATCGCGGCCCCCGCCGGGCCCGGCCGGAAAGATCGAAATCGTGCGGAGGGGGTTGTCGATCCCGGCTATCGTCGTTCGACGCGTAGCCGAGGGTGCCCGCGGAGGCCGGACGCCCAGTGACCGTTTCACCGACACCGAGGACACTCCCATGACCGAGCTGAACGCGGACACCACCCGGCGCGCGATCGTCGACCACACCCGGCGGCTGGCGGAATCGGCCGCCGCGGCCGGACCGGACGCCGCCGTGCCGACCGCGCCGAAGTGGACCGTCGCGGACCTGGTCGCGCACATGGGCCAGACCCAGCACTGGGTCGCGGAGATCATCGAACGGCGCATCACCGACCCCACCCAGCTGCCCACGGAGATGGCCGTGCTGCCCGCCGATCCCCGCGAGTGGCCGGCGTGGCTGGCGGAGTCCGGGCAGCGGGTCGCGAGCGCGTGCTCCGACGAAGCGCTGGAGGCGCCGGTGTTCAACGCCGCGGGGGACGGGCGGTCCGGGGGGCGGTTCTGGATGTCCAGCATGCTGAACGAGGCGGTCGTCCACGGCTTCGACGCGGCCGGCGCGGCGAACCGGCCGGCCGAGGTCGAAGCCGACGTCGCCGCCGCGCTCATCGGCAACCTCTTCGCGATGCTCACCTCGCCCACGTGGGAGATGCAGCGGCCCGAGTCCGCGCACGCCATCCGGGGCACCGGCCAGACCCTGCAGTGGCGGGCCACCGACACCGCGGACGGCTGGTTCGTCGAACGGCGGCCGGACGGGGCGACGTGGGAGGCCGGAATCCGGCAGGCCGATGTGACGGTGTCCGGCCCGGCCCGGTCGCTGCTGCAGGTCCTGACCCGCAGGCTCCCGCTCGCCGACCGCGAAACCGCCGGCATCAGCATCGACGGCGACACCGAGCTTGCCCAGCACTGGCTCGACAACACCGCGCACGCCAGCGACTGACCCCGCGGACAGCTCGGAGCGACGGGACGTGGGGTCGCCGTCGGCGGTTCGCGGGCTGGTCGAGGCTCGACGAGCCGGCCCACGGCCTCCACGACCGTGGCCCGTCTGGCGGCGTGCTCCCGCGGGCGGACGCCGAGTCCACGCTCGGTCGAGCGCGCGATCAACGGCGTCGAGCTGCCCGGCTACGCGGGGGTGCCGGACTCCGGTGCCTCGGCCGGACCGCCGACCACCTCGTCGGCCAGGCCGTCGGTCATGCCGATGCGCGAATAGCCCGGGGCGCAGAATTGGCGGGCGTCATCGCCGGATCGATGCCCTACGCCGATCAGGTGATCATCTTACCGGCCCTAAACCGCGAATGGCTGCCGGGTGTGTGCGAGGGGAAAGGCGCCGACGATGGCGCTGTCGATTCTGGAGGACACCTTGGGACCGGTCGGAAAGCGTCTTGCCCAGGCACTGCTGGCCGTGGGGGGAGGCATTGCGCTGCTGGCCACGGTCGCACCCGCGGCCAATGCGGCGACGGCCCGCAACGGCGTGTGCGAGGCAGGCGAATTCTGCCTTTACTACGGCTACGGCTTCAGCGGATCAGTGTCGGACTTCAGCGGACGGGTACCGAACTACGGCAGCACGCAGCCGGGTTGTTACGAATTCAAGGGGCCCGGTGAAGGCAAAGGGCAGTGCGTGAAGAACAACGCCAGGTCGGCGAAGAACAAAACCAGCATCTGGGTGGTGAAGGTCTACTTCAACAGCAACTACGGGGGCCGCAACTTCACCTTCAACCCCGGTGGTGAGGGAGATCTGGGCTCGCTCGCCCGCGAGAATGCCTCGCACGATTACGAGCTTGTCAGCTGAGCGGAGATTCCGATCCGGTCGACCGAGCGGACCGGGTGAACGCGTTCTGCCGAAGCGGCGCGTAGGCGACCTGGCGCTCGGGTGATACCGGTCAGGGGCGGGCGGTGCCGAGATCACGAGGAACCGGCCTCCGCCCGCCTCGACGCCGACGGGTGGCCAGCAGGCTTTGCCGGGCCGGGGTGAACGGATCCGGTCCGGCTCGGCCGATCTGACCGCCGACGTCGGCGGACTCGCTCCGACGGTGTCCCGGAGCTGCCTGCGGCCCACGCTGGCGGCGGCCTCCACGGCCGCCGTGCGACGATCTGCGGGGAACCCCGGACCGGACGAAGGAGCCCCCGACCTTGCCCCTGGTGCACGCGCTGTGGTCTCCGGGCCGGGGTCTGCTGCTCTGGGCGGAGCACGACCGGGGCCGGGCCGGCACCTCGAGCCGTTCGGTGCGGATCGCGTTGCCGCATCCGTTCGCGGTCTCCAGCGCGCAGCTGACCGCTCTGCATCCCGGCAAGCCCACCTCGGCGACGCTGCTGCTGCCGTCGCGGGCGAATCGGCCGCTGGCCTCCTCCGAGACGGCGGCCGGCGGTAAGCGGAGTGTGCTGTCGTTGCGGCCCTGGTCGGTGCCGGCGTTGATCGTGGACGCCACGGAGCTGGACGACCTCGACGACTCGGCCTCGTACGGCTCTTCGGTCACCTACCTGCGGGCGGTGGCCCGCCTGGCCGCGGACCTGGTGCGGCGTGGGCGGGTGCTGCCGACGCTGGTCCGCCAGGGCGACGCGGCGGAGGCCCGGTGGCGGCCGGTGCTCCAAGGCGTGGATTTTGTCGCGTTCGACGCGCTGGTCGCGGCCATGCCGCCGGTCGGGCGGGCCGAGCAGGTCGCGCCGCTCACCGGGGGCTCGCCGCGCGCGCTCGTCACCGATGCCCTCCACACCCTGGTCGACGCGGCGGTCCGGGACCGGCTGGGGCGGGCGGATCCGCCCGTCGACCTGCGCGGGAGCCGGGGCACGGCTGGGGTGTGGCTGGCCGCTTTGCAGGGCGGCGCTCCCCGCGTCGAGCTGCCGCTGGCGGAGCTCGGTGTCCTGGCCGACGCGGTCGCGAAGTGGGACGAGATCGCCGACACCGACGTCGTCGACGGCCGGGTGTGTTTCCGGCTGGCCGAGGTCGGCACCCTGCGTCAGCCGGACGCGGACGATCCCGACGACCAGACCGGTGACAGCACGAAGTGGCAGCTGCAGTTCCTCCTGCGGGCGACGGCCGATCCGAGCTTGCTGCTCTCGGCGGAGCAGATCTGGTCGGGCGAGGCGCACGGGCTGGTCCGGGACCCGAAGGGGTTGTTCGTCGCCGAACTGGGCCGGGCGGCGCTGGTGGAGCCGGTGCTGGCGCCGGCGTTGCGCCGGACCCGGCCGGCCGAGCACGACCTGACCGTCGAGGAAGCCGAACAGTTCCTCACCTCGGGCGCGACCCGGCTGATCGAGGCCGGGTTCGAAGTGCAGCTCCCGGCCACCTGGGACGGCCGGCGCCGGGTCGGGCTCCGGCTCTCCGTCCGCAGCACGCCGTCGGAGCAGGTCGTCGCCCGCAGCCGGGTGGGCCGCGACGAGCTGGCCGCGTTCCGCTGGTCGATCGCGGTGGGCGACGACGAAATCGGCCAGGAAACGCTGGCGAAGCTCGTCGCGGCGAAGACCCCGCTGGTGCGGCTGCGGGGCCGGTGGATCAGCGTCGACGCCGACCGGCTCCGCGCCGGGCTCGAGTTCCTGCGCCGCGACCCGCACCGGCACGCCGAGCCCCCCACCGCGGCCGAGCTGCTGGAGCTCGTCCACCTCACGCGGGAGGCGCCGCTCCCGGTCACCGGCGTCAGCGCCGACGGCTGGGTCGGCGACGTCCTGGCCGGGCGGGTCCACCAGGAGTTGCGGCCCGTCGAGCTGCCGCCGTCGTTCCGGGCCACGCTGCGCCCCTACCAGCAGCGGGGTGTCGCCTGGCTGGCCTTCATGGCGGGGCTGGGGCTCGGCGCGTGCCTGGCCGACGACATGGGCCTCGGCAAGACCGTCCAGACGCTGGCGCTCGAGGCCCTCGAGCGGGCGGCCGGCGATCGCCGGCCGACGTTGGTGCTGTGCCCGATGTCGCTGGTCGGCATGTGGCAGCGGGAGGCGGCGAACTTCGCCCCGGACCTGCGTGTCCACGCCCACCACGGCAGCGCCCGCGCGCACGGGGACGCGCTCGCCGAGCAGGTCGCCGCGGCCGACCTCGTCGTCACGACCTACGCCACCGCCGCCCGCGACGCCGGCGAACTCGAGACCTTCGCCTGGCGGCGCCTGGTCCTCGACGAAGCGCACGCCATCAAGAACGCCGACACGGCGACGGCCAAGGCGGTGCGGCGATTCCCGGCCGGGCACCGGCTCGCGCTGACCGGCACCCCGGTGGAAAACCGGCTGGCGGACCTGTGGTCGGTGCTGGACCTGCTGAACCCCGGGCTGCTCGGCAGCAGGTTCGAGTTCCGCCAGCGGTTCGCGGCCCCGATCGAGCGCAGCGGCGACACCGCCACGGCCGCCGCGCTGCGCCGGCTCACGCAGCCGTACCTGCTGCGCCGGGTGAAGACGGACCCCGCGATCGTCCCCGAGCTCCCGGAAAAGATCGAAATCCGGCAGGAATACCGGCTCACCCGCGAACAGGGCACGCTCTACAGCGCGATCGTCGACGAGATGATGAAGAAGATCGAGAACAGCCAGGGCATCAAGCGCCGCGGCAACATCCTCGCCGCGATCACGAAGCTCAAGCAGGTCTGCAACCACCCCGCGCACCTGCTGCACGACGGCTCCCCGATGGGGCAGCGCTCCGGCAAGGTCAGCCGGCTCGAAGAGGTCCTGGCGGAAATCCTGGCGTCGGGCGACCGGGTGCTGTGCTTCACGCAGTACACCGAATTCGGCCACATGCTCGTGCCCCACCTGGCGGAGCGGCTCGGCGCCGAAGTCGCGTTTTTGCACGGTGGCCTGGCCAAAGGGGCGCGAGACGCGATCGTGGAACGCTTCCAGGCCGGCGACGGGCCGCGGATTCTCCTGCTCTCGCTCAAAGCGGGCGGTTCCGGGCTCACGCTGACCGCCGCCAGCCAGGTCCTGCACCTGGACCGCTGGTGGAACCCCGCCGTCGAGAACCAGGCCACCGACCGGGCGTTCCGGATCGGGCAGGGACGCACCGTCCAGGTCCGCAAGTTCGTCTGCCCGGGCACCATCGAGGACCGCATCGACACCCTGATCACCAGGAAACGCGCGCTCGCCGGCATGGTCGTCGGCGAGGGCGAGAGCCGGTTCACCGAACTGTCCACCGACGCGCTGCGCGGCGTGCTCACCCTGGGGGAGGACGCGATCGATGACTGAACCGCTCCCGTGGTGGCCGACCCGGTTCATCCGGGCGCTGAGCGCGATCGGCGTCCTCCTGCCCGCGAAGGGCCAGGGGCGCGTCGTGTCCTTGGAGGTCGGCGCCGGGCGCGTCGACGCCGAAGTGCACGACAGCCGCCCTTACCGGGTGCGGATCGGGCTGACGGCGTTCGGGAAAGCGGACTGGGCGGCGATCACCCACGCGCTCGCCGCGCAAGCGTCGGCCACGGTCCAGTTGCTCAGCGGTGAACTGCCCCGGGACGTCGAACAGATCTTCAAGGCCGTCCGGCTGCCGTTGTTCCCGTCGTCGGCGCGGGAGGTGTCACTGGACTGCACCTGCCCGGACGTCGCAGTGCCGTGCGGTCACCTGAACGCCGTGTTCGCCGCGCTCGTGGCGCGGGTCGGCGACGATCCGTTCACCGTCCTCGCGCTGCGCGGCCGGAACCGCGAAGCGCTGCTGGAGGAGCTGAAGAACCGGCTCATCGCCGCCGAACCGCTCGATCCCGACGACAGGTCCCCGGCGCTGACCGAAGTCGTGGACACCTTCTTCGACTGCGGTCCGGCCCCAGGCCTGGGTGGCGCGGCGCCGTTGCGCGGACCGCGAACGCCGTTCGACGCGCTCCTGGACCAGGCCCCGCCTTTCACGATCACGGTCGGCGGCGAAGCCGTCGCCGAGCTGCTGCGGCCGGTGTACCGGGCGCTCGCCGGAGAGCACGGCCCTTAGCTCCTCGCTGCGCCGGTCTCCGCGGGTCGCGAGCAGTGGCGAGGCCGTTACAGCTGGTGAGGTATGGGTGTTCGAGTGTCGAGGAGGGGAGCGAGCAGGTCGCCGTGGGTTTCGACGCGGTCGAGGACGTCGTCGGCGGTGAAGGTCAGGTGGCTGACGTGCCGGCAGGCGCGGACCTCGTCCCAGGTGACCGGCGTGGAGACGGTGGGGTGGTCCCGGCCGCGCAGGGAATAGGGCGCGACGGTGGTCTTGGCGGGATTGTTCTGGCTCCAGTCGATGAACACGCGGCCGGCGCGCTGGGCCTTGGCCATGACCGCCGTGACGGACTCCGGCGTCGCCCGTGCGAGGTGCTGGGCGAGACGTTTGGCGTAGCCCGAAGGGGCGGCGGGGTCGTCGGTGCGGATGCCGCAGTAGAGCTGCATGCCTTTGGCGCCGGAGGTTTTCGCGAACGGTGTGAGCCCGTCGTCGAGCAGGAGGTCGTGGAGCCGTTCGGCGACCCGGCAGCAGTCGACGATGGAGGTGCCGGGGCCGGGATCGAGATCGAACACCAGCCGGTCCGGCGGACGGCGGGTCGCGCCGGGCCCGACAGTCCACTGTGGAACGTGCAGCTCGAGTGCGGCCAGGTTCGCCGCCCACACCAGCGCGGCCAATTCCTCGAGCAGCGCGTAGTCGATCGTGCCTTCGCCGCGTCCGGACCGGGAACCGGTGCTCGGCAACGTCGCGGTCGGCAGCCACGCCAGGGCGCCCTTGGGGGCGTTCTTCTCGAAGAACTGCTGCCCGCCCACGCCGTCGGGGAACCGGATGAACGTCACCGGCCGCCCGGCGAGGTGGGGCAGCAGCACCGGAGCGACGCGGGAGTAGTAGTTGATGACTTCACCCTTGGTGAAGCCGTCCGGGAACAACGGTTTGTCCAGATTGGACAACGTGAGCCGGCGTTTTCCGGCCTGCACGGTGATCTTCGGCCCGAGCGCCACCGGCGGCGCGGGTTCCGGCTTCGGTGACGGTGGGCGCGGTGCCGTCGGCGTCGCGGTCGTGGCGGCGGTGGATCGCGGCGCCACGACGTCGTCGGGTTTCTTGTCGGCCCGCAGGCCCCGCCAGGCGGTGTGGCGGACGCGCCCGGCGCGGGTGAACTGCCGGTAGACGACCTCGCCGACGAGGTGCGGTTCGACCCAGCGGGCCCGGGCGGTGTCCTCGCGCGGCGGCGTCGTGGCGAAGGGGTGGGTGCGGCGTTCGAGGGGCTGCAGCAGGGTGACGAGGTCGGCGCGGGCGGCCTGGGAGAAGCCGGTGCCGACGTCGCCGATGTAGACGAGGTCGCCGGTTCCGGGGTCGTGGGCGCCGAGCAGGAGGCCGCCGAGGGTGCCGGTGAAGCTGCGCTGGCCGGGGCGCCAGCCGCAGACGATGACCTCCTGGGTCTGGATGAACGGGTGCTTGAGCCAGGAGTCGGGCCGGTGGCCGGGTTGGTAGGCCGAGCTGCGGAGCTTCGCGACGACGCCTTCGTAGCCGGCGTCGGCGGCGTGGGTGAGGAAGTGGGCGGGGGAGCGGTGGTCGGCGTCGAGTTCGGCGAAGGTGACCGCGCGCACGACGGAGACCTTGTAGGGGTCGGGCATCGGCAGGCCGGTCAGCAGGCGGCGGCGCTCGTCGTAGGGCTCGGCCAGCAGGCTGCGCGCACCCAGCTGCAGGAGGTCGAAGGCGAGGAACCGGACGGGGAGGTCGTCGAAGGGTTCGTCGCGGCGCAGGGAGCCCTGGTGCTTGACGTAGCGGCCGCGGCGTTCCTGCATGAGCTCGAAGTCGATCCGGCCGTCTTCGTTGTAGACGACGATCTCGCCGTCGAGCAGGGCGGCCTGGCCGTCGAGGTCGAGGACGCCGGTGACGTCGCGGAACTCGGCGGTGAAGTCGATGTTGTTGCGGCTGGTGAGCACGGTGGTGCCGTCGGGGGCGATGCGCAGGGCGGCGCGGTAGCCGTCGAGCTTGTACTCGTAGGCCCATTCGGGGCCGCTGCGCAGCCGCCCGCCGTCGGCCTTGGCCAGCATCGGCTCGACCCACGCCGGGACGCGAGACACCATGCCGACCTCCGATCGCCGTACCGTGCTCCGACGGTAACCCGTTCGGCCTAGGTTCGCCGGGTTTGCGCAGGTCAAAGCCCCCGACGGGGGACGGTGGTCCCGTCCCGCGCACGGCGCACCTGCCGAAGGTCCGATCCGGACCTTCCGGCGGCGCGCGGGCATGGGGAAACCAGGGGACGTCGTTCATCCGCGCGCAATCGGGCGTTGGCCGCGGCGGGATAGAAACCGCGCATGACCGAACCGACCCACCACTCCCGCCGCTCGTTGCTCAAGGCCGGTCTCACCGGCGCCGCCGCCACACTCGTGCTGCCGTCGACGGCCTTCGCCGCGACACCGCTGGTGCGGGGCGACCGGCCGGTGCTCACCCACGGCGTCCAGTCCGGCGACGTCACGCCCGGCTCGGCGATCGTCTGGTCGCGCGCCGACCGGCCGTCGCGGCTGGTCGTCGAGATCGCGCGCGACCCCTCCTTCCGGCACGCCCGCCGGCTGCCGGGACCGCTCGCCGGGCCCGCCACCGGCGGGACCGGGCAGGTCCGCGTCGCCGGCCTCGCACCCGGCACCGAGTACCACTACCGCGTCACGGCGGAGTCCCTGGACGGGCGCACCACGAGCGAGCCGCTGACCGGCCGGTTCGCCACCGCGCCGGTGGGCCGCCGCGACACCCGGATCCTGTGGTCGGGCGACGTCGTCGGCCAGAACTGGGGGATCAACCCGGACCTCGGCGGCATGACGATCTTCTCCGCGATGGCCGCGCGCCGCCCGGACGTGTTCCTGCACAGCGGCGACACGGTGTACTCCGACGGCCCGCTGACGGAGACGGTCGCGCTGCCCGGCGGCCGGACGTGGCGCAACGTCGTCACGGCGGAGAAGGCCAAGGTCGCCGAGACCCTGGCGGAGTTCCGCGGCCAGCACGCCTACAACCGGCTCGACGAGAACTTCAAGCGGTTCGTCTCCCAGGTGCCCGCCTACGTCCAGTGGGACGACCACGAAGTGCGTCAACCTACAACTATATTGCACCTTCAACAGCGAAGATAGCTCGACCGGCAGCGAGTTCGCCTGGACCTGATGACTGGACAGTTCGCCCAGGGGCCGGGCCACTATGGCCTGCCTCGGGTGGGTATGTCGCGTACAGGAAGTTGATCAGCACGGTGGCAGGACCAAGCGTGACGCTGTCCAAAATTGGCCACCAGTTCGCCTTACTTGCCCGGGACCCGTAGCGTGTGGCGGTGTTGGAGCGACTTACCAGCATGAGCCTCGTTCCTGCACTAATCGCGGTCTTCGGCGTGCTCGTAGGCATCGTCGTGGGTTACATCCAATGGCGACGCACCCGTGAGCTCGAACTTGAGAAGCTCGCGTGGGAACGAGAGAAGCTCCAACTTACTCAGCAGTTGGAGCGGGAGCGTGCCGCTGAGGACCTTGAGGCAGAACACGCCCGTCAACTGCGGGCGGCCGAGGAGACAGAACGCGCCACGCGCCGGGCGACTCGCCGCTCCTCTGCGTCAGACTCGGAACTGGCCGAGCAATACCGGCACGCACTCGTCGCCGAATTGCGGAACGTCAAGATCCTCGACATGAGCCGTCCGCTCGACCTGGAAAAGATCTACGTCCAGATGACCATCTGCGAAGAACCCCAACACTTCGTCCGCGAGCGCGAGATCAGGCAACTCGCCGAAGGCGACGACCGCTACCAGGGTATGCGTCCGGCCCGTAACGCCGTCGTGACCATCCAACCCGACGAAGGGCTGCGCAGGCACCGACGGATCGTTGTGCTCGGCGACCCGGGCTCCGGCAAGACAACCATGCTGCGCCACTTGGCAATGCGCGCCGGGCTGGCACAATTGGGTGGACCGGCCACATTGCCGGTGTACATCGAACTCCGACACTTCGTCGACAGCGGCATGACAGATGTCGTTTCCTACGCGGCGACTCGCCTTGGTGACGACTACGGCTTCGACTCGGCAGGCCCCTATATTGAGGGTCGCTTCATCGCCGGAGAAGCTGTACTTCTCCTCGACGGCCTTGACGAGGTGCGCGGCGGCGCGTCCGCCCAGAAAGCCGCAGGCACATACGACCGAATCATCAGCGAGATCAACCGAGTAGCCATCCGATACCCAAGCTTACCGATCGCTGTGACCTGTCGTCGCGCAGGCTGGATCCCTTCCCTTCCGTCCTTTGTATCACTGGAGGTTGTCGACTTCACCTGGGATCAAATCTGTGCGTTTATCGCGAACTGGTTTGACACTCAGCCAGACAAGGCTCGTCAGCTCCGGCAAACCCTCTCCAGTAACCTCCGAATGCAGACGCTCGCGACGAACCCCCTTATCCTATCGCTGATTGCTATCGTGTTCGAGCGTGATCTGGAGCTGCCTGAACGCCGCGCCGAGCTCTACAAGCGCTGTGCCGAGGTGATGCTGCGCGAGTGGGACGCGCACCGAGGCATCCGCAGGTTCAGCAAATTCACTACAGATCGAAAGCGTGATTTGCTGCAAGAGGTAGCGTGGCATTTCCATCGCACCGGCAAGCGTTACTTTCCCAAACAGGAACTTGTCGAACTGATTGCTGGGTATCTTCCCTCGATCGGGATAGCGGCTGAAGAAAGCGAGGCGATCCTTGACGAGATCGCCGCCCAGTACGGCCTGATCAAGGAACAGGCCCATGACTGGTACGGCTTCCTGCATCTCACCATGCAGGAATACTTCGCCGCAGTGGCAGTCGCCAGCCGCCCGAGCAAGCGCGTGGACTTCGTAGTCCGTCGTCGGCACGATCCTTGGTGGGAAGAAGTGCTGTTGCTGCTGGCAGGGCAGTTGCCTGACGCGACTGACATGCTCCTTGGTATCCTTGGCATTTCTATAAAGAATAGGACTTATGACTCGGCCCGCGATGATGTGTTCGCCAGCGATTTGATGCTCGCCGCACGTTGTCTGGTTGGATCTCCGCGCGTCGAGATGACCTCACTGCGATCGGAAATCCTGAACAAAGTCGAAGCATTCTTGCTGAATGCACCTTCTGCCTTTCATCGCGAACGCGCGGCAGCGGTATTGGCCGAGGTTGGCACCGAAGAGTCTGCGGCGAAGATCTATGGGATAGTCGCCGATGAACTAGTCGCCGAGGAAGTTCGAGCCGCCGCCGCTCATGCTCTGAGTCGACTATCTGATGCGAATGCAGGGCGGGAAATCGATCGAATACTCGCAGAGGGACCAGTGCGTTATGGTGCATCAGTAATACGATCGGTCTTGCGGGGAATTGCGCACAGTGGCTCTTCGGTAGATCCCCAGCGCCTCATCGACCTGCTCAAAATTAGTGATTCGACGTCGCTTCGAGGTGTTATATATTCAGCTATGGGAAATAGTGGCGATGCCATATTCATTCCCGCCCTCATTGATGCGCTTCGCTCGATAGAGAAAGAGACGGGCAACGATGGTGCTTTTGAGGTCGCTTCTGAAATCGTCTCGGCGGTCGTCAAACTAAAAGCCTACGACGCCTTGCCGATTATTTATAGTCTAGCCGAATTAAAATCCGAGGAGTACATATTCTCGGCGATCGCACAACTGGGTGGCCCTAAAGATGTCGAAAAACTATTAGAATTTCTAAGCAGTACATACGATTCAAGTGTCCGAATGGGCGCAGGTCGTGCGTTGCGATACTTCAAGCGCGATTTCTTGGCTGGGCCGGCCGTTAAGAAGCTTGCGGACCCACAACTTGAATGGGGCGTGAAATGGCTAATCGTGGCTGCGCTCGATGCTGCAGGGGTTGAATGTTCGGAGGTCGAGCAGTTATACGAGAATGTAAGTATGCAGCGCGAGGTTCGAGTGGCTATAGCTACGCTTATGGCTTCGCGAGCGCGTACCGACTTGTTGCCTGATTTGCGTACCGCTATACGCGACGAAGTAGTGCCTCCGAGTTTAGTACTTGCGGACGAAGATCCTCGCCGACGCGTTTGGTACACGGGAATGTGCTGGGATTGGATATGCACGACATTGCGTTCACAGCAGGATTACTCCGTGATTACCGATATACTCAGAATGATCGAGCAAAAGCTTCGTGATGATAACCCGCGTGCAAAATCTCATCGTTTTTCGTCCGAAGGTGGCGCAGAAGGAATGATATATGCTGCGGCCGGCTTTGAATCTGATGCGTTAGCTTATGCATTACTCAAGAATCTGGACAAAATTAAGAGGCTCTATGGTGACCAAGCACTACGCTGGACGGTGCGAGCGATGACAAAATCGACTGCGGCCGAGTTTGCCAAGAAGGTTTTCGAACAGGTGAATTCTGATTCTAGATCCACCTGGTTTCTTAGGGGTATTACTAAGTTTTTAGCTGAAATCGCAGAAGATCAGCAGACGGTCACCATTCTTTATGGCTCAGCTAAGAATCCAGTCTTCAGCAAAGATGTGGCCGAAATCTACCAGGCGATTCGCGATATCTGCCAGAAAGGACGGTTCCGTCTGTTTTCTGACGGCTCTATCAGATCTATTTCTGAATTCACCTGATCGCAATATGATCGCGCGAATGTATATCCACTCGCTTTCGATGCTGTCCTTATCGCTTTTGCAGTCGCCAGGTAGTTGGTGGGACGACCACGAGGTCTTGAACAACTGGTACCCGGGCAAGATCCTCGACAACCCGGCCTACACCGAGAAGCGCGTCGACGTGCTCGCGCCGCGGGCGTACCAGGCGTTCCACGAGTGGCACCCGATCGACTCGCGCCAGGCCGTCGACGGGCGTGTCCACCGCAGTTTCCGCTACGGCTCGCGTGCCGAGATCTTCGTGCTGGACATGCGGACCTACCGCAACGCGAACACCGCGGACCAGACGAAGCCGGGCTACATCCTCGGTGAGCGGCAGGCCCGCTGGCTGGCCGACGCGCTCGGCCGCAGCACGGCGACGTGGAAGATCGTCCAGGCGGACATGCCGCTGGGCCTGGTCGTCCCGGACGGCACGGCGATCGAGGCGGTGGCGAACAACCTGCCGGGCGCGCCGGGCGGCCGCGAGACGGAGCTGGCGTGGGTGCTGCGGGAGATCCAGCGCCGCAAGGTCCGCAACGTGGTGTGGCTGACGGCGGACGTCCACTACACGGCGGCGCACCACTATTCGCCGGACCGCGCGGCGTTCCAGGACTTCGACCCGTTCTGGGAGTTCGTGTCCGGTCCGCTGAACGCGGGCGCGTTCGGCCCGAACACGCTGGACCCGACGTTCGGCCCGGAGGCGGTGTTCGTCCACGCCCCACCGGTCGCGAACACCGCCCCGATCGACGGTTTCCAGCACTTCGGCGAGCTGAACATCAACGGCGGCGGCGGCGACCTGACGGTGGACCTGCGTGACGCCACGGGGGCGTCGCTGTGGTCGAAGAAGCTGCACCCACAGGGCCGCTGAGCCCGTTCCGGCTACGCGGTCGTGGTCAGGGACGCCGCCGCGGGCGTGGCGTCCCTGTCGGGCCGGGCGACGACGTCACCCTTCGGGCGCGGGCAGCTCGCGGCGGTTCAGTTTTCCGTTGGGGAGCAGCGGCATCCGGTCGAGGACGAGCACCCGGTGCGGGATCATGTGCGCGGGCAGCCGCCCGGCCAGCGCGGACCGCAGGTGCCCGGCGTCGGCGGGGCCCACGACGTAGCCGATCACCCGCCCGTCGCGCAGCGCGGCGGCGGCGCGGACGACCTCCGGCTCCCGCAGCAGCGCGTCCTCGATCGCGCCCAGCTCCACCCGCAGGCCCCGCTGCTCGATCTGGTCGGTGCCGCGGCCGAGGTAGTCGTGGTTGCCGTCGGCGCGGGTCCGCACGACGTCGCCGGTGCGGTACATCCGCGCGCCCGCGACGAACGGGTCGGCGACGAACAGCGACGCCGTCAACGCGGGGCGGTCGCGGTACCCGCGGGCCACGCCCGCGCCGCCGATGTAGAGCTCGCCGATCCCGCCCGGCCCGACCGGCCGGAGCCGATCGTCGAGAACGTAGGCGTGGACGCGGGGGATCGGCGTGCCGAGCGGCACGATCGCGGTGTCCCCGAGCACGTCGACGTCCGGGCACAGCAGGAGGGAGTCCACAGTGGTCTCGGTGAGGCCGTAGGCGTTGAGCACCACCGATTCCGGGTGCAGCCGCCCGGCGAGCTCGCGGAAGTCGGCCGCGGGCCACCCCTCCGAGCCGACCGACATCAGCCGCATGACGGGCAGCTCGCCCGCGCGGCCGAGGGCCTTCGCCTGGGCGGGGACCAGTTCGGTCGCGTCGCCGCCGTGGCGGCGGATTTCGGCGAGCAGCTCGGCCGGATTCGCCACCGCCTCGCGGGTCGCGATGATCATCGTCCCGCCCGCGAACACCGAGCGCAGCAGGTCGGCGAAGAAGAGATCGACGCCGATCCCGATGACGGACACGAAGGTCAGCGGCTCTTCGCGCAGCCGGAACAGCTCGTCCCACGCCGCGAAGACGTGCGCGAGGTGGCGGTGCTCGACGCCCACCGGCTTGGGCTTGCCCGACGAGCCCGAGGTGTACATGACGTAGGCGAGGTTCTCGGGCCGGAGCTCGACGTCCGGGGCGTGGTCGGGCTGTCCGGCCACGGCGTCGGCCAGCGGTACGTCGCCGGTGACCTCCGCGGTGTTGGTGAGCACGAGCGAGACATCCGCGTCCGCGCCCATCCAGGCCACGAGGTCGGACGGGTACACCGGATCGAGCGGCAGGCAGGCCGCACCGGACTTGAGGACGCCGAGCGCGCCGACCGCCATCTCGAACCCGCGGTCCATCCGCAGCCCCACCAGGTCCTCGGCCCGCAGGCCCCGCCCGGCGACGTACTGGGCGACCCGGTTCGACTCGCGGTCGAGCTGTGTGAAGGACATCCGCTCGCCCGCGTAGACGAGAGCGGTGGCGTCGGGGGTCTCGGTGACCCTCGCCGCGAAGAGATCGAGCAGGCTTTCCACGAGTCCCCTCCCCAGACGGTCCTGGTCTCATCGTGGGGGACCGGCCGCCCCCTCGCAGCGTGGCGGACGGGCGGCGAACCGTGGTTGCGCCGTTCGGCGCCTCTGTCTAACGTCGGTCCGGCAAGCCTTGGACCATGCTCTTCGCGCCGAAGCCACCTCGGCGGCGTCGGTCGCGAAGCCCACGGCCCCCGGCTCACAGGACAGACCCCGGCGTCGAGCACACGTTCACCGCCCGTGCGGCGCCTGCGGCCCTTCGCCGGCCGAGGCCGCGCACTCCGCGCGGCGGGGACAGCGTGCGGCGGGGGCAGGGGGAGAGTGTGCGCATCGCCGTGGCCGGAGCGGACGAGCTGGTCGGCCCGCACGTCGTCGAGGCGGCTCGCGGGCGTGGCCACGCGGTGGTGGCGCTGGCCGGCGTCGACCTCCTGGACGGAGCCGGGTCGAGCGCCGCTCTGGAAGGCGTCGACGCCGTGATCGACGTCAGCAACTCCACGTCCCTGGACGAAGAGCCGGCCACGAGGTTCTTCACCACGGCCGCGGCCACCCTGCAGCGCGTCGGCGCCGAGCGGGAGGTGCGGCACATCGTGACCCTGTCGGTCGTGGGGATCGACGACACCGGTTTCGGCTATTTCCGCGCGAAGGCGGAGCACGAGCGCGCGGCGCGTTCGGGGCCGGTCCCGGCCACGATCGTGCGTGCGACCCATTTCCACGAGTTCCCCGGGCAGCTCGTGGGCCGGACCCGCGACGGCGACCACGCCACGGTGTTCGACCTGCGCGTGCAGACCGTGGCCGCGACGGCGGTCGCCGCGGCGCTCGTCGAGGTCGCCGAGCGTCCCGCGCAGGGCCGCACACCCGACATCGCCGGCCCCGAACCGGCCGAGGTGCTCGACCTCGCCCGTGCCTTCGTCGACCACTTCGACCTGCGGCTGGAACTGCGGACCGACGAGCACACCGTGACCGGCATCGCCGAGGACGGCCTCCTGCCCCGGGCGGGCGCGACCATCCTCGGGCCGAGCTACGCCGAGTGGCTCCACAGTCCCGAGGCCGCCGCGCTGGTCACCGACGGCTGACCCGTCCGCCGGACCGTCCGGACGTTCAACGCGTGCGGCTCCCCGCGATCGAGACCGCGCCGCCGAGCGGATCGCGGAGACGCCGAGGTCAGGACCTGCGGCGTGCGAACAGAACGGCTCCCGGCTTCTCGTCCGGGTGCAGCAGCAACTGGGCCTCGATCTCGAATCCGGCTTCGCGCAGCCAAGTTGCCACCTGCTCCGGCTGCCGGCGGTGGTCGTTCTTCGACGGGGACTCGTCGCCGACGTGGAATCCCAGTTGCAGCGGTCCGCCCGGCCGCAGCGCCCGGTGGAAGTGCGCGAACACGGCCGGTACCTCGTCGTCGGGAATGTGGATCAGCGACCACCAGGCGAGCAGGCCGGTCACGGAGGCGGCGGGGAGGTTCAGGTCCGTCATCGAGCCCACCTCGAACCGCAGGCCGGGGTGGTCGCGCCGGGCCACCTCGATCATCCCGGGGGAGAGGTCGATGCCGAACGCCTCGACCCCGAGTTCGTTCAGGTGGGCGGTGACGTAGCCGGGTCCGCAGCCGACGTCCGCCACCGGACCGCCGCCGGCGGCCCGCACGTTGTCGGCGAACAACGCGAGAGCCGCTCGCAAGTACGGCTGCCTGACCAGAAGGTCGCGCACTTGGTCGGCGTAGCCGACCGCGATGGTGTCGTACGAGGTTCGAATGTCGGCCTGCCAGTCGTCCGCGCTCATCACCGCACCGTAGTCCAGGATCCCGGTCCCGTGGGGTGCCGGCGGCGGGCCGACGTCCGGCAACGGCTGAGGGACCGGCTCGCTGTCCAAGGGATCTGCACGCGCCGCCGACCGGCCTCGGCGACCGCGCGACACTTCCGTCGCGCGGGGCCGAGGTCGGCCGGGCCGGACCACCCGAGGTACGGCGACGCGTGGCGGGTCACCGTCCCGGAACCCTCTTCGAGAAACGGGAGCGGAAACCGCTTACTTCTCCCTCAGCAGGTAGACGTTGCCGTTGCCGTCCGCGTCACTGTTGAAGATCAGGTCCGTATCGTTGATGAAGGCACCGTGCGGGTGCACCGATTCCTCCTTGGACGAGCTCCGGTGCTTGAACATCTTCACGGTGTCGACCTTGGTGGTGCCCGGTTTGATGTAATAGTAGAAGATGTACGGCGTGTCTTCGCCGCCGTCTCCTTCGATGATCGTCTGGGACGGGTTCATGGCGAAGTGGTTGCTGTATTCCTGGGTGTCGTAACTGAGGAACCGCTCTTTGCGGATGTTGTAGGTCACCACCTGCTCCGGTGTGTCACCCTGCTTCCGCTGCGCGAAAGCGGCGTCCCGGCCGGTGGCCTCCCAGAACGGGTGCACGCCATGATCTTCCGGACCGGTCAGGAGTGTCTTCTTCTTCGTCCCGATGTCGACGAGCCCGATCTCGTTCTTGTCGAGCACGTGGTAGAGGAGGGTGTCGCCGTATACCGGGTTGATCAGCACGTGGTCGACCCTCCCGTCGATCTTCTTGACCGTGTCGAGTGCCCCCGTTTTGACGTCGATGGTGACGATCGAGGACCGGTCTTCGTGCTCGTCGTACAGGGACGACGCGATCGTCTTCCCGTCCGACGTCAGGGCGACCACTCCCTTGACGTCGTAGTTGTCCGACACGGTGCGGATCTTCTTCTCCCGGTACGGGGCGCGCAGGCTGACGCTGGTGAACGTCCGGTCCTCGACGAAGAACGCCTCCTCGGTCGCGGGTGAGACGTTGGCGTGGTCGCCGTCGATGTGATCGGAATCCGTCAGCTGCACGAACTTGCCGTTGTCGAGCGACATGAGGTACAGGTTCTTGTGTCCGTCATCCCGGTCCGACATGAACATGACGGAGTCGAGCGACGGAACATAAGGATTCACATCGAGGTACATCTTGTTGTCGAGCGATTTCGACGTGGTGAGCTGAACCACCTCGTAATCGCTGTCCATGGCCGGGAGTTTCTTCCACTCCGCCTCGTACCGCGTGCCCTTTCCGGCATCAAGCGCGGATTCGGCTCCGAGGGCGACGCAAGGAAATCCGACCATGCTCACCGAAACGAGAAGTGCCAAAGGTGTTTTCACGTGAATGAACCCTCCTGGGTCGGGTGCGAGAGGCGCACCGTTATCGACTATAGAAATCGATGTCCTGCTTCACAATGGATCACACCTCATCCTTTCGGGGGTAGCGGGGGATGCCCGTCGCGGCCGGCGTCGTGCCTGGTGAGTAACACTCTTTCGTGGCGGCGACGGCGCTCGAATGGCCGCTGTGGACGGTGGGTGCGCGGGCGTAGCGTCGTGGGTCGTTCGTCCACGCCTTCGGGGAGGTATGTTCGTGCGCCCGTCCATTTTTCGTGCTTTGACGCCGTCCGTCGTGATGTCCGTCGTTTTCGCTGTGTGTGCTGTGCCGGCCGCCGTGGCCTCAGCGCTTGATCGCGACTCCGATGTCGCTTTGCTTGCCGCGGCGCAGGATTCGCTGTCGACGACGCTGGGGTCCACGTTCGGCGGTGCCTGGCTGGACTCCGCCACCGGCGCGCTCGTGGTCGGCGTGACCGATCCCGCGCGCGCGTCAGCGGTCCGCGCCGCCGGGGCGACACCACGGATCGTGCGGCACAGCATGGCGGAACTGACGGCGGCACAGTCCGCGTTGGACAGCTACCGCGGGCCCGTCCCGCCGTCGGTGTCCTCGTGGTACGTGGACGTCAGGCGCAACACGGTGGCGGTCGATGTGGTGCGAGGCGACCTCGAAGGGATGAGCTGGGCACGTCGGATCGCCCTGGCCGAGGCGCGTGCCGTCGGCGAGCCGGTGCGTCCGACGTGGAACATCGCGGGCGGGCAGTGGATCGTCATCGGCCACAACACGTGCTCGGTCGGGTTCAACGCCCACCGGGGCGGGCAGCGGTACGTGATCACCGCCGGGCACTGCACGAAGGGCGGCCGCAACAACGTCATGGGGACCGGCGGAGTCCTGGGACTGGTGACGGCCACGTCCTTTCCGGGCAGTGACTACGGTCTGGTCTGGGTGGATCAGGTTCTCGCCGAGTCGTCGCCGCGGATCACCCGCCACAGCGGAAGTGACGTGTTCGTCGCGGGAACGAGCGCCGTACCGGTCGGTGGCCGGATCTGCCGCTCCGGTCAGACGTCCGGCTGGCACTGCGGAGAAGTCACCGAGCTGAACGTGACCGACCGCTACGACGGTGGGAAGAACACGGTCTACGGCTTGACCCGCACCACGGCCTGCGCCGAGTCCGGGGATTCCGGTGGCGCGGTCGTCTCCGACCCGCGCGGCTCCAGGTACGTCCAGGCGCAGGGGGTCCTTTCCGGTGCCGCTCTCGAATGCGGTGATCCTGCGGCGTTCTCGGACTTCCAGCCGATCAAGCCCGTGCTGTCCCGGCAACATCTGTCCCTGTACGAGGATTAGCCGTGATACCCGGCGGCGGCCCGCGTTTCAGGCCCGGCAGAAGATGTCGTGCGCCGTGCGCAGGCGCAGGGCCCCGGGCATCGGGGTGGCCGGATCGCGGAGGTTCTGGAGCAGCAGCACGTTCGCCGGGCCGTGGCCGGTGATCCGCATCCGCGGTTCCACGGGGAAAGCCAGTATGCGCACGGCCGGATGTCGGCCGCGTACGGGCCGTACATCGGGTAGCGGACCCGGTCGACCGCGACGTTGCGCTGGTAGGTCCCCACCGTTTCCCGGCCACCGTGAATCGCCGCAGACCACGGCGAGGTAGCTCGCCGCGAAATTGTCGGAGCCCACGCCGGGGCCCGCGCCGGAGCCGGCAGCCGGGGACTCCGGCTCGTTCACGTCGAGTCTGTGCCACAGCTTCGCGAGGGCGGGCAGGGCAGCGTCCGAGCGGAGGAGGGCCGCGGTGATCGTGCGGAACGTCGTGCCGTCGTAGCCCTGCGCCGGCGCCCGGTCCAGGCGTTCGGCCAGTTCGAAGTACGATCCGGTCGCTGCGCGCCGGGTACACCGCGCCGAGGTAGGTTCCGTAGGAGTCGCGGCCCGGATCCGGTCCATGTCGCGCGCGGTGTTCGCGGTGGTGACGAACGGCAGCACCGCGGCGGTCTCCGACGCAGTGCACTGCCGGACGACGGTCTTCGCGGCCTCGGCCGCCTTCGTCACGTCCGCCGGGCCCTACGGGAAGGGCGGATTTCACGCTCGCCAGCCGCGAAAGCGCGACACCGATCTTCCGCCCGTCCGGGTGACGGTAGTCCAGCGGCACTTCCAGGGTCGCGCAGCTCAGCCCGGGTTCGGCGACGTCGGCCGGGCACGGCCCCCACGTCGGCGGCGGCCGGTCCGTCGCGGCGGCCGCGGACACCCCCGACACGACCGCGGCCGCGACGAGCGCCGCCGGCAGGATCATGGCTGCACCGCATCACCGTCCGGCCGCGACGACCTGTGCCCTCTGTCATGGAGCGGCTCGCGCCCCTGGTGCTTAGGGTGAGCTGGTGAGCGAGCGTGATCCCGGCCGGTTCTCCGTCCGGCAGTGGCCGGACTGGCGCTTCTGGGAGGACCGGCGGCGCCGGGTGGCGCCTGTCGTCGTGAACGGCCTCGCGTTGCTGGTGCCGATCCCGCGGGTCACCCTGATCGCCCGTGAGGGGGACGGCGGGGCACGGACCGTGCTCGCGCTCGCCGCCATCGGCGTGTACAGCGCCGGTTACGCGTTCGCGCTGCTGTGTCGTGCGGGAAGCGGTCACCAACGTGCTCCGGCACTCCGACGCGGGACAGTGCCGGGTCCGCGTCGGCCCGGCCTGGGGGCGCGGCCGGGTTCGTGGTCAAGGACTCGCGGCCCGAGCAGCTGCTCAACGCGATCCGCCGGGTCCACGCGGGACTGCGGTTCATCGACCCGGCCCTGGCGGCCGAGTCCGTCGCCACCGGCACCAGCCCGCTCACCGACCGCGAAGCCGACGTGCTCCGCGCGACAGCCGAAGGCGGGACGGTCGCCGACATGGCCAGGGCACTCGGCCGCACCCCGGGAACGGTCCGCAACCACCTGTCCGTCGCCACCGGCAAGACCGAAGCCCGCACCCGTGCTGAAGCCGCCCGTCTCGCCGAAGGCGACGGATGGCTCTGAGCCCGTGCCGTCAGAACATCCAGGAAAGGAGCCCGGCGATGGCCGCCGAACCGTTCGAGGTCAGTGTCACCGAAGCCGAGATCGCGGATCTGCGTGAGCGGTTGCGGCGGACGCGGTGGCCCGAGCCCGAGCCGGTGGACGACTGGTCGCAGGGATTGCCGCTGGCCTACGCGCAGGAGCTGTGCCACAGCTGGGCCGAGGACTACGACTTCGGGTTCGCCGAGCGGGTCAACGTCTTCCCGCAGTACCGCGACACGATCGACGGGCTGGGCATCCACTTCCTGCACGTCCGCTCGCCGGAGCCGGACGCGTTCCCGCTGGTGGTGACGCACGGGTGGCCGGGTTCGGTGCTGGAGTTCCTGGACGTCCTCGGTCCGCTGACCGACCCACGCGCGCACGGTGGCGATCCGGCGGACGCGTTCCACGTGGTCGCGCCGTCGTTGCCCGGGTACGGCTGGAGTGACAAGCCCTCGACGACGGGGTGGGGCATCGAGCGCATCGCGCGTGCCTGGGACACGGTGATGGTTTCGCTGGGTTACGAGCGGTACGGTGCGCAGGGCGGTGACTGGGGTTCGGCGGTGTCCGGCGCGCTGGGTGAGGTGGCGCCCGAGCGGGTCGCGGCCGTGCACCTGAACATGGGGTCCGTGGCGCTGGGCACGTTCGACGACCCGACGCCCGCGGAGCGGGCGAACTTCGAGGCGGCGAAGGAGTTCCAGCGTACCGGCCGGGGGTATTCGGGGCAGCAGGCGAGCAGGCCGCAGACGCTCGGCTACGGCCTGACCGACTCCCCGGCGGGGCAGGCCGCCTGGATCGCCGAGAAGTTCCAGGCGTGGACGGACAACAACGGCCGCGCCGAGGACGCGGTGTCGCGGCAGAAGATCCTCGACGAGATCTCGGTCTACTGGTTCACCGCGTCGGCCACGTCGTCGGCGCGGCTCTACTGGGAGAGTTTCGCCAGGTTCCGGGACAAGGTCACCGCGCCGTCCGGGCTGTCGATCTACCCGCGAGACCTGACCCGTCCGTCGCGGCGGGAGGCGGAGCTGCGGTTCACCGATCTGCGGTGGTTCGAGGAACTGCCGCGAGGGGGTCACTTCGCGGCGCTGGAGCAGCCGGAGTCGCTGGTCGAGCAGGTGCGCGGGTTCTTCCGCCTCTTCCGCTGAGCGTCCTCCCCATGCCCCGGAAAGCCAGGGCACGGACGATGGTCGGCCGGATACCGGGGGATTGCTCAAGCGGCAGTGGAAACGTCGGAGGATTGCGGCGGTGCGGGAAGGGGCGGGTGCGGCATGCCGATGAGCAGTCCCGTCCGACCCGCGGCTCGGTGCCGGAGCGGGCGGCAGCTCTGCTCGCGCCGGTCTGCGCGAACCCGGCTCTGAGCCAGTCGTCGAGCGGGCCGAGGAGGTGCGTTCGGCCGAGGAGAGGACGGTCTGCCTTTTCGCCGGCCCGTGCTCGATGGGGTAGCGACACCCGTGGAAAGAGCCCGTTCGCTTTTGCGGTGGCCGCGCGTCCTCTGTGGTCCGTCGATCTGCTCAACCGTGTTTTGCGGCGGTTTCGCCGCCACGCTGCCACATTTCGTAGTTCCCGCATTCCGCCGTGATCTCGGCCGCCTCCTGAGCGGCGGTGAAGAAGTCGTCGACCACCGGGGAGGTGCGCGATGCCGCCACCGCGAGACATACCTGTTCGGGCGCCAGGTCCGGGATGGGCACGTAGCTGATGTCCGGGTGGGAGTAGAACACGGTCGCCGAACGGGCCAGGAACGAGATGCCCCGGCCGGCCGCGACGTGCTCCAGCGTTTCGTCCACCCCGCGCACCACGTAGCCGGCGTTGGGGTGGGGGCGCCCGGTGGGCTGCGTGCTGGCGTCGGCGTGCCAGATCAGCGGCTCGCCGGCCAGATCGGCTTCGGTGACTTCCTCCTTGCCGGCCAACCGGTGGCCCGCGGGCAGTACCGCTACCCGGGGTTCGGTGTAGAGCGGGGCGACGCGCAAGCCGGCTTCGTCGATGGGCAGTCGCACGTAGCCGACGTCGATGCGGCCGTCGAGCAGCATCGGGGCCTGGTCGTCGCTCTCGATCCGTTGCACGTCAACGGGAACGTCCGGGTGTCGGGCGGCGAACAGCTTCACGGCCGGGGCGGTCGCCACCCCTGCCCGGAAGCCGACCATCAGCCGCCGGCTGCCCCGTGCGGCCACGCTCACCCGGTGGCGGGCCGCGTGCGCGGACGCGAGCAGCGGGCCGGCGTCGGCCAGCAGCTGCCTGCCGGCGTCGGTCAGCGTGACGCCGTGGCTGTCCCGCGTCAGCAGCGCGGCGCCGAGGTCCTTTTCCAGCGCGCGGATCTGCCGGCTGAGCACCGGCTGGGCGATGTGCAGCTCCTCGGCGGCGCGGCCGAAGTGCAGCTTCCCGGCGACGGCGACGAAGTAGCGCACCTTGCGCAGGTCCAGATCCATGGAGCCTCCCGGTCCGGCGATGCCTCCAGGGTATCGCAGCAGCTGAAAGAGGTCTTGGACGCGCGCTCGGGCCGCTGGCAGCCTCGGGAACAGGACGCCGCCCAGGCACGTCATCCGGGCGGTGTCGACGACTCGACGTGGACGACGACGGGGCAGCGTGTCCCGTCCGGCTCCGGAAAGCAGCACATCATGAGCAGTGTCAGCATCATCGGCCTGGGAAGCATGGCCCGCGCCATCGGCGCCCGCGCGGTCGAGGGCGGCCACACCGTCGAGGTCATCGGCCGTGACGCGGTCAAGGCCGAGGAGGTGGCCGCGGCACTCGGTGGCGGTGCCACGGCCGGGACGTTCGGCACCACTCCGGCCGGTGACCTCGTCATCCTCGCCGTGCCGCACGCCGGTGGCGTGCCGGTGGTCACCCAGTACGGGGACGCGCTGGCCGGCAAGGTCGTCATCGACATCTCCAACACGTTCGCCGGCCCCGACGACACCGCGCTGGTCACCCCGGAGGGCAGTTCCGGCGCGCAGGAGATCGCCAAGGCCGCCCCGGCGAGCGCGCACGTGGTCAAGGCGTTCAACACCGTCTTCGGTCACGTCCTGGCCCGGGGCGGCCCGCTGGACGTGGTCTTCGCCGGCGACGACGCGGGCGCCAAGGCGAGGGTGTCGGCGTTCATCGAGAGCCTCGGGCTGCGCCCGCTGGACGCGGGTGGCCTGGAGATGGCGCACTGGCTGGAGGGCGCCGGCCTGCTGCTGATGGGCCTGGCCCGCAGCGGCGCGGGGTTCGACGTCGCGCTGGGCGTCACCGTCTTCGAATAACCGCGGCACAACCACTCACATCCCGTTGAGGAGCAGGAGAACCATGCGTGTTTTTGTGACGGGCGGGACCGGCCACGCCGGCTCGCACCTCGTCCCGGAGCTCATCACCGCCGGGCACGAGGTCACCGGCCTGGCCCGGTCGGACGCCGCCGCGGCGGCGTTGTCCGCACTCGGTGCGAAGGTGCGTCGCGGCAGCCTCGAGGATCTCGACGGGCTCAAGGAAGCGGCCGCCGAATCCGACGGCGTCATCCACGTCGCGCACCGGCAGGACCTGCTTCCCTCCGGCGGGATGGACGCGGTGGCCGCCGCGGAACTCCCGATCGTGCTCGCGTACGGCGAAGCACTCGCGGGAACCGGGAAACCCTTGGTCGCGGCCGGGAGCATCGGTTCGCCCGGGAACGGCAGGACCCTGGACCGGCCGGCCACCGAGGAGGACCCGGCCCTGCCGGTCCGCGATGAGCACAAGGGCACCCTGCGGGCTCGTAACGTCGTGGAAGCCGCCGTGGCGGGCCTCGCCGAGCGGGGAGTGCGGTCGTCGGTCGTGCGGCTTCCCACCATCATGCACAGCACGACCGATGCGGGCTTCCTCACCACGCTGATCGCCGTCGCGAAGGAAAAGGGCATCGCCGGCTACCCCGGAGACGGCGCGAACCGGTGGAACGCGGTCCACGTCCGCGATGCCGCCTCCCTGTTCCGCCTGGCGCTGGAGAAGGGCCCGGCCGGCCGGTACTGGCACGCGGTCGAGGACGAGGGCATCCCGTTCCGCGATATCGCGGAGGCCATCGGCAGCCGCCTGGGTCTGCCCGCCGTGAGCATTCCGCTGGACGAGCTGATGCTGCCGGGATACTTCGGGTTCCTCGCGGCGGTGGTCGCGCTGGACTTTCCGGTGTCCAGCCGCAGCACCCGCCGGACGCTCGGCTGGGAGCCCGTCCGGCCCGGCCTGCTCGCCGATCTGGACAACGGCCATTACTTCCCCGCAGGCTGACGGAAGGTGTCGGACATGACGACGGTGGGATTCATCGGAAGTGGCAACATCGGCCGTGCCGTCGCGCGTCTCGCGGTCGAGGCCGGTCATCACGTCGTGCTCAGCAACTCCCGCGGTCCCGAGACGCTCGCGGACACGGTCGCGGAACTGGGACCGCGCGCGGCCGCGGCGACGAGCGGGGAGGCCGCCGCGGCCGGCGACATCGTCGTGGTCACGGTGCCGGTCGCGGCCTTCCCCGACGTGCCCGCCCCGCCCCTGGCCGGGAAGACGGTCATCGACACGTGCAACTACGGCCCCGAGCGTGACGGGCACATCCCCGAGCTCGACAGCGGATCGCTCACCTCGAGTGAGCTGCTCCAGCGCTACATCCCGGACGCCGTGCTCGTGAAGGCGTTCAACAACATCTTCCACGAACACCTGCTGGCACTCGCCCGCCCGGTGGGAGCGGCCGACCGCTCGTACCTGCCGATCGCCGGGGACTCCGCGCCGGCGAAAGCGGAGGTGACCGAATTCCTCGCAGCCATCGGGTACGGCGTGGTGGACACCGGGACGCTGGCCGACAGCTGGCGGCAGGCGACGGGCACTCCGGTGTGGGGAACCCCGTACGGGCCGTTCTCGGACGAGAACGGCCGGCCGGCCGGCGAGAACGCCATCCGCGCGGCACTGGCCACCGCGAGGCGCTGACCCGGCCATCCCCACGCGTTCGACGACCGCGGTCAGGCGCGCGGATCGCGTACGGGCCGTGCTCAGCTGAGGAGTGGTCACCTCAGTCCTTCGGAACGTGCTCCCCGGGACCGGTGCGGTGCCGGGCCGCGAGCCGGGTCCGCGTGCGGAGGCCCAGCCGAGGTGCTGCGGGAATCCGTCCTGATCCCCGGCGACGCCCCCGTTCCGGCCTGACGGTCGCCGCCGTCCTGCTGCAAGGAGATCGGATCACGGCGCGAACGTCCGACCTGGTCCGGATCGCGGGCGCCACAGCATCCAATGTGGGCCGGCTCAGAAGTGGTCGCGGTCCGCTTCCCGGGCGACGACCTCGTCGAGGTCGGCCAGCCGGCGCAAGCCGTTCAGCGGCTGCCGCATCCGGTGGTTTCCGCGCAGCCGCTCGGCGTTGCGGTCGAGGAACGCCCAATAGCCCGCGGTGAAGGGGCACGCGCGCGGCCCCGTCCGCTGCTTGGGGTCGTAGACGCAGCCGCCGCAGTGGTCGCTCATCCGGTGGATGTACGCGCCGCCGGCGGCGTACGGCTTGGTCCCGACGATGCCGCCGTCGGCGTACTGGCTCATGCCGATCACGTTGGCGGGCATCACCCACGGGAAGCCGTCGACGAACGCCGTGGCGAACCAGGCGGTCAGCTCGGCCGGGTCGTACCCGCGCTGCAGCGCGTGGTTCCCGAGCACCATCAGCCGTTCGATGTGGTGGGCGTAGCCGCGGTCGCGGACGCCGGCCAGCGCGGTCCGCAGGCAGGCCGCCTCGACGGCGTCCGCGTCCAGCTCGAGCCACCACGCCGGCAGCTTCCGCCGCGCCTGCAACGCGTTGCGGCGCAGGTAATCCGGGCCCAGGTGCCAGTACAGGTGCCACACCCACTCGCGCCAGCCGAGCACCTGCCGCACGAAGCCTTCCACGCCTTCGAGCGGCGCCGTCCCGTCGCGCCACCGCGCTTCGGCCTGGCGCACGACGTCCAGCGGGTCGAGGATCCCGAGGTTGAGCGGGACCGACAACAGGGCGTGCGCCATCGCCCAGTCGTGGGTCAGCATCGCGTCCTGGTGCGGGCCGAACGCGGCCAGGCGGTGGTCGAGGAACCGGCGGAGCGCGCGCTGCGCCTCGTCGTGCCCGACCGCGAACCGGCGCGGGCCGTCGACGCCGACGGGGTGGATCGTCCCCGTACGCTCGGCGCGGTCCAGTTCGGCGCGGACCCGCTCGTCGATCGCGTTTTCCCGGGGCTGCCAGGGCGCGGGGACGTCGAGGCGGGTGGTCTTCGGCGGCGGCTCCCGGTTGTCGCGGTCGTAGTTCCAGTGGCCGCCCGCGGGCGAGCCGTCCGGTTCCAGGAGCACCTCGAACCGGCGGCGCTGGTCGCGGTAGAAGTCCTCCATGACGAACCGCGTCCGCCCGGACGCCCACTCCGCGAAGTCGTCTTTGGACCGGACGAACCCCGGTGTGGGCAGGATGGCCTCGACGGCACCTTCGTCGCGCAGCCGGCGGACGAGCGCGTCCGCGGCGTGGGAGTTCGGCTCGTGCACCACCACCGGCCGCCCGAAGCGGCGCAGCCCGGTGCGGTAGTCCGGGGCGTCGAGCAGGGTGACGCGGTCGCCGAGGTCCTCGGCCAGCCGGTACAGGGCGGCCTGGACCAGGTGCAGCTTCTGCCGGTGGAACGGTTTCGCGGCGAACGCGGTGGCCGACCGGATCAGCAGCACCTCCCGGCCGTGGTGCTCCGGCGTGCTGTGGAAGTGGGGCCCGAGCTGGTCGGCGAACAGCCACAGGGCCGCCTGTCCTCGCATGCGGCGGACCTAACGCGCCCCGGCCGGCCGCGAAGCCTCGGCCAAGCCGGCCGAAACGGCGCGAGCGGTGCGGCCGCCGGAAGCGAGCGCTCCCTGCAGCGAGCTGGTGTCCCGGTGGTCTCCGCAGACGTAGATGCCGTCACCCAGCCCGACCGTGCGGCGGATTTCGTGCGGTGGGCGCATCACGGGCAGGCCGTGGGCGATCTCGTAGCGGCGGAGCACCGGCCAGCGGCTCGCGTCCGTGCGGTACAGCCGGCTGAGAGCGGCTCGCACTTCGGTGTCCGGCAGCGAGCTGAGCGCCGACGCGCTGACGAGGACCCGGCCCGCCGGGGCGTAGGTCGGGCACACCTCGGTGAGCACCGCCGTGTTCACGACCGGCCCGCCGCGGGCGTCGACCACGATGACCGGCTCCGGCAGCGGCGTCTCCGGTGGGGTGAAGTACCACGTCGTGACCCCGTTCCAGGCCGGCTCCGGGATCCCGTCGAGCAGGCGGGAGGCGGTGCTGCCGTCGGTCGCCACGACCACCGCCCGCGCCCGCCACGTGTCGCCGCCCGCCGTCCGGACGAGTCCCGGCCGGACCTGGTCGACCGGCGTGCCCGTCCGGACGAAACCGGACGGCAGCCGCCGGGCGAGCTGACGCGGCAGCTCGCCCATCCCCAGCGCGGGCAGCGACGGCGCGGAACGCAGGAAGCTGCGCCACACGAGCTGGAAGAAGCGGCCGGACGTCGCCAGCTCCGCCTCGAGGAACACCCCGGACAGGAACGGGCGGAAAACGGTGTCCAGCGCGCGTTCCGACACGCCCGCCAGCCGCAGTTCTTCAGCGGTGGAGCGGTCTTCGCCGTGGACGATCGCGCGCGCCGGACCGGCGGCGACGCGGGCGGAAAACGCGGCCAGGGCGGCCAGGTCCTTCACCGAGAGGTAGCGGCGCGCGGCGACGTCCCGAATCGCCTTGGGCGCGTCGAGGGGGTGGCCGAGCAGCGACAGGCGATCGTCGTCGGCGACCCGGACCGCGCGCCAGAACCGCCCGAGCCGCAGCGCGTCGACGTCCACGAGCCGCCGGATGGCCGGATAGGCCGGGTTGAGGATCTGGAAGCCCCGGTCGAGGCGGAAGCCGTCGACGACGTCGGTGCGCACCCGCCCGCCGACGTCGTCGGAGGCTTCGAGCACGGTGCACGGAACCCCCGCCCGGTGCAGGTGCAGTGCGGCGGCCAGGCCGGCGAGGCCGGCGCCGACGATCACCACGCCGGTGTCGTGAGTGGCCATCGTCAAGCTCCTTCTCGGTTGTTCGCGCGGGCGTTCTTGAACCGCTCCGCGGCGTCGCGCAGATCGACCAGCGGCCGCGGGTACCCGGTCTCCGCGAGTTCGGCGGCGCTCAGCTTCCAGGGTTCGTGGACCGCGGGCCCGGGGATGTCGCGCAGTTCGGGGACGTACCGGCGCACGTAGTCGCCGGACGGGTCGTAACGATGGGCCTGCAGCACCGGGTTGAGGACGCGGTTCGGCCGGCTGTCGGTCCCGGTGCCGGCCACCCACTGCCAGTTCAGCTGGTTGTTGGCCACGTCGCAGTCCACCAGCAGTTCGGTGAAGTGCCGCGCGCCCAGACGCCAGTCCAGGTAGAGGGTCTTGGTCAGGAAGCTGCCGACGATGAGACGCGCCCGGTTGTGCAGCCAGCCTTCCCGGGCGAGCTGGCGCATCCCGGCGTCCACGATCGGGTAGCCGGTCCGGCCCGAACACCACGCTTCGAATTCCCGGCCCGGCCGGCGCCACCGGTCCGCGCGGGGGCGGTAGTCCTCCGTGGCGCACTCGGGCCGGGCCGCGAGCACCTGGTGGTGGAAGTCGCGCCAGGCCAGCTGCCGGGTGAACGCCCGGGCGCCCGCGGATCCGGTCCCGGCGCGGTGCAGCAGCTCGGTGACCGACACCGTGCCGAAGTGCAGGTGCGGTGATAGCCGTGAGGTCCCTTCGCCGGCCATGTCGTCGTGGAGCGCCTCGTAGTCGTCGATCGCCTCGGCCACCCAGCGCGCCATCAGCTCACGCCCGGCCACCTCGCCACCCCGGGCGAGGTCGGGCGAGCGGTCCCCGGCGCGGATCCGGTCCGGCGTCGGCAGGGCCGCGGAACGGAGGCGGGGCACGGTGAGCCGCCCCGGCGGCCGCAGGACACCCCGCTTCGGCGCACCCGACCACTTGCGGAAGTACGGCGTGAACACCGCGAAGTGGTCGTTGCCGCCGGACGGCGTCACCGAACGCGGCGCGACCGCGGTGATGGACGCCTCGTGGACGTGCAACGCGACGCCTTCGCGCCCGAGAGCCTCGCGAAGGGCGTCTTCGCGTCGGTGTGCGAAGCCGCTGACGTCGGCCGCGACGTGGACTTCGCCGACCGCGTGGTCGCGGACCAGTCGGAGCACCTCCTCGACCACCGCGCCCCGGCGCAGGACGAGGTGGCCGCCGAGGCCGCGGAGCCCGGCGTCGAGGTCCTTCAGGCTGTCGGCCAGGAAGGCCGCCCGGTTGGGGCGGTTGAACGGGCGGGTCGTGATCGCGTCGTCGAGCACGAACAGCGGGATGCACCGGCCCGCCGCGGCGGCGGCGTGCAGGACGGGGTTGTCGTGCACCCGCAGGTCCCGGGTGAACAGGGCGATCGAGGCGCTCGTCATCGGGTGTCCTTCGTCCGGGCGGCGAGGCGGTTGAGCAGGCCGAGGCGGCCCCGGTTGGGCACCGAACGGAGGGGGTGGCCCGCGACGCCCCAGCCGGTCAGCAGCCGGTTCGCGGCGGTCCAGCCGGTGGTCGCCGCGCGTTCCATCAGCGCGACCGGCAGGTCGACGCGGACGCCGTCGCCGGCGAGCACCAGGCCCGGGGTCGTGGTGGTCACCGTCGGCCGGCTGGCGAAGGAGCCCACGCCGAACAGCGGGCAGTCTTCCCGCCACACCGTGATGTCGTCGATCGTGCGGGCCGCCGCGGTTTCCGGGTAGATCTCGTGCAGGCGTTCGTCCAGCTGCTTCGCCAGACTGTCCACATCGGACGTCGTGGCGGCGTAGGCGTGCAGCTCGACCACGGAGCCGCCCGTGTCCCGCGCCCAGCGGCGGGCTTCGCCCTCGAACCGGTCGAGGACGCTGATGTTGTCCAGCGGGACCAGGCTGCCGGTACCGAGGAAAGCCGGCCGCTCCGGCCTCAGCGGCCGGTCGAGCCACAACCGGCGGACGAGGAACCCCGGTGCCGGCCGGAGCCCGGCGATCGAGGAGCGCCACGCCGGAGTGCCGAGCGCGGGCGAGGCGTCGACGATCGCCTGGAGGCCGCGCAGGTCGCACGCCAGCACGACCGCGTCGAACTCCTCCGCCGGCCCCCGCGCGGTGGTAACCCGGAACACGCCACCGCGCCGGTCGATCGTTTCGACGGCGCTGCCGGTGCGGATGTCCGTGCGCCGCTCGGCCAGGTAGTCCGCCAACGGCGACCAGAGGGCCTGGGGGAAGGGCTCGGTCGGCACGTCGAAGACCAGGCCCTCGCTCGAGCCGAGGAAGTAGATGTGGAACATCGCGGCGAGTTCCGCGGCCGACAGGTCGCGGGGATCGGCGAAGAAACTCCGGGAGAAGACCTCGAACGCCAGGTGCTTCGCCGCGGCCGGGAACTTCAGCCGGTCGAGGAAGGCGGCGGCGTCGAGGTGGTCGAGGTGGTCGTAGACCCCGGGGACGTCGACGGTGGCCAGGGGGAGCGCGGCACGCGGGTCGAGCGCCAGCAGGTCGCGGGGCCGGAAAGTGGGGCTGCGCCAGGCGAACGCGAGCGCGTTCAGCGGCGGCGTCCGCGGCAGCCCGGCGAAGGTGTCGGTGCGGCCGTGGGCGTCGAGCAGAGGGTAGTCCTCGAGCGGTGCGAGCCGGTCCAGCCGGGGGTCGGTGCGCCGCAGCAGCGCGCGCAGGTTGTAGTACTGCCGGAAGAACGCGTGGAAGCCCCGGCTCATGGTGACGCCGGTACCGTCGGCCAGCCGGGCGGGCCAGCCACCGACCCGGCCGCCGAGATACGGTTCCCGTTCGTGGATCGTCACCTCGGCCCCGCGTTCGGCGAGGCCGGTCGCCGCGGTCAGCCCGGCGATGCCCCCGCCGATGACGGCCACCTTCGGCCGCCGGTCCAGCCGGTCGGCCGACGGCAGCCCGGCCGGCGCGGGGTGGTGGGCGATCCGGCGATCGCGCCCGAGAGGCGCGCTCACACGGCTGCCCGGGCTTTGCGGCCGAGAAACGTGTGCACGATCCCGTGCTGCCAGCCGGACATCGTCGCCGAGCGCACGTCGGTGAATCCCGCGGCGCCGAGACGGTCGCGCAGCGCGCCGACGCCGTCGAAGCCGAGCACGCTGCGCCGCAGGTGCCGGTAGAGCGTCGCGTCGCCGGTGGTGAACCGGCCCAGCGGGATGATGATCGTGGCGCACACGACGTTCCAGACGAGCCTGGCCCGCGCCGAGTCGGCGACCGAGTACTCGTGCAGGGCGATCGGAGCGCCGGGGCCGAGCAGCGCGCCGAGACCGCGCAGCCGGGCGTCCGGATCGGCGAGGTTGCGCACCAGGTAGGCCGCGAGGATCGCGTCGAACGGGCCGGTGATCCCCGAGTCGCCCAGGTCCTCGACCGTGGTGTGCACGAACTCGACCGGTTTCGGCCAGCGCTTGCGCCGGGCTTGCGCGAGCATCTCCGCCGAGGCGTCGAAGGCGGTGACGTCGGCGGCCGGGTAGACGTCGAGCAGGGCCGCGGTCGACGCGCCGGTGCCACAGCCCGCGTCGAGGATGCGCAACCCGGCGCCGGCACCGGGCAGGCCGAGCCGCCGGGCCGACCACCGGAGGTGCTTGTGGTAACCGGGGTTGGCGCCGACCAGGCGGTCGTAGGACGCCGCTTCGGTGTCGAAGGCCGCCGGGACCTGGGCGCGGGGCAGGCCGTCTTCCGACAGGGAGCTCATCGGGTGTCCTCCTTCCGTGCCGCGCGCTCCCACAGCAGCAGGACCGCGGTCACCAGGGCGAAGCCGAACAGGAAGTCCTCGACCGGGATGTCCCAGGGGAAGCGGAGCCCGGTGATGTGCCGGGGGTCGTACCGCACGATGGCGTGGGACAGCTTGGTCAGCCAGCCGTCCACCGGGATCTGGAAGCCGGTCACGATGACGACGGCCGCCCAGTAGGCGGGTTTGCGGAACAGCCCGGTCCGCAGGACGCGGAGTTCGAGGGCGACGACCGCGACCACGGCGACCACGGCGGGCACCGTGTAGCCCCACGGGATCACCGCCGCACCCGCCTCGAGGCGAGGCGCCGCACCACCGGCACGATCAGGCCGACCGTTTCGTAGGTGAGGATCCCGCAGATCGGGATGACCACGAAGAAGAGCACCTCTTCGAGCGGGATGCCGAACGGGGCCATGATCCCGGTGAGGCTCTCGGGCGCGTAGTCCCAGACCCCGCGGGCGATGGCGATCGCGTCCCACACCAGGAAGACCAGCGCCACGGGCAGGATCGCGCGCACGAGCCGGCCCGGCCGCCGGTACACCCGGGCGCCCGCCAGCTCGAGCGGCAACGTGACCAGGACGCACCCGCCGAGGACGGCGAGGTATTCCAGCTTGCCCATGGTCACGACACCGCCACGGGAGCCGGCGCGGGGTTGCGCAGCTGCAGCCACTGGGCCCGGGTGAGCGCGCCGGCGGCGATCGCCATCCGGCGTGAGCGCGGCACGGCCGCCCGGCCGGCGAAGACGTTGTGCCCGGCGCGCTCGATGCGGTCGAGGATCTCCGAGTACAGCCGGAACGCCGTGGCCACACAGGCGCGCGACACCGGGTGCAGCATGGCGATCCCGGGCCGGGCCTGGTCGTAGACCGTTCTGGTGGTGGCGATCTGGGCGGCGAGAGCGTCCCGTACCCGCTGGTCGGCCCGGCCGTGTTCGGCGCACCAGGCCAGCCGGTCGCGGTCCACCCCGAACTCCGCCAGCTCGTCGGCCGGGAGGTAGACCCGGTCACGGGCGAGGTCTTCGGCCACGTCGCGCAGGAAGTTGGTCAGCTGGAACGCTTTTCCCAGTGCCGCCGCGTGGGGTGCGGCCTCGTCCCGGCCGGTGACGGTGCCGAGCACCGGCAGTACCTGCAGGCCGATGACCTCCGCCGAGCCGTGCACGTAGTCGTCGAGCGCGGCACGCTGCGGGTAGTCGGTCACGGTCAGATCCATCCGCATCGACCGGAAGAACGAGCGGAAGTGCGCCCGCGCGATGCCGTAGCGCGCGCAGGTGTCGATGACGGCCGCGAGCAGCGGGTCGTCGCTGTGGCCGGCGCCGAACGCCGCGAAGAACCGCTTCTCGACGGCCTTGAGCTCGGCCGCGATCGTGGCGGGTGTCGATCCCGGGGCCGGTTCGTCGACGATGTCGTCCAGCCACCGGGCGAAACCGTAGAGGGCGTGGACGGCCGGGCGCTGGGGCGGGGACAGCAGCCTCGTGGCGAGGAAGTAGGTCCGGCCGTGGCGCGCGTTCAGCTCCCGGCACCGCTGGTAAGCCGAGCGCAGGACCGGCTCGTGGATGCCCGCGGCGTCCAGTTCCCTGCGGGTCATCGCGCACCCTCCGGCCCGGTGACGCGGTCTGCGGCCAGCCGCCCGGACAGCAGGACGGTCGGGACGCCGACGCCGGGAACCGTGCCGCCGCCGGCGAGCACGACGTTCTCCACACCCCGCGGCAGGTTCCGCGGCCGGAACGGTCCGGTTTGGACGAACGAGTGCGCGTAGCTGAACGGGGTGCCGGCGACCATGCCGCGCGCGGCCCAGTCCGCGGGGCTGATCACGTGGGACATCTCCACCTCCAGACCGGGCAGCAGGCGTTTGCGGGCTACGTCGAGCACCGCCGCCGCATAGGGTTCGGCTTCGCGGGCCCAGTCGATCGGGGCGCGCTGGAGGTTCGGCGTCGGCGCGAGGATCGAGAACAGGTGCCGCTTCGCCGGCGCCAAGCCCGGATCGCTGACGGTGGGCCGGGTGATCAGCAGCGAGGGGTCGCTCATCAGCCGTCCTTCGGTGATCAGCTCGCGGAACGTCGAGGCCCACCGGTCGCCGAAGGAGATGCTGTGGTGCCCGACGTCGGGCCAGTCCCCGGCGGCGCCCACGTGCACGACCAGCGCCGACGGCGCGGGGGAGAGGGCGAGGGGGCGGCGCGGGGTCCGGCCCAGCAGCCGGTAGCTCTCCGGCAGCTCCGCGGTGAGGACGACGGCGTCGCAGGCGATCCGGTCTCCGGTGGTGGTCAGCACCGCGGTCACCCGGTCGCCGCGGCGTTCCAGCGCAGCGGCCCCGTCGTCGTAGCGGAACCGCACACCGGCGGCTTCGGCCGCCGCGGCCAGCGCGCGAGGCAGTGCGGCGATGCCGCCTTCGGGGAAGAACACACCGCCCACGGTGTCCATGTAGGAGATCACGGCGTACAGCGCCAAGGCCCGCATCGGCGACTCACCCGCGTAGAGCGCCTGGAAGGTGAAGACCCGGCGCAGCCGCTCGTCGCCGAGGAACGACGAGATCCTCGGCTCGAGACGGCGGAACCCGCCGAGGGCGGCCAGCCGGGCGAGATCGCGGGAAACGAGGCCCAGCGGCGAGTCGATGTTCGAGGCGACGAACCGGTCGAACTCGGCCGTGTAGAGCCGGGTCAGCCATCGGCGCAACCTGAGGTAGCCGGCGGCCTCGGCCGGGCCGGCGAACGCGCGGACCGCATCGGCCATCGCCTCGGCGTCCGAATGCACCGCCAGCCGGCTGCCGTCGGCGAAGGACGCCGTGTAGGCCGGATCCAGCCGCCGCAACGGCAGGTATCCGGCCATGTCGGCGCCGACCGCGGCGAAGGTGTCGCGCACGATGCCGGGCATGGTCAGCACGGTCGGCCCGGTGTCGAGCGAGTAGCCGTCCAGTTCGACCCGGCCGGCCCGGCCGCCGGGCCCCGATCCTCGCTCGAGGACGGTGACCCGCCGGCCGCGCCCGGCGAGGTGCAGCGCCGCCGCCAGCCCCGAAAGGCCGGCGCCGACCACGACGATGTCGGTCGTCCGCCCGGGAACCGTCTTCACCGGACCCGGTCCGTGCAGCGGGCCGCGAGCACGGCGAGGGTTTCGCGCATCCGGGAGGGGATCGCGGCGTCGTCGAGCGCGTCCAGCGCCTTGCGCACCCGCCGGTCGATCAGCTTCTCGAGCTGATCCGGTGCGCCGGTCGCCGCGATGGTGCCCCGCAAGCCGGTGATGGCGTCGTCGTCGAGGAACTCTTCGTCCAGCAGGAGTTGCAGCTCCCGCCGCTGAGGGCCCTCGGCCATCGCGACCGCGAGCACGACGACGCTCGAGGCCTTGCGGTCCCGAAGGTCCTGGCTGACCGGCTTGCCGGTGAGGTCCGGGTCGCCGAAGACCCCGAGCAGGTCGTCGCGGAACTGGAAGGCTTCACCGACCAGGCCGCCGTACTCGCCGAGGGCCCGCAGCACAGGGGCGTCCGCGCCGGCGAGCGCGGCGCCGAACTCCAGCGGTCGCCGGACGGTGTAGTTGCCGGACTTGCGGCGGATCACGTCCAGCACCGCGTCCCAGCTGGGCAGGCTCCGCGCGTCGTTCACGAGGTCGGCGAGCTGACCGGCGGCCAGCTCGGAGCGCATCGCGTCGTAGTGCGGCCAACCCCGGGCCAAGGCCGGCTCCGGCACGCCGCTTTCGCGCAGCATCTGCTCGGACCAGACGAGGAAGAGATCGCCGGACAGGACCGCGGCCGATTCGCCGAACCGCGTCGCCGAGCCATTCCAGCCCTGGTCGCGGTGCCAGCGGGCGAATTGTGTGTGCAGGGCGGGCCGGCCACGGCGCAGCGCCGAGCGGTCCATGACGTCGTCCTGGGCCAGCGCGAAGCAGTGCAGCAGTTCCAGGCTGGTGGCCGCGCGCAGCGCCGCTTCGTCCTCGGGCCGGGCGCAGCACCACCCGGCGTAGGCGAACAGCGGCCTCAAGAACTTTCCCTCGCGGACGAACTCGGGCAAGGCCTCGATCGCGAGCGTTCCCTCGCCCCGCCCCAGGAACTGTTCGTCGCACCGCTCGGCCACGAAGCCGCTCGCGTGCTCGAGACAGGCGTCGCTCACCGACGTCAGCCAGCCGCCGGGTCCCGTGCTCGCCGGGACGACGCCTTCCGTCGTCGCCGCCATGCACGCTCCTCTCTCGGCCGGGCGTATCGATGCGCAACCGTTGCACATGCGCTGTGACTTGTCCACACGAGATCCGACCCGGCGGAAAACGCGACGTGGTGTGGGATCGTGAACCCGATGAACGTCGACGCGACCACGACCACGGGGCCGGCCACCAGGGCGACCTGGACCCCGGGGAAGGTCGCTGAGCTCCTGGGCGTCTCGCCGGTCACTCTCCGCAGCTGGAATGCGCGCTACGGGATCGGCCCGGCGGCCCGCGAAGACGGCGGGCACCGGCGCTACTCGGACCTCGACGTCCGCAGGCTCCAGCACATGCAGCGGCTCATCGAGCGGGGGATGGGGGCCCGTGAAGCCGCGGCGACGGCGTTCCCCGTTCCCGCGGACGCACCCGCGCAAGTGCCGGTGCCGCAGCGCGTGCGCGAGCTCGGCGACGCCGCCGAGGAACTGCGGTTCACCTCGATCGCGGCGATCGTCGACACCACCCTGACGGCGCTCGGTGCCGCCGCCACGTGGACCGAAGTGGTCGCGCCCGTGCTGCGGAACCTGGGCGGCCGGTGGCTGCGCGGCGAACCCTGCTTCGAATCGGAATGGGCGCTGAGCCAGGAGGTTTCGGGCGCGTTGCTGCGGTTCACCGCGGGCCGCGAGCCGATGGTGCCCGGCACCACCGGCCGGCCGGTGGTGCTGGCCTGTTGTCCCGGCGAACGGCACTCCCTGCCGGTGGAGTTCTTGCGGGCGGCGCTGCTGGAAGCGGGCGTGCCGGTGGTCTACCTCGGGCAGATGGTGCCCGCCGAAACCACGCTCGGCGTGATCTCGAAACTCGAAGCCGCCACCGCCCTGCTCTGGTCGATCTCCCCGAGCACCGCCGACGAGCCGCTGGCCCGGCGGCTCCAGCGGCGCGGCGTCGCGGTGTGCGCGGCCGGGCCCGGCTGGCAACGGCACGTCGTCCAGGGGCTGCCCTGGGTCGGCGACATGACCGCGGCGCTCGAGTTCCTCACCGGCCACCCCTGAGCTCGAACCTCGGCGCGCAAGCGTTGCACGATCGATGCGGATGTTCGACGATGATCCCGTCAGGTGCGGACGGCCGAAGTGCGGCGAGCAGGAGCGTGGTTCATGACGGTGCGGCGGCAGCTCGATCGTCGGTGGCCGCGAAACTGGCCGATCCAGCCGTTCGGCGAGCCGAGCTGGGCCAAGCAGGAACCGACCTACCGCGACTGCAGCCCGGCCGTGATCGAAGCCGCGGTCAAACGCGCCGAGGCGCGCCCGTCCGGCAATTGGTACGTCCTCGCCGCGAGCCGCGAAGTCCGCGACGACCGCCCCTTCGGCCGCCGCATCGGGGGCCGGGAGCTGGTCGCGTGGCGTACCCGGGCCGGCGAACTCAGGGTGGGCCCGGGTGCGTGTCCGCACCTGGGGGCGCCGCTGGCGGAAGCCCGGCTCGACTGCGACCAGCTGGTCTGCCGCTGGCACGGCCTGCGGATCGGGGGTGAGCGGCAGGCGGGCTGGTCGCCGGTCCCGTCGTTCGACGACGGCGTGCTGGTCTGGGCGAGGCTCGATCGGCTCGGCGGGGAACCGGCGACCGAGCGGCCGGTGGTGCCGGTCCGGCCGCGCCCGGAAGACGGGGTGGACGCGGTCGCGACGGTCATCGGCGTGTGCGAGCCGGCCGACGTCGTCGCCAACCGCCTCGACCCGTGGCACGGAGCGTGGTTCCACCCGTACTCCTTCGCCCGGCTGAAGGTGCTCGACGCGCCGGTGGGCATCGACGTCGCGGACGCCGACGACCGGTTCCTGGTCGAGGTGACCTTCCGGCTGGCGGGCCGGTGGGGAGTGCCGGTGGTGGCCGAGTTCGTGTGCCCGGAACCGCGGACGGTCGTGATGCGCATCGTCGAAGGCGAAGGGACGGGCAGCGTGGTCGAAACCCACGCCACGCCGCTGGGGACCGGGGTGGACGGCCGCCCGCGCACCGCCGTCATCGAGGCGGTCGTCGCGGCGTCCGACCGCCCGGGGTTCGACGTCGCCCGCAAGGCCGCCGGGGTCTTGCGCCCCCTGATGCGCCGCACCGCCGCCCGGCTCTGGCGGGACGACCTCGCCTACGCCGAGCGCCGGTATTCGCTGCGCGCCGAGGCACGGTGACGAGCATCGCCGGCCGCTCCCGCTGCTCGCGGACGGCCCCGCGCACCGGCGGTCCGGAGGGGACAGCCGGGGCGGGACGGGCGTGCGCGGCGAGGCCGGGCGATCAGGCTCCGGCGGCCGCGAGCAGGTTCGCGAGCAGCTGGAGCCGTTCTTCGTCCGCGCTGCCTTCCGCGGCGGTGAAGGCCATGAGCAACGGGCCGGGTGAGCCCGGGATCGGGTAGGCGTCCCAGTCCAGGTTCAGCTCCCCGACCATCGGGTGCTCGACGCGCATCTGCCCGCGGGTCGTCTCCAGGACGTCGTGTCGTGCCCAGAGGGCCGCGAACTCGTCGCTCGAGACCGCGAGTTCGCCGACCAGCTCCACCGCGCGCGGGTGGCCCGGTTCGGCGGCGACCTGCGCCCGCAGCATCCCGGTCAGCTCGGCGACGGTCGCCGCCCGCTCCGGGCACACCCGGCCGGCGTCGGGGTGCAGCAGCAGGGCCAGCAGGTTCCGCTCGCCCTGGGGCAGCCGGGTGAACTCGCCCAGCACCGCGCCGCCCAGCGGGCTCCAGGCCAGGACGTCGAGGAACCGGCCGACGACCAGCGCCGGTGTCGGCATCGTGCGCAGCAGCCGCAGGGTGGTGGGCGGTACCTCCTCCGGCTCGTAGCGCCGCGGGGGCCGAGCGGGTGTGCGCGCGGCGGCGGCGAGGCTGTGCAGGTGCCGGGTCTCTTCGGCGGAGAAGCCCAGGGCGCGGGCCAGGGCGTCGAGGACCTGGTCGGAGGGCCGGACGTCGCGGCCCTGTTCCATCCGCTGGTAGTAGTCCGTGCTCACCCCGGCCAGCAGGGCCAGTTCTTCGCGCCGCAGCCCGGCGACGCGCCGCCTCGGGCCGGGTTCCAGGCCGACCTCCTGCGGTGTGATCCGGGTCCGGCGGGTGCGCAGGAACTCGGCGAGTTCGCGTCGGGGGTCGTCGGTCATGACCACAGCCTAAGCGGGCCCGTCCGGTCGAAGGTGGGTCCGGCGGACCCAGGACAAGGCGAACGACCGTGCCGCCGCGCGGGGGCCCCAGGATCGGTCTCACCACACCGGATCGCGAAAGGAACCCACCATGAAGGCCGTTCAGATCACCGGCTTCGGCACCCCCGACGTCCTGCTCGTCTCCGACGTCGAGCGCCCCGCGCCCGGCCCCGGCGACGTCCTCGTCTCGGTCGAGGCCGCCAGCGTGAACGGGCACGACACCCTGGTCCGGGCCGGCGGGCTGCGCATCGTGTCGGGCCGGAAGTTCCCGATCGGACTCGGGCTGGACTTCGCCGGGGTCGTCGCCGCGATCGGGTCCGACGTCCGCGGGCGCCGGGTCGGCGAGCGGGTCTGGGGGACGGTGCACCCCCGGGAGAAGCACGCCGTCGCGGGCGTCGCCGAGTACGTCGTCGTCCCCGCCGGCCGGGTCAGCGCCGCGCCCGCCGGCGTCTCGTCCGCCGAGGCCGCGTCACTGGTGGTCGCCGGGGCCACCGCGCTGATCGGGCTGCGGGACGTCGTCCGCCTCGCCGCCGGTGAACGGGTCCTGGTGCGAGGGGCCGCCGGAGGTGTGGGCACCGCCGCCGTGCAGCTGGCCCACGCACTCGGCGGCCACGTCACCGCGCTGGCCCGCGACCGCCACGCCGCCGCGTTGCGGGACCTGGGCGCCGACGAGGTCTTCGACTACGGGACCACCACGTCGGACCGGATCGGGCCGTTCGACGTCATCTTCGACACCGTGGGCTCGGAGCTCACCTGCTACCGGAGCCGGCTGACCCGCTCCGGCCGGATGGTCACCATCGGCCTGTCGGGTCCCGCCTTCGCCGCGATCGCCGCGTCGAGCGTGCACGGCTCCCGCCGCATCCGCGCGTTCAGCGCCAATCCCGACGAGGCCGTGCTGCGAGATCTGGCCGGCTACGTCGCTTCCGGCGCGCTGCGCCCGGTCGTCGACAGCGTCCACCCGCTGGCGGACATCGCGTCGGCGCACCGGGCTTTCGAACGCGGCGGCACCCTCGGCAAGCACGTGATCGCGGTCGCCGGCTGAACCGTCGTCGCTCAGCGCCGGTTCGCCCGCTGCAGGACGACCGGCAGTTCCCCCTCCTCCTGGAAGGTGCCGGCCAGCCGGTCCAGTGCGGTGGTGACGTCGTCCGCTCGCCGTGCGGCGTCCCGCTCGTCAAGCAGGTTCACGTCCGGTTCGCGGCCACGATCGCGCCGACGAACCGCAGCTTCGCCTGCACCGCGGGCGAGAGCGTGAACGGGTAGAGGTCGTCCTTGCCCATGCTGCGGTTGAGCTGGTTGAGGGCGCGCGACAGCGGGATCCAGGTCGCGATCAGTTCGTCGACGTCGTCGGTCCGGTCCTCGGGGACGGCGTCGACCCGGCTGCCGGGGTGGGGCGCGATCGGCGTGCCGGCGACGAGGACGCCGAGCGCCGCGGCGGTCTGCACCGTGTCGCGGATGTGCAGCAGGTGGGCGAAGGTCTCGGCCCAGTCCTCCCACGGGTGGGCGGCCGCGTAGTGGCTGACGTGGCTCTCCGCCCAGCCGGTGCCGGTGTCGCTCCCGTAGTGCTTCTCCAGGGCCTGCTGGTAGTCGGCCCGCTCGTCGCCGAACAGGGCCCGGAACGCGGCCGGCGCGTCGGCGACGAGCAGATCCCAGTACCAGTGGCCGATCTCGTGCCGGAAGTGACCGAGCAGGGTGCGGTACGGCTCGTCCAGCCGCGCGCGCAGGCCTTCGCGGAACCCGTCGTCGCCTTCGGCGAGGTCGATGGTGATCACGCCGCCGGCGTGCCCGGTGGTCACCGGCCGGCCGGCGCTGGAGAGCAGGTCGAACGCCAAGCCGTGCCGGGGATCGGCGCTTCGCGGTGTCACGGGCAGGCCGAGGTCGTCGAGCTGGTACACCAGCCGCCGTTTGGCGGCTTCGGCGGCGCGGAAGGCTTCGAGTGCGTCGACGTCTTCGTCGGCGGGGCGGGTCCGGGTCAGCTCGCAGCAGCCGCACAGGGGGTCGCCCGCGGCGAGCCAGTTGCAGCCGGCGAGTTCGGCGTTGGCGCAGCGATCGCGTCCGGTCGTCCGGAGCATCGACGCGGTCGCGCGGTCGTAGCCGACGTCGGTGCCGCACACCACGCAGGCCGAGTTCTCGAAGAACAGCAGGTTCGCGCAGTGCGGGCAGGTGAACGTACGCACGCAGGAGGTCCTTCCGGTCAGGTGCGGTCGAGCCGCGGGTGGAGGACTTCCCGGACGAGGAGCAGGGGCGCGGCCGCGACCGGGATCGCGACGAGCAGTCCACCACCGAGGATAACGGCGGCGGCCGGCGAGCACCTCGTTGAGCACCGGCCCGGCTCCGGCCGGCTCACCGCATCTCCGCCCGGCAACGCGGATCGGTCGCACCCACGACCTGGGACGGCGCCGGGAGCAGCCTGGCGGCCTCGTCCACGACCGCGGCGGCGCCGTGCCGGTCCGCGACCCGGGTTTGGCGTTCGGCCCCGGTCTCCCCGGTGCGGCCGTGCCGGAGCAGGGTGTCCACGATCCTGTCGTCGCCCGTCTCGGCGAGAGCCGGGCGTACGTGGCGGACGAGGTCCTCCAGCAGCGTCACGGCCGGGACCCGGCGGCCGGTCAGCGGGTCGATGCCCGGGCCGTGGATCCCGTAGCGGGCGGCGCTCCACAGCGCCGCCGCGGCGAACTGGCCGTCGGCCTCGGGGGCCTCCCGGCCGCGGTCGAGGTCGGTCAGTGCCGTGTGGACCAGCGCGCGGGTGAGCGCGACCTGCAGCAACGCTTCGTCGACGGTGGGGGCGACGTCGGCGATCCGGACCTCGACGGTCGGGTACACCGGCGACGGCCGGGCCGCCCAGAACGTCATCCGCTCGTCGACCAGCACCCCGGCGTCCACCAGCCGGTCCAGGCAACGCTCGTAGGCGGCGAGGCTGCCGAAGCGGGGTGGGATGCCACTGCCGGGCAGCGGGGCCTGCTGGATCACGCGCCAGCTCTGGTAGCCGGTGGGCCGGCCGTGGTGGACGGCCGAATTCCCGGACAGCGCGAGCAGCGTCGGCAACCGCGGCCGCAGGTGGTCCACCACGGCGACGGCGAGCGCCCGGTCCGGCACGCCGACGTGGACGTGGCAGCCGCACGTCTCGTAGTCGGCGAGCACGCCGCGGAAGGTCTCGCCGATCGCCCGGTAGCGCGGTCCGTCGGTCAGCCGCGGCGTCTCTCCGCGTAGCGGCGGCGTTCCGGCCGGCACGATCAGGGCTCCCTCGGCTCGTGCCGCGCCGGCCAGCGCCGTCCGCTGAGCGGTCAGCGCCCCGGCGACGTCACGCAGGTCGGTGAGCACTCCGGTCGTCGCCTCGACCTGCGACTGGTACAGCTCGGGTTCGTGGCCACCGTCGACGGGGACCGCGACGCGGCCGAGGATCTGCGCCGCCCGCGGTACCGGGCGGCGCGTGCCGGCGTCGACGACGAGGAACTCCTCCTCGACGCCCACGGTCGGGCCGGCCGTCACCGCCGGGTCCGTCCCGCCGGCATGAACGCGGTGTGGCGGGGGTACTCGCGGTTCGTGGACGACAACGCCGGTACCCCCGTGACCATCACCCCGTACGAAGACGGGCCGCTGCTGGTGCGCGGCGAGTTCGAGATCCGCTCAGCGGACGGCGAGGTCATCGATCCCGGCCGGAACGTCGTGGCGTTGTGCCGGTGCGGGCTTTCCGCGCTGAAGCCGTTCTGTGACGGTACCCACAAGGTCCGCGGTTTCCGGGCCTCCGGCGACGATCGCCGCTGACCGCGGTTGCGGACGCAGGGACGTCCGGTCCTCTTCCCAGCAGGCCAGTAAGGTCCGGCCGAATTCGGCTTCCACCGCCAGCCCGCACGCCGCGCCGAAGAGGACATCGCCTGCGGCGGCCGGGTTTTCCCGGGCGAAGGAGCCGCACAGGTCGTGTGCGGCGATCTGTTCGTGGACCGCGTCGGCCTCGACGTGCTCGTCGTAGAACCGGGTCGCGGTCGTGTCGCCGCCGAGACGGCGTAGCCCGTTGCCGTAGCGGCGGTTGGGCAGTGACGACGTCATCTCGAACGCCGCCAGGTGTCCGAGGGTGGCGCCGAGCCAGCGGCGGTGGAAGCCGAACAGGGACATCAGGTTGCTCACGGCGAGGGTCACGGCGGGGACGTGGTCGATGTACGCGCCGTAGCTGTCGTCCAGGCCGAGGGCCCGCATCGTGGCGCGGAAGAGTTCGGAGTGCATCCGTTCGAGGCGGCCCTGGCCGTATTCGTCGGTCTGGATTTCGATCAGGGCGGCTTTGGCGGCGCCGGAGAGCCGTGGGATGGCCCAGCTGTGGGGGTCGGCTTCCTTGAGGTGGTACACCGACCGGTGGGTGACGAATTCGCGGAACTGCGTGTCGGACGCGCGGCGCTGCAGGAATTTCGCCAGGGGCGGTCCTTCGTCGGCGCGCACCAGATCGGCCAGGGCCTGCGGCACGGTTTCGGGTGCCACGGTGGTGGGTGTGACGAGTTCGTGGAGGCCTTTCACCCAATGGTGTTCCAGTTGCCGGCGGAGTCCGGTGACGAATGGTGTGTGCTCCCAGGCGGTATCGGCGTCGTCGAAGCCGCGGTAGCTCAGTTCGTAGCAGATCCACAGGGTCAGCTGGAGGTCGTCGTCGTGGAGGACCGGGAGGCGGGTGTCGGCCGCGACCGGGTCGGCGGGCACGTCGTCGGGCTCACGGCGGAGCCGGGTGACGGCCGCGGAGCCAGCGGCCCGCGGGGGCGGGGCAGGTACATGGAACCCTCCTGGATCACGGAAAGCTCCGGGTACCCAGCCGAACCGGCTTCACTCCACAGTCGACGCTGGATCGGTGACAGGTCACGGGAGCGGCCACCCCTTCGTGGTACACGAAAGTGCGCCGGCTGGGCGTCGTTTCAACCGCGTGAGGGCGGGTAGCCCCGCAACGTCCCCAGCCGGACCCGAGACCACGAGGAGAGGACCTGTCCGATGAGCAGCGTGGAGGTCGGCGGTCCCGCTCATCTTGTCCGCCGCGCAGCGTCGAGCGCGCTCTGATTCGTGAAGGGCTCGGCCATGAACACACCACTCCACTCCGGCCTCCGATGACCACGACCACCGCCGAACAGTCGCTGTGGCTCCACACGGCGTCCGCCGCGGTCGACTACCCGACGTCGTCCGGTCGGCACCAGGCCGCGGTCGCCGTGATCGGCGGCGGTGTCGCCGGTCTCACGACCGCGCTGCTGCTCGCGCGCCGCGGCGTCGACGTCATCGTCCTGGAGGCCGGCCGCGTGGGCGGGGGAGTGAGCGGCAACAACACCGCGAAGGTCACCGCGCTGCAGTCCACGATGTACTCCACCCTCGAGCGGGAACACCGTGCCGAGACCGCGGCCGGTTACGCCGCGGCCGCCACCGCCGGCGTCGAACTGGTGGGATCCCTCGCCGACGGGATCGACTGCGACCTGCAGCGCGCGCCGGCCGCGACGTTCGCCTACACCAGCGGCGAACACGACATCGTGCGCGCCGAAGCCGACGCCGCCGGGCGCGCCGGTCTCCCCGTGGAGTGGACGGCGCAGCCGGACCTCCCGTTCCCGACGTTCGGCGCGGTCCGCCTGGCCGGGCAGATCGTGCTGCACCCGGTCAAATACGTCCGCGGCCTGGCGGCGGCGGTCGTCGCCGCGGGCGGACGTGTCTTCGAGCACAGCCGGGTCCACGACGTGTCCGTCGCCGCCCCGTACCAGGTCCACACGGACGGCGGGACCGTCACCGCCGAGCAGGTGGTGGTGGCCACCCACTACCCGATCCTGGACCGCGGACTGTTCTTCGCGCGTCTCGAAGCGCAGCGGTCCTACTGCGTCGCCGCCCGGCTCTCCTCCGGGACGCCGCCGGAGGATCTGGCGATCAGCGTCGGCAGCCCGTCGTGGTCGATCAGCCGTTCCGGTGAGCACCTGATCATCGGCGGGCAGAGCCACCCCGCCGGGGAACGCGGCGTCGACTTCGACCGCTACACCGCGCTGGCGGACTTCGCCCGCCGTCATTTCGACGTCGGCGACATCACCCACCGCTGGTCCGCCCAGGACCCCGTGGCCTACGACAAGCTCCCGATGGTCGGCTCGTACCTGCCCGGCGTCTCGAACCTGTGGGTGGCGACCGGATTCGCGAAGTGGGGCCTGGCCATGGGCACGGTGGCCGCGGAGATCCTCGCCGACCGCGTCATCGGCGCGGGCAACCCGCACGCGGACCTGTTCTCCCCGCACCGGGTGAGCCTGGCGAGCGCGCCGACGTTGCTGCAGCAGAACGCCAAAGTCGCGAAAGATCTCATCGGCGATCGCCTGGTCCCGGCCGAGGCGGCCGACATCGACGACATCCCGGTCGACACCGCGAAGGTCCTGCCCGACGGGCTCGGCAAGAAGGGCGTCTTCCGCGACCGGACGGGCGGCGTCCACGCGGTGTCGCTGCGCTGCACGCACCTGGGCTGCCTGCTGAGGTTCAACGGCGCCGAACGCAGCTGGGACTGCTCGTGCCACGGCTCCCGGTTCGACGTCGACGGTGCGGTCCTGGAAGGTCCCGCCACCCGGCCGCTTCCCCGGCGGGAACCCTGACGGCGGCGGCCGCGTCCGGGTACCGCGTCGCTCCTGCCGCTCCTGCCGCTCCTGCCGAGCGGTCGCTCGGCGCTTGATCGAGTCGTCACCGGGTATCCAGCGGATCCGCGGGTACCCGGTTCCCAGCGTTGCACCACGAGGAGGACACAGTGGCCGGCAAGACCCCCCGCAAGCTCGTCAAGGCCGCACTCGAGAAAGCCGTCGAGAAGGTCACCGAGCTGACGAACCCCCCGATCCCCGGATCACCCGGTAGTGAACCGCCGTCGCTCGGAGAACCGATCGACCCCCGCGAACCGCTGCCGCCCAAACCGGACCAGGACGGGCCGGAGACCGTGACCCCCACCGGCGCGCCGACCGGCGCCCCGAAAACGTCGATGGGGCAGCAGGGCGAGTACCTCACCACGACGGCCGGCGCCCGGCTCTCCGACACCGACCACTCCCTGAAAGCGGGGGAGCGCGGCCCGACGCTGCTGCAGGATCACCACCTGCGCGAGAAGGTCATGCACTTCGACCACGAGCGCATCCCGGAGCGGGTCGTGCACGCGCGCGGCTACGGCGCGCACGGGGTGTTCGTCGGCTACGGCACCGCCTCGGACGTCTGCCAGGCCGGTTTCCTGGGCAACGGCGTCGAGACGCCGGTGTTCGTGCGGTTCTCCACCGTCGTCGGGTCGCGCGGGTCGGCCGACGCCGTACGCGACACCCGTGGGTTCGCGACGAAGTTCTACACCCAGGAAGGCAACTTCGACCTGGTGGGCAACAACATCCCGGTCTTCTTCATCCAGGACGGGATCAAGTTCCCCGACATCATCCACGCGGCCAAACCGCACCCGGACCGGGAGATCCCGCAGGCGCAGAGCGCGCACGACTCGTTCTGGGACTTCGTCTCGACCCACACCGAGGCCACCCACCACGTGCTGTGGCAGATGTCCGACCGCGCGATCCCCCGGTCCTACCGGACGATGGAGGGCTTCGGGGTCCACACCTTCCGGCTCGTCAACGCCGACGGGGAGTCCGCGCTCGCGAAGTTCCACTGGAAGCCGAAGCTGGGCGTGCACTCCCTGGTCTGGGAGGAGGCGCAGCTGCTCAACGGCGTCGACCCGGACTTCCACCGCCGCGACCTCGCCGACGCCATCGAGTCCGGCGCGTTCCCGCAGTGGGAGCTCGGGGTGCAGATCTTCCCGGACACGCCCAGGCAGACGTTCGAGGGCATCGACCTGCTGGACCCGACGAAGCTGGTGCCGGAGGAGCTCGCGCCGGTGCAGCCGATCGGGATGCTGACGCTCAACCGCAACACGACGAACTACTTCGCCGAGACCGAGCAGGCCGCGTTCCACGTCGGGAACCTGGTGCCCGGCATCGACGTCACCGACGACCCGCTGCTGCACGCGCGGCTGTTCTCCTACCTGGACACGCAGTTGACGAGGCTGGCGGGGCCGAACTTCAACCAGATCCCCGTCAACCGCCCGCACGTGCCGGTCAACGACATGACGCGCGACGGTTTCCACCAGCAGGCGATCCACGGCGGCGTCGCCCCGTACAAGCCGAATTCCCTCGACGGCGGTAACCCGTTCGAGGCCGGCGTCGAGGCCAAGCCGTTCGTCGAGGTCGCTCAGCCACTGCCGAAGGCCTCGAAGGTCCGGCAGTCACCGGTGTCGTTCGCCGACCACTACACGCAGGCGAGGCTGTTCTGGCTGAGCCTCACGCCGATCGAGAAGCAGCACGTCGTGCTGGCGTTCACCTTCGAACTCGGCAAGTGCTACGAGCAGGCGATCAAGGAACGCGAACTGCTCGTACTGGCCAATGTGGACCGTGAGCTGTGCCAGGAGGTGGCGCTGGGTCTCGGTCTTCCCGCCCCGGCCGGTCCCGGCCGCCAGAAGAAGGTCACGCCGAGCCCCGCGCTGTCCCAGCTCGGCGGCACGTGGCCGACCGACGGGCGCATCATCGGGATCGTGGTCGACCCCGCCGAACTCGACGGGGTGCGCACGGTCCGCGAGACCATCCTGGCCGCGGGCATGGTGCCGCTGCTGATCGCGCCGACCGGCGGGCCGCTCGACGCCGACAGCGGGCTCGTCGCCCAGCGCACCCTCCTCACCGCTCGCTCGGTCGAATTCGACGCCCTGCTCCTCGCCGGCGGCCCGCCGCCGGGTGCGGACGTGCTGTCCGCCGAGGGACCCGAGGCCGGCGCCGCTGTCGATCCGCGCGTGGTCCTGATGGTCCAGGAGTGCTTCCGGCACGCGAAGGCGATCGGCGCGTGGGGGAGCGGGCGCGCCGCGCTCGAGGCCGCCGGGTGCGCCACCGGGCCGGGGATCGTCATCGACGACGATCCGGCGGCGGTGCTCGCGAAAACGACGAAACTGCTCGCTGCTCACCGCGTGTGGGAGCGATTCCCCGCGTCGATCTCCTGAGAGGCCGGTCGTGACCGAAGCGCTCACCGATGAGGACCTCGATTACCTCCGCTCGCTGTTCGACCTCGCCCGCACCGGCGACACCGAACGGCTGGCGGAGGCGATCGACGCCGGAATACCGGTGAACCTCACCAACGAGGCCGGCGACTCCCTGCTGATGCTCGCCGCGTACCACGACCACCCGGACACGGTACGGGCGCTGCTCGACGCGGGTGCCGACACGGCGCGGGTCGACGACCGGGGCCAGACCGCGCTCGGAGCGGCCGTGTTCCGCCGCTCCGAGCGCGGCGTCACCCTCTTGCTGGCCGCGGGCGCCGACCCCGCCCTCGGCCCGCGGTCCGCGCTCGACATCGCCCGCTTCTTCGACCTGCCGGAGATGCTCACCTTGCTGGTTCGGCGCCGCGGATAGCCGCGAGCCGGCGGACGGCCAGGACCTGTGTCGTCCGCGTACACGAGGACGTCGTGCATCCGGGCGACGGTCTCGCGTGGCAGGACCGTCGCCGGCCCGCGTCCCGGTGCCGAACCGGGCCGGCCGCGTGCTCGAGGTGTGAGGATCCGCTGCCGGAGGGCGGGAACGAGTGGAAGGTTCGCACCTCTGTCCGGCCTGGAACCGCGCCTAGGGTGCCTGGACATGCCTCCCGAAAAAGCCCAGGACCGGCCGGTGCCGAAGGCAGCAGACGTCATGGACGGGCTGATGCAGCCGAGGCCGCTCACCATCGCGCACATCCTGGAGCGCGTCGAGCGGCTCTATGCGCACAAGAGCGTCGTCACGGCCGGTGCCGAGCGGTTGACGTACGCCGAGGTGGCCGGCCACACCCGGCGTCTCGCCACGGTGCTGGACGCCCTCGGCGTCCCGGTCGGCGCACGGGTCGGCACGTTCGCGAGCAACACCCGCCGCCACCTCGAGGTCTACCTCGGGGTGCCGGCCACGAAGCGGGTGCTGCACTCGATCAACATCCGGTTGCCTGCGGAGCACCTCGAGTACATCGTCGAGCACGCCGAGGACGACGTGGTGTTCGTCGATCGCGGGCTGCTCCCGCGGATCTGGCCGATCGCCGGCCGGCTTCCGCTGGTGCGCTACTGGGTGGTGCTGCCCGACGGCAGCGACGCCGAGATCCCGGCGGACTCCCGCATCCTGGACTACGACGAGCTGATCTCAGCGGCCGATCCGTTCGCGGGCTCCTTCGAAGACACGTTCGTGCTCGCGGACGAAAACCTGGCTTCCGGGTTGTGCTACACCTCCGGGACGACCGGCCCGCCGAAGGGCGTGCTCTACAGCCACCGCTCGACGGTCCTGCACTGCCTGGGGACGCTCGCGGCCGGCCTGATCGGGCTCTGTGAAAGCGACGTCGTGCTGCCGATCGTGCCGATGTTCCACGCCAACGCCTGGGGGCTTCCCTACGGCGCGATGATGGCGGGCGCCTCGTTGGTCCTGCCCGGCGCGTCCGCGGACCCGGTTCACCTGCTGACGCTGATGGAGGCCGAGCGGGTGACGGTCGCCGGTGCTGTGCCGACGGTCTGGACGAGCCTGGTTCCCGGGTTGCGGGCTCACGACCTGAGCGCCACGCGATTCCTGCTCGGCGGCGGCTCCGCCGTTCCCCCGGCACTGTCCGAGCGCTACCGCGCCGCGATCGGCGTACCCATCACCCATTCCTGGGGGATGACCGAGGTCAGTCCCGTCGGGGTCATCGGCGGCACCCGCACGCAGCACCGGGACGCCGACGCGGATGAGCAGGTGGCCGTGCGAGCCGCCCAGGGCCAGCCACTGCCGCTGGTGAACGTGCGGATCGCCGATGTCGAGACCGGCCGGGAGCTGCCGCGCGACGGCGTCGCGGTCGGCGAGCTGCAGGTGGCGGGCCCGTGGGTGGCCGGCGGCTACTACCGGGTGGACGCCGCGGGCAGCTTCACCGGGGACGGCTGGCTGCGCACCGGCGATCTGGCCACCATCGACGCCGACGGTTACCTACGGCTCGTGGACCGGGTGAAGGACCTGATCAAGTCCGGCGGCGAGTGGATCTCCTCGGTCGAGCTCGAGGCCGCCCTCGCCTCCCACCCCGACGTCGTCGAGGTCGCCGTGATCGCCCGTCCGGACCCGCGGTGGATGGAGCGGCCCGTCGCCTACGTCGTCCTGCGCGACGGCAGTGCCGCCACCGCCGACGAGCTCTTGTCGCACATCACGCCGATGGTCGCCAAGTGGTGGCTACCCGACGAATTCTTCTTCATGGTCTCCCTGCCCAAAACCGGAACCGGCAAGCTCTCGAAAGTCGCCTTGCGGGACGCGGCGCGGATCACCTGAGGCGCCTCAGGACGGCGCGTTCGTGCTCGCCCGGAGCTGGTGCAGGCGGAGTCCGAGCTGCAGTTCGAGGTTGTTCTGGTGGCGCCAGCCGGTGCCCAGAACGGTGCCGGCGCGGTCGAGCCGCTTGAGCAGGGTGTTGACGTGCACGTGCAACGCCCGGGCGGTCGCCGCGACGTTGGTGTGGTGGAGGTAGTACGCGCCGAGAGTGTCGACGAGATCGCTGCCGCGCCGCCGGTCGTACTCGACGAGCGGGCCGATGACGTCGGTGAGGAACCGGTCGAGTTCGCCGGTCCGTTCGGGGTCGAAGAGCAGGGCGTACAAGGCGTAGCGACGTGTGGTGGCGCCCAGGTCGGTATGACCGATCGCGCGCATCACGGCACCACAGCGGCTGGCGACGGAGAAAGCACGTGACCAGTCTTGGCCGACCGCGCGTTCTCCGACGACGGTGACCGGGCCGCCCAGGGTGCGCCGCAGTCCATTGTGGACCGACTCGGCGGTCTGTTCGTCATCGTGGCCGCCGGGCAGGATCATCGTGGCCTGTCCCAGGTGTTCGCCGGCCAATCCGCCGTGGTCCCGGGCGATGTGGTGCAGGTGCCGCGAAAGATCGGTGGACGACAGCGTGGGGGAGTCCACCACGAGGACCAGGTCCAGGCGGTCGACGTCGATGTCGCGGGCGCGGGTGCGGGCGCGCTGGGCTGTGCCGATCCCGGGGCCGCCGACCATGAGCTCGGTCAGGAGCTCGCCGCTCAGCCGCTCACCGGCCTCCGCGACCGCCCGCTCCTTGAGGATGAGCAACCCGAGGATGTGGGTGGCGCGCTCGAGGGTGCGCAAGTCCATCGCGTCCGGCAAGTCGTTTCCGTCGACGGCTTTCCGGCTCCACACCAGGGCGCCCAGGTAACTGTCACCCGCCTGTATCGCGGCCACGCTCCGGGTGGTTCCGCCGGCGCCGGCCGAGACCGTGCAGCGGCCCGAGCGCCGGGCGTCCGCGA